>CAZAKE010000087.1:0-19619 GCA_964485495.1 uncultured Spirochaetales bacterium
ATAACAGGAGCATGATTTGAGCTGGATCGGGAAGATAGTCGGAGGTACCCTGGGGTTGTTCTTCGGGGGACCTCTCGGGGCCATTGCCGGGGTAGCCTTCGGACACGCCTTCGATCGGGCCCAGCAGGCCGACAGGGCCGAAGAGATCCCCTACTACGACTATTATCGCCGCAGGCTGCGTAGCGAAGAACAGGCCCACATGACCTTCTTCGTCGGAGCCTTCTCCCTGCTTGCTAAATTGGCCATGGTCGACGGCCGCGTCAATTCGGCCGAACGTGAGACCGTGCGTCGGTTCATGTCCCAGGATCTGAGTCTCGATTATGGGTCGCAAATTTCCGCCGAACGGATCTTCGAGGCCGCCTTGAACTCTCCCCAGGGGTATCGGGAGCTGGCCGAACAGTTCTACCGGACCTTTAGGATGCAGCCACAGATCCTGGAACTGATGCTGGATGTCCTGTTCCGGGTGGCTGTCGCGGACGGCGGCGTATCCAAGTCGGAGGGCAATCTGATCCTCAACGTCGCCAGGATCTTCCGGTTTGAGCAGTACCGCTACGATCGGATCAAGGAGCGGTACGTGCAGGACACCAACCGCTACTACGCCATCCTGGAGTGCGAGCCCGGCGATTCTGACGAGAAGATCAAGGCCAACTACCGTAGGCTGGTCCGGGAGAACCACCCCGACGCCGTCGCGGCCCAGGGCCTGCCCAAGGAGTTCGAGAAGATGGCCACCGACAAGTTCCGCAAGATCCAGGACGCGTATGAGCGGGTCCGGAAGGAGCGTGGGTTCTGAGATAACGTCAGAATTTCAAATCGACGACATCCTGCACCGCCTGAACTTACTTCGAGGGTACTCCCTCTTTGTCGTCGAATAATAGGTCGTAGAAGAGTTCGGTCGCGGCCATGGGATTGCGTCGCTTCATTGCCGGATCCATCTGTGCCGGATCGATTTTATCAGCCAGCGCCTCGAATTTACGGGTGAGTTTCATCACGGTGTCGAACGTCTCCACCGTCCCCACCTCCTTCGAGACCACATCGAAGGAGTACCAGTCGTCGGTGTAGTCGGTCTTCTTGAGGAAGTAGAAGAACTCGATTAATTCGCTCAGGTGAAAGGCGCCCGGGAGCATGTCCCAATCCCAGTAGCGGTCGTTGTCGTTGATGTGGACGTAGAAGAGGCGTTCCGCCCGATTGGCCATGACCAGGGACTGTGCCGGTGATTCTCCGGCCAACAGGGCATGTCCGAAGTCGAGAGTCAATCCTATGTTCGGGAGCCCTATCTGTTGACAGAAGGTAATGGTTTCGGCAGCCGTCCCGAAGAGACAACGCGCCATCGGATCGTTCCGTTTGTACTCGATGCAGACCCGCATCTCGGGGTTGTGTTCGGCGATCCTGTGGAACGAATCCTCCGCGAATCGGTACATGTCGAAGTAGTCGATCTCGAATGGGTAGTCGTGGCCGTCGTTCAACGGGCATGTGGTGATCCGGTCGACGCCGAAATCGGCGGCCGTATCCAGGGCCGTGCGGAAATCGTCTACTACTTCGTTTCTCTCGGCCTCGATCTGTGAACTGAACGACCCGCGGAGCCACTTGCCCTGTCGACGGGAGCGCACGTTGACGGCGGACACTCCCAGTCCATATTCTTCCAGGAGAGTACGCAGCAGCTTCGGATCCTCGAAGTCTCCGGGATAACATAATTCTACCCCTTCGATTCCCTCTATCTGCCGAGCCAGATCGAGTTTCTCCTTTATCGTCCGGTCAGGATGGTACTGCATGTACCGATTCTTCACTCCGCCGAGAAACGCGGTAATCACCGCGAGTTTATTTTCCATCGATTCCTCCTTGACAGATGATAAAATTGGTTATACAACTTATATACATGTTGTATACTAATGAATGCGGATTAGTCAACAGGGGGGCTCCTCTGTGGGTGGGCATCGAGTAGGCATCGGCAGCTACGCGTTTCGGTATGCCGTGGGAATCGATGGGTTTACTCCGCCGACGCCCATGTCCACTCTCGATTTCGTCAAGGCGGCATACTCACTCGGTGCCGGTGGCGTACAGCTCTGTGAAAATCTCTCCTACTGCGATCTGCCCGAATCGAGCTTGATGGCCGTGAAGAGGTTCTGCGATGAGAATGAGATGTTCATCGAAATCGGCATGCGGGACTGCAGACCCGAAAACCTCGAGACGCATCTCAGTATAGCCCGACTGATGGGCTCCGACCTGATTCGCCTGGTTCTCGGCGCCCCAAGCAATACACCCGAACCGGATGGTGATGAACTCGAGTGGCGGAGTATACGTGTGTTGAAGGATCTCGTCCCCGTCCTCGAATCGGAAGGAGTTCGCATCGCGGTGGAGAACCACTTTGACCTTCGAACCGAGAGACTCGTTCGGATAATCGAGCAGGTGGATTCGGATGCCGTCGGTTTCGTCCTAGACACGACCAACGGCATCGGGTTCGTCGAAAAGCCGGAGCAGACTCTGGAAGCACTTCTGCCGCGGCTCCTCTCGGTGCATCTGAAGGATTACACCATGGAGAAGGTGGAGGCCGGATATGTGATGCGGGGGTGTGCACTGGGAGAGGGTTGGCTCGATTATCAGGGAATTCTCGAGCGGGTACTCTCCGTGCGGCCGGATGCATCCATCATCCTCGAACTTACCGCCAGGAGAAAGGATAGTCAGTCAAGTCAGGAGACGATCCGCAGAGAGGCGGAGTTGATCCGCACGAGTTTCGAGGTAATGACGCAGACAGTTGATTTCCTCTCTCGAACTTCTTCTAAAGAGGTGCATACACGATGACGCCGACCAGGAAGGTGCTTGCCTACGAGGCAATCAAAAAGAAGATCATCCGGGGAGACCTGGCCGAGGGTCATCCGATCTCCGAGAAAGAGGTGACGGAGGAGCTGGGGATAAGCCGGACTCCCCTGCGGGAGGCACTCAACATGCTCGAGCAGGAGCATCTCCTGGAGATCCATCCCAAGCGCGGCGTGTTCGTCACCCGTATCTCCTATAAGGACATCAACAACATCTACTCTATTCGTTTGCTTCTCGAACCGTTCGCGGTACGTGCCGCGGCACCGAATTTGAACCGGCGAGCGTTAGAGGAGGAAGAGAAAATATGGTCCAAGGTGCCCAAGAATGATGCAGCCGAGTCACACATCCAGCGTGACAGTCGTCTCCACCGATTGGTTGCCGAGGCTACAGATAACAAGTATCTGATTCAGTTTTTAAGCCGGCTCTACGATCAGGCAAAGCGGATCAGATACGTATCCGTCGAGAAGAATTCCGGACGACGGGCTGAGATCTATGCCGAACACACGGCCATCATCAGGGGGCTACTCGATGGGGATGTCACGGCGGCAGAAGATGCCATGCGTGCCCACCTCGAGCATGCTCGTGAGACGGCGTTGAGAGTTCTCCGTGATTGAAGTTGTATGGTGGAATTTCTGATGTCGTTAGATCCGAACTATTGAGACTTATTAGATCCGAACTATTGAGACGATGTGAAATATGAAGCGAAGTCAAGTCTTTCAGAAGATACTCATGTACAACCTCCTGATCGTGGCCGTCCCTATCTGGATCGGCGGTATCATCCACTTCAAGACTCTCACGTCGCTGGCGGATAAATCCGATCAGATCGCTCAGACAACACTGCGTCATGTAGCAGGAACCATCGATGAGCGACTGCATGAGATGAAGAACCTTACTATTCAAATAATGACCAACAGTCGTGTGCAGAAGTTTTCCGCCGTCAGAGATGGTCTCCTGAATATACACGTCTACGACGCGTATCGGATACTACGGGAATTTTCACAGTATAGGCGTCTGTCGACATTCTGCAGGGACTTCTTCGTACTGTTTCCCGGCAGCGATACGGTCCTGACATCCAGCGGAAAGTTCGATGCCGAATTGTTTTTCTCCCATGTCTATCTGCGTGAAGGCATCGGTTACCCGGAGTGGTCCAATTTGTTGACATCCGGCAGGTATAACGGGCGGTTTCTGCCGGCCGAATCAAACCTGGTCGACCAGGACGGAAAGAGGACTCCATATCTGACGTACATCCGGGAATATTCGTATATGGAAGCCGGGAATCCTGATTTCGTCGTTGCAGTCATAATTTCAAAGAACAGCCTGATGCGGCTCCTAACGAGTATGGCCGGTTCCGGTTGGACCTATGTGGCGGATGATACCGGAGCCATTGTGGGGACTTCTCCATCAGGAGCACCGGTGTTCGAGTCTGTTGCGAAGAATCGGAGATACACTACCCTTAGTTACCTGTCAGCGTTCGATTCCTGGACATATCACGTGTTCCGACAGAAAGATTCCGTATGGGCGTCCCTGGAAGGCATGGTACTCATGGTGGTGGGGATGACCGTGGTGGCACTGCTTTCCGGAGTCGTGATTGCGTATATGAGTGCCAGGTCGAATTACCGGCTTATCAGGTCGGTGACGGAGAGTATCGCCTCATATACCGGAGACGATTGCCTTGCCATATCCGATGAGCTCGACTATTTGAGGCACACCGTCCTCTCTACGATCGAGAAAGACAGGTTTCTGCAAGACAGACTCGCTCTTCACGGTACACAGATGAGAGAATCGTTTGTTTCTCGATTATTACAGGGATATTTCGGTGAGATCGATGATGTTCGGCAAGGCCTGGAACAGCATGGAATTGAGCTGTTGTCGGAACGATTCCTGGTGGCGGTGCTTCAGGTCTGTGTGAAGGATTCCGTAGAGAAACCCCACGCGACTGAAGTGTCGCCGATAAAACATCCGGTCGGAGAACAGTTGTTGCAGAGAGCGTTTGCGGAGCACATGGTATTTGTGTTGGAACTCTCGGATGACATCCTGGCGGTTGCCGTCAATATCCATCCCGATACTGCCGATTCACGAATCCTGTTCGGAGTTCGAAGAGTGTTGGTGGAAATCGAACAACGTATATTCGAATCACCGGATGAGACAGTATTCACCGGTATCGGGGGCATACATGACGGACTCGAAGGACTACATCTCTCCTATCTCGATTCACGTGAAGCGCTCCGATATGCCCGGCTGAGAGGCGATTCTTCCATCGTCGGTTATGACGAGATTAATACTCATGAATTCGAGTTTTATTATACCATCGATACGCAGCGTAAGATCATCAACGCAGTACTCGCCGGTGACTATGGTTCTGCGGAATCACTCATCGACCGTGTCTACTCGGATAATTTCCAGGATCACCGTCTTTCCCTCGAGGCGATTGAGATCCTCTTGTTTGAGTTGATGGGGACCGCCGTCCGCGTGAGGCGGAAGATCGACCGATATGCGTCCGTTGATTATTGTGGGTATTTTGATGCCATGCGGAAGAGCGAATCCGCACCGGAGGTGTTTCAGTCGATCAAAGAGATCTTTCGAAGGATCTGCAAAAACATTGATCGTGAAAAAAAGAGTCATAATATTGAGTTGAAGCATCACATAATAGAGTTCATCGAGGAAAACTATACCGACTCGAATTTCAGCCAGACGATGATGGCCGATGCCCTCAGTCTCACCTCATCGTACCTTTCTCATTTCTTCAGAGAACAGTTTGGTGAGACGATGGTAGATTATGTGAACTGCAAGCGGATCGATTTTGCCCGGCGGATCTTTGCGGAGGACGTAGAGATATCAATCGCAGATGTTGCTGCGATGGTCGGCTGCTACAGCGACAAAGCCCTCATCAGAATCTTCAAGAAATACGCCGGAGTCACCCCGGGCAAGTTTAGAGATATGAATATTCCTATGGAAGATAGGCTCCGGACGGCGGCTTCGGGTTAGGAGGAGTGATGATCAATACAGCCAAACTGCGCGTACGGCTACACGACCGTAATAGTGTCGTGCAGCGGATTATACGAGATTTTCGTGTGAATCCCTACGTGTATCTCATGTTACTACCGGTCCTCGTTTATTATGTTATTTTCCATTACGGCCCCATGTATGGTGCCCAGATTGCGTTCAAAGATTTTCGTCCCTTCAAAGGGGTACTCGGCAGCGACTGGGTCGGCTTTATACATTTCACAGACTTTTTCAACAGCTACTACTTCGGTCGACTAATCCGGAATACCATCGTGCTTAACGTAATGGATATCGTCTTCGGATTTCCGGCCCCGATCATTCTGGCATTGTTGTTGAACGAACTGAAGAATCAGCGCTTCAAGAAGATAACCCAGACGATCACCTACCTTCCTCACTTCATCTCGCTAGTCGTCATCTGCGGGTTCATATTGGACTTCCTGCGGCGGGACGGTCTCATCAACCAACTGCTGAGGGGTTTCGGCGTCGAGGCGATTCCGTTCATGATCATCCCGGGCTGGTTCAAACCGATCTTCGTTGCCTCGAATATATGGCAGCATATAGGCTGGAGTTCGATCATCTATCTTGCGGCATTGTCTTCGATTAATCCAGAAATCTACGAGGCGGCAAAAATAGATGGAGCGAGTAGATGGCGGCAAATGTGGGCGGTGACCATTCCGGGAATCATGCCCACGATAATAATCCTTCTGATCCTGCGTATCGGGAGGATGATGGAGGTCGGCGTCGAAAAGGTTCTCCTCCTATATAACCCCACAATCTATGAGACTGCGGATGTGATCACCTCCTTCGTGTACCGCAAAGGACTGATCGAGGCAAACTACAGCTACAGTGCGGCGGTAGGTCTGTTCAATTCGGTCATCAACTTCACCTTGCTCGTGCTTGTCAACAAGATCAGCAAACGACTGACCGAGACTAGTCTCTGGTAAAGGAGTGAACGATGGCAATACGCGAGAGTGCAGGAAGTCGCATATTCGATAATTTTAATGTGGTCATGATGGTCTGTCTCATCATCGTGACTCTCTATCCCTTTTTATACGTGACATTCGCGTCGGTGAGTGAGCCCTTGAAGATGACCGCCCATAGCGGTCTTCTTCTATGGCCGAAGGGAATCAATTTCTCATCCTACAAGGCGGTGTTCGAAAATCCGAACATACTCCAGGGATACAAGAATACAATTTTCTATGTGGTGGTGGGAACCGGTGTGAATCTTCTACTTACCTCATTCGGAGCATATGCGTTGTCCAGACACAGGATCTATCTCCAGAACACCATCATGTTTATCATCGTATTTACAATGCTCTTCAACGGTGGGTTGATTCCGCTGTTTCTGGTTGTCCGCGGAATGGGACTGGTCGACAGTCGATGGGCAGTGATCTTTCCGCGAGCCATGGATGCATTCTTCCTTATCATCATGAGGACATACTTTAACGGACTTCCGGACAGCCTCGAGGATTCGGCGAAACTCGACGGCGCCAACGATTTCACGATCCTGTTCCGGATTATCATTCCCGTGGCCATGCCTGTAGTGGCGGTTATGGTGCTCTACTACGGAGTGAAAAACTGGAACACCTGGTTTAATCCGATGATCTTTCTTCGGCGACGTACGCTCTATCCTCTCCAGTTAATCCTGCGTGAGATCCTGATCGTCAACGCCACCGACGAGATGACCGTAGGGGCGGCGGATGCGGACCGGGAAGCCATCGGTGCCACCATCAAGTATGCCACGATCATGGTGGCTACGGTACCGATCCTGATGGTGTATCCGATGCTCCAGAAATATTTTGTAAAGGGGGTGATGATTGGCGCGATAAAAGGCTGATTCATAAAAAAGGAGAATCTTCACAAAAAAGAAGCGTTGCGGGATTCGAAAAACCATGTGTACTGTAGGATAAATCTAACTTTTTGGAGGATGAAGTATGAAGAGAGTATTGTGTCTGTTACTCTGTATCGGTCTTCTCGGCGGATTTCTGTTCGCCGTCGGACAGTCCGAAGGTGACGCTTCCGGCGAGAAGGTGGTAATCACCCATTTCATCGCCTTGAGCGACAGAGCTTCGAGTCAAATTAAAAGCAACGACGAGATGTACTGTTACCAGGTGCTGGAGGATAAGTTCAACATCGACATGGTGTTCAACCATCCTCCTGCAGGTCAGACTGGTGAGCAGTTCAACCTGATGGTAGCATCGGGAGATCTTACCGATGTCATCACGTATGGTTGGCTGGGAGTACCGGGCGGTCCGGCCAAGGTGCTGGAGGACGGGACTCTTGTTCCGTTGACCGCATATATGAAGGAGGGCAAGATCCCGGCCCTCGCGGCGTTTTACAAGAAATATCCGGAGGCCTTGAAACAGGCCGTCACCGACGATGGTGAGCAGTATATGTTCCCGTTCTCGCGGCCGGCCATCAACTTACGGATCAACGGTGGACCGGCGATCAGGTACGACTGGCTCCAGAAGGTCGGTTTGGAACTCCCCACCACTATCGAAGAGTGGTATACCGCCCTCAAGGCGTTCAAGGAGAACGATGTCAACGGGAACGGCGACCCCGACGACGAGATCCCTCTTTTCAGCCATCAGCAGGACCAATCCCTGCGGGATATTTTCCCGGTAGCCTGGGAAGTCAGGAAGGGATTTTGTGTAAACGACGGCAGGATCGTCTATGGACCCATTCAGCCTGGATATAAAGATTACCTGACGGAGATGGCCAAATGGTATGCGGAAGGCCTGATCGATCCGGACTACATCACCAACGATAATCAGGCCAGAGATGCGAAGATGACCAGCGATCGAGTAGGCGCTATCTTCGCCTGGATGAACGGAGTCCTCGGCAAATTCAACACCATGATGGCCGATCACCCGACATTCGATCTCCGCGGAACGGCGTGGCCGAAGGCCGATGACGGGATCAGCTACTCGGGAAACAACGCCTGGGTCGGATGGGTTAGCGGTGGTGGTACGGCCATCGGTGCAACCAATAAAAACATCGAAACTACTCTCAAGGTACTCGATTACCCGTATACCGAGGAGGGTAACCTCTTGTTCAACTTCGGGGAAGAGGGTGTCAGTTACACCATGGTCGACGGAGAGCCTCGATTCACCGACCTGATCTTGAACAATCCCGACGGTCTGGCGGCGACAAACGCCCTGGCGGTATTCGCCCACGCCAGCACGGGGGTTTCGACCGGCTTCGCCCAGGATGCGAGATACGCATCGCAAATCAGGTCCAGCATTCCCCAGCAGGCGGCTGCTGAGATCGAGTGGGCCAAGAGCACCGACGGTATTCTGCCTCCGCCACTCTCACCTCCGACGGAAGACAGCGCCCTGTTGAACAAGATCATGGGTGAAGCCGCGACGTATGTGGACGAATATACGAACAAGGTGATCATGGGGCTTTCGTCCATCGAGGATTTTGACGAGTTCGTAACCACTCTGAAGAAGATGGGTATCGGGGAGGCCGAGGCGATCATGCAGAAGAGCTACGAGAGCTATCAGGCTCGATAGCAGGCTCGATAGCAGGCTCGCTGCGTCGAATCGACTATTTAAAAGCACATAGAAGATGTGGATAGAAATTGCCGGCCGGGGGGGGGCACACTTCTCGGCCGACTAAATTATTCTGTTTTCACTGATTGTCGCCGGCATTATCGGAGACAGTCCGGCAATGAAATACACGATTTTCAACAGGAGATACTACATGAGTCGTTATGTCTTTTCGGTGGAGGGTGACAAGACCCTGGTGAATGGAACGGAGATCATCTGTAAGGGCCTCCGATGCTCGAACGGGCTCTTCTCGGATGAGGTGACTGCCGAGTTGATCGAAAACTTGCCTGTGTATCGGGATTTCGGCGTGAACTGCATCAGCGTATTCTTCATGGGCAATCGCTTCAGCGACATGAGAGGTTACAAGGAGGACGGGAGTATCGATCCTGCGTATGCCGCACGAATGGGCCGTATCATCGAGGCGGCGGACGAGTTGGGAATGATCGTCCTCGTAGGCTGTCTCTACTGGGGTGAGTCGAAAGGGAAATACGAGAATTGGACCCAGGAGGACGCCGACAGAGCGATCTTCAATACGGTGAAATGGCTGTCGGGCAACGAGTACCGGAACACATTCGTCGATGTCGACAACGAAGGGATGGGGATCCGTTTCGGCGGCTTCGACGACCGGAAGCTCGTACTCGCGGCGAAGAAGGCCGATCCTTCTTTCCATGTCGCCACGAACTTCGTGGGAACTCCCCCGGATGAAGTCGATCTTGCGGTTCATCACAGCGACCGGGCTCCGGGAAAGCCGTACATCGAGAGTGAGGGAACGCCTGAAAACGCCCCAGGCGGGTACTGGGGCTGGTGGAGCCGGCGGATCGACAAAACCAACCGTCAACGCAAAGACCCGAATTTCTGGAACTATCTCAGAGTCGGGCAGTATACCGCAGAGATGAAGCAGAACTCCATCGAACTCGCCAAGATGCACTATGACAGGGGAGACGGATATCTCTTCGCATCCACCTGGCTGCAGGCGGCTCCCCCGCTGGGACCGAACCATGCACCCGGCGGAGACGGCAGCGAGTCGGCTCCGGGAATGCGCTGGTGGCTGGAGTGGCTGAAGTCGGAGTACGGCTCCTACCAACCACCGTCACCCAAAGAGTAGACTCGGCGGACTGTTCGCACGAGGAGCGAAAACGTTCTTTGAAGTGAGGCAGTGCCGGTGGATGTATACAGAGACAAAGCCATGGGGGCCTATATCGGAGGGGCCATCGAAAACGCCAACCGCGACTACTTTTGGTATCCGAAGCTTGAGCCTCTCGACAGGATTGCGAAGGGAAATGTTTCTCCGGAGGATGCCGGATGGGACGCCCCCCAGGGTGGCGGTGCCGCCTGGCGGACGCCCGTCGGGATCCTGAATCCGGGAAATCCGCGGAACGCGGCCGGGATGCGGATTCAATCGCCACTACGGTCGGTTCCTGGGTGGGTGCGCTCAACGGTGAATCGGGTCTCCCTACAGACTGGGTAGAGACCGTGTGCCGGGTGAATCTGGTGGAGATCGACATCCGGAAACTTGCAGAAGATCTACTGGCGACCCGTACCTGATATGTTATATCGGCAGTAGGATGAATACCCTTACCGGGAACGAAGAGAATCGAGACTCCACAGGCAACTCGCTTCATAAAGAGAGAAAGACTTTCATCGTCGATACCGTCCGCCGCGGGGTCGACGGCATCATGGTCTCGCTGATCCAGACCGTATTCCTCCTGGTGGCGATCCGGGCATTCGACGTGTCGGACTTGCTGAAGAGCCTGCTCTCGTCCGCTCACTATCTCGGGTTCATGGGCGCGCTCTTCTACACCACGGCTCTGTCACGAACCGATATCAGGAAATCGATTCTGGCGGCGCTTCCGGCAATCCTCAGTGGGGGTCTGCTGCTCATCGCGGCCTTCCCCGAGAGTGGTCCCGGGTATGTGCTGGCAGGATCTTTTGCCATCATGTGCCACGCCCTGAGCAAACCGTTCGTCTTGGGCATCTACGGGGAGAATTACCGGCCGGACCGGAGAGGACGGCTTCTCTCCGTGGGCCTCGTGCTTTCGATCATCGTCGGCATCGTCACGAACTCCATATTCGGCAAGGCTCTGGACGGCGATATCTTCTCATACCGCCCTATCTTTATTGTATCCGGCGGACTGCTGGTCACCGGCAGCGCCCTGTTCTTCATGATTCCCACGAGTCCTCCTCACCGGGGGGTAGAGCGAAATCCGTTCCGCTGTCTCTCACTCCTCCTGACGGATACTCGATTCGGCATGATAATGCTGAGCTGGTTCATATTCGGCTTTGCCAACCTGTGGTCAACCCCTATTCGGATAGTGTATCTGGCGGAGGCGGAGAGGGGTCTTGGGTTATCTCCGCTGTTGGTAATGATCATCATGGGGATCATCCCCGAGGTGGTGAAGCTGATGGCTACACCTGTCTGGGGGTACTTCTTTGACAAATACGACTTCGATCCTCCGAGCATCAATGTGCGGAATTCTTGGTTCGGGGATATTCCTTTTTTTCTTGACGGATAGTGTCCCTGTGATCATCCTGGCGAGTATTGTGATTAACATCGGCCTATCCGGTACGAAGATGGTATGGGATATCGCGGTTACGAAGATCGCACCGCCGGGGAGAAGTCAGGATTAGAGGAGTGTTTCGGTTCCTATGTACCCATCACGAACGGCCACATGAGGTCGGCGTAGAACCGGTGGCCTTCGTCGCCCCAGCGGTGCTCGTAGTTTTCCGGGGCGCCTGCGACCGCGAAGATGTGTGCGGCACGATCCACCGTCCGCTGCACTTCGGGAACCGCGAAGAGCGAATCCTCTCTGCCGTTCACCGTCAGGAGCTTCCTGGGGGCCGTGAGACCGGCGATGTCGCCGAAATCGCCGATCGTGAAAATTCCCGGCACCGCGTTGCAGTCGCAGTGGTGGAGGAATCCCTGTCTCGAGACGAAGGGAGCGAAGGAACAGGATGCCACCGCTACCGTCACCCTTTTGTCGCAGGCCGATGAGTAGAGTGTCGCCACGCCGCCGCCGGAGTTTCCCATCATCAGGACGGTGGAGGTGTCGATCTCAGGAAGGCTCTCCGCCCAGTCGATCAGCCGCATCTGGTCCCACACCCTCTCGCCGATGGCCGTCCGGCCGGCCAAGACGGCATGCATGAAGTGGCTGCGGCAGTCGCGCCGGTCGTGGCGCCCGTTCAGGTCGGGTATGTGTGTAGGAGGGAACCCTCTGGTCGCCGGGGCGATGGCGGCGAATCCCCTCCGGGTCGCCTGGACCGCTACGTCTCTCTCTTCGGCTTGGATGCGCTCCTCATCATCCGTCGAGTTTCCGATGCCGACGGCCATGTCCAGTCCCCTGCCCTTGTAATGTCCATGGGGGAAGAGCGCCAGTGGGAAGGGTCCCGCACCTTTAGGCCTCAGATACCAGAATGGCACCGACACCGACGGCTCCGGCCGCAGCACGCCGGCCGTCCGTAGTGCCCAGCCGAGATCCTCGGACTCCCCGAGTTCTACCGATGCTTCGAAATCACCTACGCTCTCATTAATCGAATCCAGCCCGATCAGTGCCTTCAGCACGGACCTGGTCAGTTCCGCCCACTCGGTGAATTCCACCGGCGATTCCGCCCGGCATGCGTGGATCCGGTGGTCGTCGCCGTACATCCTATCGAGGAGGGCGAGCGTCTCCTTCGAATGGGACTGGTCTGCTGTTTTCTTCGAGTTCTCAGTCATGGTATCGTTCACTCCCTTATCAGATGGCCATGTCTCGAGTATACCGAATTCATGAGAAAATACCACAACACGCCCCATTTCCTTCGATTCATCGATTGCCAAATATCAAATATGCCTTCCCCGAAGGAAGGAGCGGCACGGTCAAGATCACCGTCTCCGAAAACACCGCCGGAAGGCGGACGCTGTGTGTCGAGAATGACGGCGTGCCGATTCCCGAAGATTTCAACATCGATAAGCAGCGTGGATCATTGGGCCTGTCGCATCTGAGCGTCGATCTCTACAGCCTGCTCCCACCATTAATTTGTAGAAGATGAGAAAAAGGGAGTAGTGACTGAATCCACTTCGAAGTGGCGAGAGGAGGCCGTGATATTGCAGGAGGAAGCGCCGGGTTTGCTTCGCTGAGAGTGTCAAGCTTGGCATGTTTCCTGCGCGTTCCCTTGTCTACTCTGCTCCGCTCCTGCGCCGCTCCTTCCACGGAGATACCAACGGCTCGTATCCGGGAGGAGTGAGTCTTCCATCTCGTGCCCAACCACACTCGCGCGCTTCCAGCTCCGCTGCGAGGAATCCCTCCCACTCTCGGACTTCTTCCGTCCGGGAGGAATCGTCGTAAAGATCATGGATTTCCCCGGGATCCTGTTCCAGATCGAAGAACTGTCTCACATCAATTCGAGGCAGCCAGACGAACTTTCGTTTCCCGTCGGTGACGTACTGCATCTCCGCTTCATCATGGTAACAGCGGCAGTGCTCGCCGTGGATATACTGCCGCCAGTTGGGCAAGGTGCCGGTCCGACCGGAATCTCCCCGGCCGGCAAGCAGGGGTAGCACGCTCATGCCGTCAACCGTAGCCGGGGTCGGAAGCCCCACGGCGTCGAGTACCGTCGGCATGACGTCCCGTAGCTCTACCACCTGATCGACTTTTCCGACAGCCTCCGAGATCATAGAGCCGCCCGATCGATCCTGCCGTCCCGGCTCTCTCTTTCCCAGGGGAGGCATGACCACGAATGGTATCCGGGTGCTGCCCTCGTAGGCGTAGGTCTTGCGCCACAGGTTGTGGTCCCCCTGCATGTCCCCGTGATCGGAGACGAAGATGAACCAAGTATTCCGGTACGCCTCCGGATCGAATCGCTGCAGCTGGTTGAGGATCCGGCCGACCTGTTGGTCGATGAATGATATCTCCCCGTAGTAGCCGGCCCGGGCCAGATGGATGCTCTCGGAATCCATCGTACCCCGCCACGCATTCGGGTCCATCGCGTCGAAGGACACGTCGTGCATGTCGGCCCACTCACCGACAACAGGCGCCGGAAGCTGCTTACGGCTGTAGTAATCGAAAAGATGTCGCGGTGGGACATAGGGAGAGTGGGGTCGGGCGAAGGAGACGTTTAAAAAGAAGGGCCTCGATCTGTCGCGGTTCTCGAGGAAATTGATCGCCCGGGTGCCGGTCCAGGCGGTCGGATGAAGCGCTTCATCGGTGTGCCACGGCCTGGCGTGCCACGAGTTCCAGAACACGCCGTGATCGTCCGGCGTCACATACGCGGGGGCGTGTTCCCGAAACCAGCTGCGGTATTCGTCCTCGAACCCGTTGGGGAGAGTCCGGCCGGACTCGTCCAGTTCGGTGGTCTCGAATCCCATCGACGCCCGTTGGGGAGTGAAGTGCCCCTTTCCCACCAGATGGGTGCGATACCCGGCGGTTCGAAGTTCACCGGCCAGGGTGTGGGGGTAGTCGTCGGGGATCGGTCCCTGGCCCCAGCCCATGCCGAGGATACCCGTATGCCACTGGTCCTGGCCGGTCCAGAGAATCGCCCGGGCCGGAAGGCAGGAGGGCACCGCCGAGTAGGCATTTTGAAAAAGTGAACCCCTTGATGCGAGGAAGTCGATATTTGGTGTGCGGACGGCAGGATGTCCGGCGCATCCGAGGCAGTCCCCCCGCATCTGGTCGGCGATGAAAAGAATGATATTCGGCTGTTCCATTTTGAAAGTATACTCGGAGTAGACCCTCTGTACCAGTGGTGCGGGTCGAATCGCGGACCGAGTGAATTTTATTTTCACTCGAATAGTTAGTATGTTACATTATGTTACATATAGAGAAAGGAGCATAGTATGGAATACGTAACACTCTCATCAGGAAAGAAGATTCCGCAAATCGGCTTGGGAACCTGGCAACTCACCGGCGACACGTGCCGGCATACCGTTGCGGAGGCCCTTTCCATGGGGTACGAGCACATCGACACCGCCTTCGCCTACGGGAACCATGCCGAGGTCGGTGCAGGAATCAAAGATTCGGGGAAATCCCGCGAATCGTTCTTCCTCACCACGAAGGTTCCCTTGGGGAAGCAGAAGCGAGATCAGGTGATCCAGCACGGCGGTCAGATGCTGAAGGAGCTGCAGGTGGACTATGTCGATCTCCTGCTCCTGCATTGGCCCAATAAGGAGGTACCCTTCGAGGAGACCTTGGGGGCCATGGCCGAACTCGTTGCCAAGGGGTACACTCGCAGCATCGGCATCAGCAATTTCAATAAGCGTATCGCCGAGGAGTGTGCCGAACTCTCCTCGGAACCGATCGTGACCAACCAGGTGGAATTTCATCCGTATCTCTACCAGCGTGAGTTGCTGGAGGCGTGTGAGCAGCTCGACATGCGGATTACCGCCTACTCGCCGCTGGCTCGAGGTGACGTGTTCACCGATGAACGGCTCCAACGAATCGCAGAGAAGCACGGCACAGGCGTATCACAGGTCGTCATCCGGTGGATGATGGAGAAGGATATCATCGTGATTCCTAAGGCAAGCTCGAAGGAGCATCTCGCCGCGAACCTGGACGCGCTGAATGTGACCCTGGATCCCAACGACATTGCGGAGATCGACGCGTTTCCCGAGGAGAATCGGCACGTGGATGGCGGTTGGAAGCACTATCCGTTCTGATATAGATTCCCACCAAGTATAGATTCCAACCAAGCTGTGGATGCGATTTGACCATCGGGGGGAAATAGAGTAGGCTCATCCTCGATGAACGAGGAGCACAACGCCGGAGATCTTCGGATCTCCGGTATTTTTATTTTCTGGGTACCCCTGGCTATCATGTGGCTGATGATGGGGGTGGAGCAACCCGGCTTGGCGGCGGTTATCGCCAGATTGCCCAACGCGGAGGACAACCTGGCGATATTCGGCGTGTGCTTCGCCCTGGCGGTGTTCATCGAGAGTCCGGCCCTCCAGCTTCTCTCGGCGGGTACTGCGTTGGCCGATTCCCCCGGAAACTATCGCCGCCTTCTCAACTTCATGCATATCCTGGCCCTGGGTCTCACCTCGATTCACCTACTCATAGCGTTGACCCCACTGTTCGAATTCATCTTGGGCACACTCATGGGTGTACCCGAGGATCTGATCGCGGGTTGCCGTACGCCTTTTTTGGTGATGACCCCCTTCTCCGCCGCGGTGGGATACAGGCGGCTCTGGCAGGGCACGTTGATCCGGGCGGGCAGGACCGCCATCATTCCGGGGACGATGATTACCCGTCTCGTAGCCACCGGGGCCGGATTGGCCGTAGGCGCCCTGAGCGGGGCCTTCTCTGGTGCAGTGGTTGCGGCCATCGGGATCATCTCGGGTGTAAGTATCGGGGCCATAGTGTCGGGGTTGTTCTGTATCGGAGTATTTCGCCCGCGTGAGAAAACACGGTACTCCGGCGGTAGGGAGAGCGATGTCGGTGAAAGCGGCACGGATATCCGGGAGACTGAGAATGATGTGCGATCCTCCGGTGCGGTTCCCACCCTCAGCTGGAGATATCTGATTCGGTTCTACGGTCCGCTTGCCATGACGTCGATCGTGTTCCTTGCGGCCCGTCCTCTCCTCACCTCCGGGATGGCCCGGTCCGCATTTCCGCGGCAGTCATTGGCGGTCTGGCCGGCGCTCTACGGTTTCATGTTTCTCTTCTCTTCCATGGCGATCTCATTCCAGGAGGCGGCGATAGCCTTGCTCGCCCGTTACCCGAGAAGTAGACGACGACTCGGAAAGTTTGCCACCGCAGGGGCGATATGTCTTTCGCTGCTCTTCCTGAGCTGCAGCATACCGGGCATTCGCGAGGTGTGGTTTCGCAGTGTCGCCGGTCTGAGCGAGGAGTTGCGCTCCTTCGTCCCGATACCACTGCTGATACTATCCGTGGTTCCCTTCCAGCTCTTCATGAAGTCGTGGCTCAGAGGCAGGTTTGTCCACACCGGCCGGACTATCAACATGACCTACGGAGTGATCGTGTATACCCTCACGATGCTGGTGCTGCTCTGGGTCGTGCCGAAGGTCATCCCCATTACCGGCGTGGTAGTAGGAGCCGCCGCACTCGTCATCGCGCAGGGATTGGAGAATCTGTATTTGCGGAAGCGTCTCACATTCGTGGAAGACCCGCTCGAGGACACGGCGGAGCAGACCGTCTGAACCGGGAACCGTACAGGGATCCTATCGATACCAACGGGTCTCAGTCCAGCGGTGCCGGTACGCTACGACGCATCCGAGTATTTCTCCATCGCGTCCATGAGGGCTCGTACGTTCTCGATCGGAATTCCCGGATAGAGTCCGTGGGTGAGTGAGAGTCCGCCGGAGGGGTCGTGCAGCTTCTCCACCGCCTCCCGGATGTGATCGTCGATGTCTTTCGGTGATCCGAACCGGACGATACGTTGACGGTCGATGTCGAGGTCGACGGCGATGCGGCCTTTGATCTCCCTGGCGATGTTGTCGATCCCGTTCACCAGGTCTTGCAGGTTGATAATAGCGACCCCGCACTCGATGAGATCGTCGATGATCTCCATGATGTGCCCGTCGCTGTGCATGTACACTAAGACATCCTGTGTCTTCGCCGGAGCCATGAGCCGGGTGTAGACCGGCTTGATCCATTTGCGGAAGAGTGCCGGTGATATCAGCACCTGATTCTGTGACCCCAGGTCCTCCGGATATCCCATGATGTCTACGCCGATCGCGAGAAACCGTTTCACCAGCCCCGCGTTGAAATCCTCGACGATCTGTATGAGGTTTTTCAGTTCTTCCCGATCGTCGTGCATGTCGAAAATGAAGTTCTCATACCCGCGCATATACTCGATGGTGAGGAAGGTGTGTCCGTGGCGCAGAGAACCGCGGGTGAGCTTCCCGTCGTGTCGGGCGTCGTTCAGCCTGGTCTCGATGACGTTCCAGTCGATCTCCTGCCAGCCGTCGTGACGCGCCGGGTCGGGTGGTTCGAACCCATCCAGTGCCGACCAATCCGGAAGGGAGTGCTCCACTACTGCCCCGGTGGTTCCGTCTTCGTTGGTCTCCCACACGCATCCCCACGAATCCCTGTGCCGGACGTCCTTCCGGCGCCAGGGGGCGAAGTTCAGAACCTTCGGCCGTTCCTTGAATCCCGGAAACAGGATGGGGTGTTCCCGCATGGCCTGTTCCAGGGCGTCGGCGTCCATGGTGTTCCAGCAGCCCTGGCTCACGTTCATGTTCACATGAATCCGCTGCGGGCCTTCGAATCTGTATGTCTTCAGGATGTTTTCTCTGGTGGTCATGGATCTCCTCCTGCGTACAAGGTCGTCGAAAAGTCTTTCATTCTCAATCTATCGCTTCGAAGGGTGTCGAGTCTATGGATTTATCCGGTCTCCGGTGTGTAATTTCCGGACCTCCCCGGACTCTATGCGTCCCCGGTGTCTCGCCGAAATACTCCTTGAACTTCCTTCCGAAGTAATGTACGTCCGAGTAGCCGGTCTTCTGCGCGATTTCGGTGATCGTCGTCCTCGGGTTTTCACGCAGGAGAATTGCGGCCTTTTCGAGGCGTAGCTCGTTCAGGTAGCGGGAGACCGTCATGTTCATGTGCCGTCGGAAGATCCGACCGATGTGGTCGGACGAGTATCCGAGGATGTCTCCCATCTGTTCCAGCGATACGGGACGGTTCCAGTTGGATTCGATGAAGGTGATCGCCGCCGAAAGGAGTCGCTGAGACGATGAAAGGTTCTGTTCGATCTCTCGAATGTCGGCGTGGTAATTTCGATGGAGCAGCATGATGAGCTGTGTGTACAGCGATTCGATCAACACCTCGCCGGACTCGGCGGGGAAGACATACTCCTTCATGAGCAGGCGAAAGACCTGCTCCATGCCGCAGGAATCCTTCCGGATGGGATCTTCGACACGGGCCATCTGCTCGTACACGGCACGCAGCCGTGACTCCTTCCCGCACTCGAATCCGAGGTAGAACATCTGATGCGGGTCTGCAGGATCGGTGCCGGCCCAATGGGATTGCCCGGGAACACTGAGGAATATCTGTCCCGGTTCTACTATGTGTGTGTTTCCTTCGGTATGGAAGTGTCCCCGGCCCTTCACGACCAGACAGAACTCTATGCCGCGGTGGTGATGGATGGAGAGTGAATAGTCGGAAGCACAGACCACCTCGCCGACGATAACGATGTGCATGTGGGTGTCTTCATAGGGATTGTTTCGACGGAAACGGTAGTAGTGGTGGAAGGTCATCAGTCCGAGGATAGCCGATAGCGGTGTGTGAGTGCAAGGCGGAGCCTGACGCCCGGATATTCCGC
>CAZAKE010000088.1:0-12414 GCA_964485495.1 uncultured Spirochaetales bacterium
TGATGCAAAGGAGGATGTCGTCGCGATGCTTAGTGAGATCTGATGCTTCCTGTTCTTCGGAATACGATCAGCCTTGGAGGATTGAGTGAAAGGGCGAAGACAAGACTCATGGAGATTCTCGCAGGCTGCATGACAACGTTGGCGTCATTTCCCCGCAAAGAAATCGGCCCTGACCTATTTGGACGCACGTACGCTACCGTGTGGCAGTCGTAGGATCGAAGGGCCGGTGAAGATCTCGATATCGGCAGACAAGTTACTCCGTCGTCTATACAAATAGGAACATCTATAGAGGTATAAAAAATCACGAATATTTACTATACTTCAGTAAGGGGTAAGGAACGTTGCTCATCTATCTTGACATGTGCTGCTTCAACCGCCCATTCGACGATCAGAGCCAAGACATCGTACGACTCGAGACCGAGGCTAAGATCTTTCTGCAGCAGCGGATCATGGATGGAAGACTACAGCTAGTGTGGAGCTACATGCTGTCATTTGAGAACAGCGCAAATCCAGACAAGGATGTCAGACGCATCATTGCCCAGTGGGAAACCATCGCTTCTATAGTTGTCGCTCCTGACCAGAAGATCCTCGAACGAGCCAAGAGTTACCAGGCATTTGGTGTTCGAGCAAAAGATGCTCTGCATCTTGCTTGTGCGGTGGAAGCGAAGGTGGGATGCTTTTTGACGGTTGACAAGGGGATACTCAAGCGAAACGTAAAGTTTACCGAGTTGAGAATCCAAAGCCCTCTCGAGTTTTTTGGAACGGAGGAATGATATGCGCGCAGATTTTTTGATCCGAACCGATGGGTTTCGCGCTCTCTTTGAGAAGCTGGAACCAGTCGAAGCCGAGCGTTTCCTGGTTCTCCTGCAGCGTGGTGGGTTTGACTATACCGAATGGCAAAAAGAGCTTTGGAAAGACCGGAGCGTCGATGAGATACATGAGAGCGCTGCAGCGTATTGGGAGCGACAGAGAACGACTGAGCGTTGATACCGGTATAGTGTACCCCCTCTCAGCATTCGCCTATTTCAAAAACTCGAAGCCGACGTGCTGATATACGGCGTCATGGTATGTCTCTGCCGACTTCTGCAGCCATGTAACGAAACGCACTCCCTACGAAAACACGGAGATATCTGCATATTCCGGTCAAGCTGAGCCACGAGAGGCAGGAATGCTCGACAGTTACCGGATACTGAATGAAAACAAGTTTCTGTATTCCATTCGGAACGGAATGGTCTTGGCCATTCCCGCCTATCAGCGATTCGTTGAGAGTTTCGGCAACGGCTTCCTGGTAACGGTATTCACGGTTGCTCAGAAATGCACGGGCGATATCTTCGTCCTGATTCTGCTGGAACGGTTTATGACCGATGCTCACTTGCCCGAATATCCCGCGTGGCGACTGCGTCCTGAGTACGTGCCGAATCATCGAGCTTCGGATAGATCCAGAACGAATCGCTCATCGGTATGCTTCCATCCTCCTTGACCGGCATCACAGACTCCGGTGAGCACGTCTGCCTCGGAGTGGTCATCTTTACTGGTATCCCCGGAATCCAGGAGGGCTTGTTCCACGGTGTCAGCGTCCCAGGAGTTGATGTTGCTGGAGCGAGTTTGAGCGACCGAAAGCCAAGTGCCATTCCCTCTTCTACAGCAGTTACGGTACTTTTCGAGAGAACACGACGAATACGTTCCTTTGTTATTTCGGCTATGGCCGAAGACGGCGCCGGTCTACCGGTTTTCGCGATCTTCTTCACGGGTATCCAAGAGTTCGCGGATATGACCGAAGGTCACATGCTCGTACCCTTCCTCCTCCTCGATGTCGATGAGAGCCAGATCCAGATCAAAGGCCGGTTCGAGATCCAAGAGCTGCAGGAGCTCAGACCCCTCCATGCCGGCCGCCGCGGCGGCTTCGGCGACGGTCATCATCGGTGAGAGCCGCAGCGATTCGGCCTCGCCGGTGGCTTGAGCGGAGCCGGTAACGGTCGCGATCGAAAACACGCTGAAGGGCAGCAGGAGCAGTACGAGAGCCACCACGCCGACAAACACCGGTGGGAGCGGTGAAAGGCCTGAACCTGTTCCGTAGGAAAGGGCTCCGTCGACGGGGCACGCCTCGACGCAGCGTGTACACCGGTTGCAACGATCGTCGCGAACCGCCTTAACGGATGAGACCTCGACGGCAAACGGACACGCGTGGTTGCAACGTCCGCACTTGGTACACAGCTCTGTATTCCTGCGTATGGTAAGAGGGCTGAGCATTCCCAGACCGCCCTGCACCGCTCCAAGCGCCCGATCCACTCCTGAATCGTACCCAGAGGACAGAGACGTCCGCAGAAGACGGCTCCCATGATCAGCGCCATACCTATGAGCCCGGTGAGAACCCAGGCGCCGCCGCCCCCGAAGTCCAGACCACCGGATAGAAGGCGCCCTATGTTCTGAACGGCTCCCAAGGGGCACAGCCCCTGTAACTCAGGCAACGAGAACGGGAGTATGTCGGTCCGCTCCAGGTTACGAAGTGACGCACCTGCAATCACGAGCCCGACTAGACCTATCTGCACGACGCGATGGACCACGCCGGACAGCCGTGATTGTGATCCACCCATCCGCTTTCGCGAGCGAACCTCGTGACGGCTTCCCATAGTCAGCTCACCACGAACAGAAGCTCGCCCTGATAACCGTCGCGGGTGCACTCCCTGATGATTTCAAGGCGAAAGCTGCCGGGCGCGGCGGCCGTGAACGCGAGCTCCCCAACGTTTGTTCTACTCTTCGGCTTCGTCCAGACCGGCGAGGATGAGAGTACGAGAGGCTGGTCGTCCCTGTTCTCCCGCCAGCGGCTACCGTCCAGAAGAAGCAGCGTCTCCTCCGGTTTCGCCGTACAGTTTCGATGATCCTCGTAGTATTCCATCCGCAGAACGTAATCCTGCCCCTGCGCCAGCGCGATTGGACTCCCGGGCTCAACGCGTATCTCCTCACCTCCCGCCGGAATGATGGTATACTCCATCTTGCATGCGTGACAGTCCCTGCACTTTCCGACACGGCGAACTCACACACTCTTCACATATCCTCCATTCGGCTCACATATTCGACGGCGATTGAGGTGGCTCACAGGATCTCGGCCGGCTTTGGATAGTCTGTGTCGAGTGCGGGATTGTTGGTTTCCGGGTTTCTCACATTGTTTGGACGCCTGATGACAACCAGGTACAGTGTGCTGAAATTTTCTCGCTGCGGAACACCGCATTGGTATTCCCTGCTATCTATATTTACACATAAGGATTGACGGTTCTCGGGCAGGACGGCAGGCCGGCGATTTTTACCTTTTGTTAGCTGCAGGCTCCCATTTTTCCGGTTTTCGCCTTGACGCCTCGGATCGTTTTCCACTACCATTTAGCGCCCCACTGCGATGGCCGGCACGCACGGGAGAAATCAGTCGTCCAAGATTGATAAAATTCGTTATCTGCGAAATGAGGAGACATCTAATGAGTAAACACAAGGACATTTTGCCTCGTTTGCGAAGTGCAACAACTACGGACGAACTCATGGAGGCCTACCGTGACTGGGCAGATTCTTACGACAGCGACCTGCTCGAGGAATTGGGATATGTGGCACCCGCAATCGCGTGTGATGCGCTGAAGAGATATGTAAAAGAGAAAGATTCCCGCATACTCGATGTCGGGTGTGGTACCGGAATAGTAGGCGAGATGCTGCACCGAGACGGATACCGAGTTATCGATGGTATAGATTATTCGCCGGAGATGTTGAAAGAAGCTCAAGAAAAGGGAATATACCAACGATTGATCCATGCTGACGTTCGAGAGAAACTCGATATTCCCGATGGTTCGTACGACGCTATCATTAGTGTCGGCACCTTTACCATGGCCCATCTTGGGCCTGACGCATTTCGCGAATTGATCAGAATAACCGGTCCCGACGGATGTATCTGTGTCACCGTGCGTGAAGAGGCGTGGGTAAACGACAATTTTCCGAAGGTGATGGGGCAAATGGAAGCCGAAGGCATCTGGACGCCTCTGGAGCTGGAAACATGCCCGTACATTCAAGAGGAAAACTCAACATGCAAACTAGTCGTATATCGTACAAACACACAAAGAAACGGCTGACCGAATCATGGCGTTGGAATCGGAGATGGCACGCGCCGGCCGGTGTAATCATCATCGGTCCGCATAGAGGAGCACACGGTGAGAAAATTTATCGTTCATACAATCGCCGTCCTATCCGTACCGATCGTACTGATGGCATTGTTGACCTTTTGTGATCCCCTGGTGGAGAGCCTAATCCACAGGCGCGTAGTCAAACAGCTCGAGCGGAACATACCCGAACCATATATAAAAGACACCATGGAGATCATCATCACCGGCTCCGGAGGACCGATGCCCAATCCCGACAGAGGGAATCCCAGCATTACCGTGAAGGTGAACGGCAAGGTATATCTCTTCGATGCGGGAGCGGGAACGGATAATGCGATGCGGGAGTTCCGGATACCCATGGGAGATCTTGACGGAGTATTCCTGACCCATTTCCATTCGGACCATATCGCCGGCCTGGGCGAGGTGAAGCTCTATTCCTGGATTGCGGGAAGGCAGGTTGCCGCTGAAGGTGTACGAGCCGACCGGATTGTCAGGCCTGGTTGAAGGCGTCGGTCGATTCTACGCCCTCGACGACGGGTATCGGATTGCCCATCATCCCGAAGAGGTAGTCAAAGCCGACGCGGCCCCGTTCGTCGCCCATGAGTTCGCCACACCGGAGGAGGGCGAGTTGCTGAAGGTGTACGAGGAGGCGGATTTCAGAGTCTTCGCATTTGTGGTGGATCACCATCCGGTGGAGCCGGCGGTGGGATACAGGCTCGAATATAGAGACAAGAGCGCGATCATCACCGGCGACAGCGTGTATACCGAAAACCTGGTACGCGCGTCCAAGGGGGCCGATGTGAGTGTTTCATTCAAATAGCCCCATATTCAACGAAATAGCACCCATCGAACTATCACAGGGCTACCAAATCCAATCAGGATATCCTTTACAGCTCAACCATTAGGCCCCACAATCATCGCATTGATTACGGTACGTGAGGATTACGCATTGAAGCCGATGACGACCGATTTCAACAAAGAGAGATTCAGATACCTGCTCCAGCCGTATCTGTTCGTACTGCCTGCCCTGATAATTCTCATCATCTTCCGCTATATCCCGATGGTTGGGCTGCAGATCGCGTTCAAGGATTTCATCGCACCCAAGGGATTCTTCGGTTCTCCCTGGGTCGGACTGAAGCACTACATCCGTTTCTATAATAGTCCGACTTCAGGTCGGGTTATCATGAACACAGTCAAGGTCACGTTCCTGGGTCTCCTGTTCGGCTTTCCGTGGCCGATCATCATGGCCTTAGGCTTGAACGAGGTGGACAGCTTACGCGCCAAGAAGTTGATCCAAACCATCACATGGGCTCCGCACTTCGTTTCAATCGTCGTCATCGTCGGCATGATCTTTCTGTTCACATCGCCGACCACAGGATTGATCAACCTTGCACGCAACGCCTTCGGTCTCGATCCCATTCACTTCATGGTGGTGCCGTCATGGTTCCTGCCGCTGTATATCATCTCAGGAATTTGGCAGCACCTCGGATGGGGAACCATAATCTACCTCGCCACCCTCACCAGCGTGAGTCCCGAACTTCACGAGTCCGCCATCATCGATGGTGCCACACGGTTTCAACGAGTCATCAAGATAAACCTTCCATTCCTGCTTCCGATCATCGTAATCCAGCTGATCCTGCAGAGCGGACAGATGTTGAACGTTGGATTCGAAAAGGTATTCCTGATGCAGACCCCGTTGAACCAGAATGCCTCCGAGGTGCTGTCGACATATACATATCGAGCAGGCATTCTCGGGGGACAATTCAGCTTCGCCACCGCAGTCGGGCTGTTCAGATCAATATTCAGCTTGATCCTGATAATGGCGGTCAACCGAATCGCCAAGGCGATTAATGAGACATCCTTGTGGTAGTCATAATTCTAGTGAGGAACGAGAGTAAGAGATGGCCGTAGGTAAATCACGAGAAGACAAGGTATTCGATATCATCAATATGACTACACTCACAGTGATTACGACATTGATCATGTATCCTCTGTTGTTCGTCGTCATCGCGTCCATGAGTGATCCGGACATGCTCAATTCCGGAAAAGTATTTCTCTGGCCGCGAGGGGTCTCCTTCGAAAGTTACAAGATGGTACTGCAGGAATCCCAAGTGTGGAACGGTTACAAGAACACCGTCTTGTATGTTGTTGTCGATGTTATCCTGTCTCTCGCCGTCATCCTGCCGGTATCCTACGCCTTGAGCCGTCCGGACAGGCTCAAAGGAGCCGGGATCATCACCTTCCTCATCACCTTCACCATGCTTTTTTCCGGCGGAATAATACCCCTGTATCTGGTGATGAAGCAACTGAAGATGATCAACACCGTGTGGGCGCTCACGCTTCCGAATACTGTCGCCGCATACCTGATCATCATCACCCGCACCTTCTTCAAGACCAGCCTTCCTAACGACCTCTATGATGCTGCGGAAATCGACGGAGCGTCATTCGCCCAAACCTTTTTCCTTCTGGTACTGCCCCTCTCCACGGCTATCATCGCCGTCCTCGCTCTGTTCAGGGGCGTCGGTCAGTGGAACAGCTTTTTCCAACCCCTGATTTTCCTGACGGACAGGGAGAAATACCCTCTCCAGCTGGTACTGCGAAACATTCTGCTGGCCAACGAATCCTTAAGTAACGCCGCCGAGCAGGCTCAGGTCCTGGATCCTGAAGCCATGCTTGAAATCGCGAAGCGGGGAAAACTGGTGGAAACGATGAAATACTCATTGATCATCATCGCCTCCGCACCGGTGCTGATGATCTATCCCTTCCTTCAGAAGTACATGCTCAAAGGAGTCATGCTTGGGGCGATCAAGGGGTAGCCGCAACACGATAGAAACGGGATATCACCTGTTCTATAAATATTCTTCAAGGAGGAACACAATGAGGAAATTGTGGTTCACAGTTATGATGATGGTACTCGCATCATCCCTGATCTGGGGGGCTGGTCAGCAGGCGACGAGTTCCGATGTCGAAGGTCCTGTAACCCTCGGCGTCACCTTCGCCTACCAGGGTGTCCAGGAGAATGCAGACTTCGACAATCTGTATTACATGAACGTCCTGAGGCAGAAATTCGACGTCGATTTCGATATCACCGCCTTCCCCACGAACGTAGCAAATGAGAAGATCAACATCGCCTTCGCCGCGGGTGAGTTGAAGGACATGCTCTGGGGCGGCGGGGTGGTCGGTCCCATCAAGACTCAGGCGTTGAAGGCCGGCTCGTTCCTTGCGTTGAACGACATCATCGAGAACGGAATCGGCTGGAAGACCCACCCCTATTGGTCGCTAATGAAACCGATCATCACCGAGAACGACGGGAATATCTACACCCTTCCGCGAGGTGTCATGGTGGCCGGAGCCAGGAATGCTGGGGGACGGATCTTCTACGATTTCGTTCTCATGGAGGAGCTCGGTCTCGAAGAACCGAACACCCTGGATGAGCTGTACGGCATCTTGGTGGCCGTCAAACAGGCGAATCCGGAGATCATCCCCGTCTCCGGGCTGTACTCCAACCGCAGGGTCCACGCCTACTTCATGAATGCCTTCGGCATGAAATCCGATATCTGGGGACCCGGACTCGCCGACCACATCAACATCGTGGACGGCAAGGTGGTGTTCACCTACAACCATCCGAACTACAGGGCCTATCTCGAGTACATGAAGATGCTGGCCGACCAGGGACTCCTGGACCCAGAGTACACCACCCAGACCAACGCCCAGATGGTGGCCAAGGGTCAGGAGATGAAGTACTTCCTCTTCTCCCACGGAGCTCCGTATACGCTGGTGGGCAACAACGAGAACGCGCTGCGGTTCAAGACCTCCCGGCCACTCACCTCGGATTACAACCCAAAAGCCTGGTGGGGTGAAAAGAATCCCTGGTCGGCCAATACTGCTGCGGCAATGGCGGATACCGAATACCCTGAGCGGGTCGGTCAGATCCTGGACTGGATGGGCACCTTAGAAGGCGAGAGCACCATGATTCCGCAGCTCACTCACGACATGGTCATCGAATCCGCCCTGCCCGAAGGAGTCACGATCGAGAACGTGGCCTCCGAGCCGAAGGACGGTTTTCTCCAGGAACCCGTGCTGCCGGAAGGTTACGCCTGGTGGAAGTATATCAACACCTTCACATCTCCACGTGCTTCCAACCTGCCAGGAATGGTTTCGGGCTGGGGTCCGGACAGCCGCTGGGGCAAGGTCCACGGCATCGTGAAGAATGATCCGGACATCCCGTCCCAGAACTTCCACTACTGGCAGGAAAAGGTCCTACCTGAGTATTTCGTCTATACAATCACAGGCAGGGACCTCAAGTTCACCAACGAGGAGAACGAAGTCCTGGAAACCTATGTCGGTGAGATCGCCAGCTATGTCGACGAGATGCATGCCAAGTTCATACTGGGGGTAGAACCCATCGCGAATTTCGACAACTATCTAGACACGTTGAAGCGGTATGGAATAGACAGAATCACGGAGGCCTATCAGGCGGCCTACGAGCGATACCTGGCGCTTAAGTAACTCTTTCGTTTGCGCACCCATGCAGTAATCCACGCCCGTCCATCAAGGACGGGTGTGATTTTCATTCCAATTAGTCGATCATCCATTCCGTGTACGATAGGTTCCCGGGGTGCATCCATAGGCGCGTTTGAATACCCGGATGATGTGTTGCTTACTGGAGAAACCGGTACGCTCAGCGATCGCTTCGATGGTCTCATTCGTCTCGTGCAGTAATCGAGTCGCTTCCTCGAGACGCAAACTTTGCAGGTAATCCGAGAAACTCACGGACATCTCCTTCTTGAAGAGTGTGGAGAGATAGGCGGAATTGATCCCTACCGCATCGGCGGCGTCCTGAATGGAGATGGGTCGCGCGAAATTCGACTTGAGATACTCCCGGCATGACTCGACATGTCGGTACTGTTGATTTCCTTCCCTGCCGTCGGCATACACTTGTATCTTTTCGAACCATTGACCGAACCAGGCCTTCAATTGTTCTAAGTCCTCAATCCGATTGAACGTCCGCCAGGGAGAATCCCTACCCGTGAAGAAAAACTCGTCGCTGTTCCTACGAACCATGTAGTTGAACAGGATATTGGCAAACTGGAACATCTTCGCCTGCCGGTAGTATAGCCCGGTATCCTCCCCCGTCTCGAAGAGTATCGCATCGGCAATCGTCCGTGCCTTCTCGATTTCACCTGCGTCCAAGAAGTTTCGAAACGCCGAGACTTGATCTTCGATTCCAGTAAACGTTTCGGCTCCCAGACCGGCATCATTCCGGTTCTCCAGGAGGGGGTTTTCCTCATATAGGACGGCGGTATGAGGCATTAGATGTTTCAGTGCAAGTAACTCCTCGGCATTATCATAACTCACATACAATTGGGACAGACTATCCACCGTTCGGCCGACAGACAGATAAAACGGGATGGTGGAAGTTTGCTTGAGGTATCCATGCAGTGACCGAACCTTTCCCATTTTCAAATCCGGTTCTTCGTCCGGTAGGCATAGTACGATCTGACGATAGTCGAACACGCCGAATAGAGCGGGAGCATCGACATTCTCTACAGACCATCTGATGATCTCCGTGCACATGAGCATCCACAGATGTTCCGTATCCTGCATGTCCGGTGCGTATTCGATGACCGCGACAAACACCTTGCGACTCCGATTCACATCGATTTCCGCTTCTGAGATCAACCGGTTCTCGATCTGAAACATCCGTCCGTGGAGGAGGTCCCAGTAGAGTTTCTCCCGGAGTATCCGACGATTCTTCTCGTAGGTTTCGTGGTACTCGACATTCCGGGAATGCAGGCTGACGAAGTATTCTTCGATGGCGGTGATCTCGTTCCCTCCGGTTCCGAGGGGAGTCGAACCCGACTGCAATTCCGCAACGGTCTCTCTGAGGTGTGCCACCGGCGAGTAGATCACCTTGGCCAGCACGAGCGACAGACCGAGGCTGATGAGGATGAATACGAAGATTGCCGCGAGCAACAGTTGCACGATGTTCCTGGAGACAGAGGCAATACGCTCGATAGGCGTGAACGTGTGGTAGGACCAACCGGAATAGGCACTGGCGATAGTCGTCACGAAATAGGAGCGTTCGTTGATTTTTCCAATTTTACTCTTACTCCACTCGGCGTGGCCGCTGCGAGTAATAGCCTCATGAAATTTGGTATCGGACACATTCGAGTACACTCGACCTGATTTATCCTCAATCACCAGTACCGAACCGAACTGCTCGAAGAGGCCATAGAAATTCCTCTCGAAAAACTCTTCACGCAGGTTCAAGACGAGTACGGTACCGGTCTCACCGGAGAGCGGGATCGAACTGATATATGTTATCACCGACTTATTCGGAACGACGCTGCGCCCAATACGCCATTTGCGTAGAGACTGGGAGTATTCTCCCGACCGTAGAAACTGCCGGTCATCGCTGTACATGGCGTCCATGAGTCCGTCCGGGGTCAACATTCTGCCGGTATCGGGATTGTATATATACACCGAATGAACGAATTCTCCGACTGAGCCGGTGACGGTCAAGCCCAGGAGTACCATCGAACGAACGAACAGGTCGTACTCCTGCCGGTCGAATCCATGCAGGGTGAATCGCACCAGCTCCGAATGCATGGCGAGACTGACAGAGAGTTTTTCGGCCTGCTTGAGTAAGGTCTCGGTTCCCTGCTGAACCTGAAGAATGAGACTCTCCTGTAAGGTACGGGCATTCCTCCGGTATTGATTTTCCAGTCCGATGAAGAGCAGCCCTTCCAGGAGAAGCACGATTCCTGCCGTGCCCAGAAACAACAGCAGGAAGATGCGAATGTAATAGGATTTTCTCCTGGGGGTTTGCCTTGGTGAGGTTTGCCTCGATCTCATGGTAATGCAGATTGTATCAGGTTTTCATCTCGGACGCCACGGTGGGATGATCGGTGTATCGATGCGGTCATCATACCCGCGCTGGTCCTGGCCGGCGGTAAGCCGATCATCTACAAAGATCCCGGCGCCTTCACCGCGGCGGCTAAGGCCCTGCCCCACGCGGAGATCGAGATCGTCTCCGACACCGGCCATAGCCTGAACATGGCGAAACCGCGGGAGGTGAACAAGAGAATCATACGATTCCCGGCGGAGCATTATCGGTAGATGCCAATACGGAAAAGCATACATGAGTATTGCTTTTAAACCATCTTTATGGTCTGATTGAACCAGATTGGGGGTTCAATGGCATTTACAATCCATGGATTGGACGAGAAAATCGAGGAGCGACTCACGGAACGGGCTCGGGGTGAACATAAGAGTAAAAATACGCTAGTGAAGGAACTTCTCGCTCGAGCCTTGGGCATGGCATCGAACAACAAAGATACCGACGACTACAGAGAATTCGTCGGCCTATGGACGGAAGAGAACCTTCGGTGGTTCGAGAACCGGCAGGCTGAGAACAGCCGGGTAGATCCGGACGACTGGAGATGATACCGCGCCTACTCATCGACACAGGAGCGCAACCCATCTCAATCCGCCATACCCACAAGAGAATCCAATGAGGCCTTCACATCCTGGGCCCGCATGTTTCCGGATATCCCGAGTCTCAGGAATAAATCCCGCGCTTCATAGATTGCATGAAACCAACCTCTACGGTTTGACACCCCTCGTAAGGTATCCTATTATCGATACCGATACTTACTTCTACTACTACACTTCGGAGGAGAAGGAATGAAAAATGCACTAGGCACAATAATAGTCTGTACACTCTGTATCGCCGGCTGCTCGTTGGGCAGGAATCCGGTGCACATGCAGTCGCAGGCCGACGACGTCGCCGGAGACATCGTGTATTCGGTGAAGATGATGCTGCCGATGACGGCGCAAAGTGAGACCTTCGATGAGGAACGGCATGACGGCATCGAAGGGGGATACGCACTCTACAGTGGCGACTACTATTACTATTCGGGAAGCGACATATTCGATTCGATTACCCGTCGATGGAGTGATTTTGCCATCGAGTTCCACGACTACGCCTCATCATTCGGAATCACCATCGAATCGGGAACCCTCGATGTAAGCGGCAACAGCGACAGTGACAGCCTCTATCTCGACGGATTCACGATAGAAGGCACGGTCACGATCTCCGGCACCTATTACGACGAAGAGGTCCGGGACACCGTTACAGTAGACTTGGACTGTACCTGGAGCGGCGTCATCGACGAAGGCAGCACACTACGAAACGACGACGAATCCTGGAGCGTGTGGGGTGTCTGGCTGTACTGAGCCGGCGATTCCGACTACCGACAGATCACCTTCTGCGAGA
>CAZAKE010000088.1:12514-19471 GCA_964485495.1 uncultured Spirochaetales bacterium
GTCTGGCTGTACTGAGCCGGCGATTCCGACTACCGACAGATCACCTTCTGCGAGATCGATTGGTGATTTAGAGAAGGAAATACGCGAGGCAAGCCTCTTTTATCCGGCGGGATGTTCCACCGGAAACCGTATCGTAAACACCGGGTGCGGCTTTCGTGAAAGGTCGACGGTTCCCTGCAGCTGCTGTACCAGGGCGGTTATCAGCTGCAGGCCTAACGTGTCCGGATTGTCCAGGTGTATGCAATCGGGAAACGGCCGACCGGAATTCGCCACTCGAAGGACATAGCTCTCAGCGGTACTATCCCTTTCCAGAGTAACCTCGAACCACGCCGCTGCATCATCTCGGAAACCGTGTTTTACCGCGTTTGTTGCCAGTTCATTGATAATCAACCCTACGGGAACGGCGATTCTCGTATGCAGTTCTCCCACGGTTATGTTCGTCACCACTTCAACGGTATGCCGGCTGAAGGAAAAAACGTTCTCAAGAAGATCCCGAATATAATCCTCAACCCCGATGCGGATGACTTCTTCGGCCTGATTCAACTTCTCATACACAATTTTTATCGCATCCGTCTGCCGTGCGATGTCCGACAAGTCGATTTCATCGCCGAGGGACGCGTCTTTCAGGCTAATCAGTGAAGAGACCATCGCCAAATTATTTTTGACCCGGTGGTTGAGTTCTTTCATGAGAAAATCTTTGTCCCGAAGCGCCGCCTTCAGTTTTTCTTCGTACAACTTGCGCTCGCTAATATCTGCCGCGACCTGCAGCTTCACATACCTGTCGTCGAACCACGAAATGGCCCGGTCATAATTTATGTACCACCTATGGTTGACCGGATTATAACATTCCGAGGTAATAACATCTGCCGGTTCGCCATCTTCATCGAGCAGCGCATTATTTGTGCAATGCGAACAGGGCCGGGAATTTCCGCGAAAAGCGTTATAACAGATATCGCCAACCGATGCCCGGGGGAAGGAGTGCATCATGTGAGTGTTGATAAACAAGATCTCATAGGTCTCCATGTCGGCAATATAGATGTCTTCGGGAATGGCGTCCAGCACGGTCTGCATGCTTGCGTGCGAATGGGCCAACCCGATTTCACTCTGCTTTTGCTTCGTTATGTCTCTGGCGGCGCCGAATGTCCCTATAACCTCTCCCGTTTCCTCATCGATCCAGGGTTGCCCCGTGTCCTCTATCCAACGTATGCCCCCACTTTTTGTTCTGATGCGCGCGGTAAACGTTGCTTCTTTGCCGGAGAGCAGTGTGTCGACATACCTACCCGCGGCCGGAAGGTCGTCGGGATGAATCAACCGCCCCCATCCGCCTAATTCATACAGCTCCTCCGGAGTATATCCGGATATGGCTGCAAAGGAGCCGACATGCCACACCGGCTCGAGGCTGCCGTCCTCCTGTAGACAGTTGCAGTACGCGTAGTCCGAGCTGAGCTTACTGATAATGCGAAACCGCTCCTCACTCCGAGAGATTTCCGCCTCCGCCTGCTTCCGCTCGGTGATATCCGTACTGATGCCCAGCATCCCGGTCGGTTCTCCCTTCTCATCGTAGATCAGCTGTGTCCGCGCATCGAATATTATCTCCCGTCCTTCTGCGGTGATGTTGACTACCTCGCCCTCCCAGCGTCCCTTTTCCAGTGTTGCCGCGACAATTTCCTGCTGGGAAGCCCCCCGGGCCGGATCTTCGCCGTAGTCCTGCACATGCATACCGAGTAACTCATCCACCGACTTCCCGAAACTGCGGCATTCCGCCCGGTTTACATAGGTTATCCGTCCTTGAAGATCGGTAGCGGTTATCCTGTCACTGATCTGATCTAAAAGCATCGACTGAAAGGAAAGTTGCTGTTCGGTTTTCTTTCGCTGTTCGTTTTCTTCTTTCAAGTTTTGATGTGCTTCGAACAATTCAAAGGCCATGTGAATCGATTCTACCAGGACAAACTCCCCGGCATTTTTCAGCACATATCCATAGCCGGTAATCTTTTTCACCCTGTCGACATATTCTTTTTCGGCGTGGCTGGTGCAAAATACAATGGGAAGCTCCCGTTCCCGCAGGATCCGCCGGGCGGCCTCGGTCCCATCCATTTTCCCGGCGCCTAAATCGATGTCCATGAGAATAATGTCGACTTCCTCCCGACGGGCCTCTTCAATTGCGTTTTCCGCAGTATAGGCGATTACCACCGTAAAGCCACGTTTCTCGAGCATTGAGGCTTCGTTCATTGCGATCAATGCCTCATCTTCTACGAGTAGGATGGTCTTCGCCGGGCTGCGGGGAATCGACATTGATAGTCCTCGCTTACATGGTAGTTATATACTACGAATCCTGTGACCTTTATGCAACATAACGGGCGGAAGCATTCACGTATAGAAACAGCCGCCCCCGTACTGGTGGGCTGCGTACCATCCGGCGGCGGGAACGGCCTGGTTTGGAAGAAGACTGTTTTTATATTCGAGCCTCGATTGGGGCTTCAGATACTCCTGTCCTCAGAACCGGTCGAAGTCATCGCTGTCCAAACGAATACCCTCATCGGGATTCTGCCGTGCCTTCGCCGCGCCGGAACCGTACTCGGTGATACCAACCGGTTCATCCGTACGCTCCGGACTCTCGCCGTGCCCTTCACGGCGTCTACCGCGGTTTCCTGCCGGACGACCCATACTTTCATGCCGTGTAGGGGCGGCCAGGTACCGCTGCTCCGTCTGTCGCGACTCTAAGGCAAATTGAGCGATCATCGATTTGAGTTGGGCCGATTGCGCGGCCAGCTCCTCCGCCGAAGACGCGCTCTCCTCGGCGCTGGCGGTGTTCGACTGGGTGACCTGATCGATCTGATCCAGCGCCTCGGTGATCTGTTCGATCCCCTGAGTCTGCTCCCTGCTGGCGATGGTGATCTCCTCCAAGAGCTGGGCCACCTGGTTCGATCCGTTGACGATATCCTCGAGCTGCTTCGAGGTCTGCTCGACCAACTCGCTCCCGAGTTGGATGTTCTTATTGGCCTCCTCGACGCGCTGGGAAGTCTCCTGCACCGAATCGCCGCTGCGGTTGGCCAGGTTACGCACCTCCTCGGCCACCACCGCGAAGCCCTTGCCGTACTTGCCGGCCCGGGCGGCCTCCACGTTGGCGTTGAGTGCCAGCAGGTTTATCTGGAAAGCGATGTCGTCTATTGTTTTCACGATCTTGTTGATCTCGTCGGATGAGGCGGTGATCCCCCGCATGGCTTCGATGAGTCGAATCATCTGGTCGCTGCCCTGGTTGGCGTTGGCGCTGGCCTCCTTGGCCAGTGTGTTGGCATTCTCAGCGTTCTTCGTGTTGCCCTGCGACTGGGAGTTGATCTCGTTGATGGAGGAGGTGATCTCCTCGAGGCTACTGGCCTGCTCCGTGGCTCCCTGGGAGAGGTTCTGGCTGGCCTGCGAGACCTGGTCTGAGCCGGAGGAGACCTGGTCCACGGCTACCGTGACCTGTCCCAAAATTTCGTTTAGGGAGTCTTTCATGACGATGAGAGACTCGCCGAGGCGGTCCATATCGGACGCCTTCTTGATGTCGACAGTCAGGTTCTTGTTGGCGATCTCCTCGACGATGTCGGCCTTGTACTTAAGGGCCTCCACCATGTCACGGACCGATGCGTACACCCCTCGCACGTTGTCACCCGAAATTTCCATGTTCAAATCGCCACGGGAAATCCGTTCCACGATGTTTTCGATTACCCCGGGATCCTCCCCGAGCTGCTTGAGGATGCTTCCGGTGATCAGAATCGTCATGAAGATCCCGACTACCACGGCCGCGGCCGAAACGATGACGGCGATCATTATCGCCAGCCGGTTGGACGCCTGTACCTTGGGACCCAATTCGTCCTGATCGGCCTGGATCGACTGCATCACGGCGAGTCCGTCTTCGGCTATCTCCGGCCCGATCACGTCCAGGTAGTCGTTGATGCGCGTGTTTCGCTGATAGATGACATCAACTACCTGATCGAACTTGTCCCGGTACGATTTCTCGTCCTTTGTGATCTCCGCCAGCAGCGCCCTGCGTGCCGGATTCCGCACCTCCCTATCTAGGATAGCCATGTTTTCCTCGAGCCTGTCTATCTCCGTCAGTACGCGTTCCTCGTCCGCCGTCAGGTTCGTGTCAAGAAATTTAAAGGCATAGAGCCGCGCGAGCAGAAGATTTCGCAGCGAGAGACTCGCGTAGAATGCGGCGGTCATATCGTCGTCCGCCCTGGCACTGGTGAGAATGGAGGTGAAGTCCTTCTCCATCTCCGGTCCCAGGAGGTCTAAACCGCGAACCACCAGGTCGTCTCTGGTCGCCTGCAGCGAGACGACGGAGTCGAAGCTCTCGCCGTATTCAGCAAGCTTTTTTACGATGGTCGAAATGAGTGCGGCCCGGTCGGGGTCCTCTATCTGCATCTGCGCCGCGCCTAAGATCTCCTCCACGGAATCGAAGTACTCGTCGAACTCCCGTTTCTCCTTCTCCTCGCCGCTGATGATGAAATCCTTCACGTTCATCCGCACCATCAGCATGTTCTCCTGCATATTGGCGATCAGGTTCGAATCCCGGGCCCACTCGCGGTACTGGGTAAAATTGGTTGATGCATCGTTCAAGAACACCACCGCCACAGTGCCCACCGTCAGGATCAGGGCGATCAACGCCGCGAATCCCAAGGTGATCTTGGTCCTCATCTTCATCTGTGCCATTATCTCTCTCCTCCTTGATTTCTCGTTTCATCCGACTCCTGTATCTGCATGATCCCCTCAAGCTCCTCCTCGGAAATGAGCCGGTTCACATCCAGAAGGAGCCGAACCTTCTCACCGCTCTTTCCCATCTCGGTGACGTATTTTCTGCGATTTCCCTCGCTACGGAAATCGGGTGCGGATCCTCTATCGCTCTCCGGAATCTCTTCGACCTCCGAAACGGTGTCTACAATGAATCCGATATCCAACATGCCGACCTTCGCCACCACTAGACACGTTCTATCGTCGTACTCTCTGTCGGGCATGCGGAGCCTTCGTCGTAGGTCCATTACCGGAGTTACCTTGCCGCGCAGATTGGTAACTCCCGTGATGTATTCCGGCATGTCGGGCAAGGCTGTGATCTTCGGCAGCTCCTCGATCGATTGGACCATCGTTATGTTGATCCCATACTCCTCGTTCCCGAGTAAGAAAAGCAGGTACTTGTTTTCCTGCTCCTCCTCTTCGGAATCGAGCATAAGAGTTTCCTGATCCGCCATCCGTGCTCCTCCAATTATCTAACGGTGTCTTGTCTGATCCTGCCCACATCACCCAATTATGATAAATAATATAATGCATATTATTATCTCTATTGAGTTATTTGGCAAAGTGTTCAGAGTAAAGTATAGCCAAAAAGGATGAGAAAGCAAGTGAGAAAATACTCCTTATTTACGTATAGAATACGTATCTAAAATACGCACTTCGGTGATCGAATCATGATCCGGACGAACGCGTCCACCACCTCCGGATCGAACTGGGTGCCGCGGCCTGATTTGATGACCCTCACCGCCTCTTCGTGAGAGCTTGCGTCCTTGTACGGCCGCTCCGAGGTGAGGGCGTCATACACGTCCGCCAGGGCGGTGATCCTGGCGGAGAGGGGAATCTCCTCACCTTGTAGACCTTCGGGATACCCGGAGCCGTCCCACTTCTCGTGATGATAGCGCGCAATCTCTCGCCCGAGTGCGTAGAACGACCGACCCTGTATGTGGTTCTCTATCTCGGCGATCACGTCTCCGCCCATCACCGGATGCTGTTTGATGATTGCGAACTCCTCCGGCGTCAACGCCCCTGGTTTCAGCAGAATGGCGTCCTGAATTCCCACCTTTCCGATGTCATGGAGGATGGATGATGTGTAGAGGTCCTGGATATACTCCTCGGTGATATACTCCCGATATTTCTCCTGTCGTGCCAATTCCCGGGCGATCAGCACCACGTACTCCTGAATTCGCTGCAGGTGCTGTCCGGTGTCGTTGTCCCTATACTCCGCCAGCTTCGCCAGGCCGATGATCGAGGCGTTCCTGGTCTCGGTGGATCTGGCCACCAGGGTCTTGAATCCCCGCACGAAGATGCCGTTCGCGATCAGAATCACGAAATTCAGCAGGATGAAGTTGACGCTCTTGACCACCCACATGTCCGGGGTGATGCCGAACTGGTCGTACCATCGAACCACGTCCATCCGCAGCATGATATAGAACCCAATCTGGATGAGTACGACGCCTACGAGCGCGAATAGGGCACCGCGGTTCCCGAGGAGGAGTGCCACCAGAATGGTGGTCGCGAACAGCCAGATGGCACCGGCACCCTTCGGTCCAAGCACGAACTGGAGTACCGCACCGACTATATAGAAGAGGACGGCCCCCGAAACGGCTTTCACATGATAATCGATCTTCCTGATGAAGGTGAGCAGGAGACAGGCGATATACAACACGGTACTCAAGGCCGCTACCTGATAGTATCCCTCTCGGATCGAAAGAACGACGCTCGGAATATAGGTGACAAGCCCGAAGATGGAGAAGAAGTAGAACACGGCGTCACTGATCTTCTTCCGCCAGACGCGCATGTCCTGCTCGATTCCGTTGCGGGCCGGATCGATGAGGTCGCGAAGTATAGTTTTTATAATCGCCAACTTGATTCCCTGAACACTAGATACCGTCCCGTACAGATGACCCGGGCCTGTATCATGAAGTGTAGTAGATGGGTGCAGTGATGTCCACGATGAATTGGTCGGGAACAACCGGGAACAAAACAAATCACCTCGTTATAGTGTATTTATGAAATATTGTAGTTTATTTCTCTTGTTTCCATAGTCTCTACAGCTGTCGTTTGTCCCGGGTCTATTGCCGCCCTTGTCCGGAATGCTATCACGTGCTATCATTCCGGTAGGAGGCCATCTATGGCGGGACTGAGCGTTCGCAGAATTGACCAACAAGTCTACGAGCGGCTGCGCAG
>CAZAKE010000089.1:0-19240 GCA_964485495.1 uncultured Spirochaetales bacterium
GCGGTTTACCAAACTCTCGCCGAAACCTACGGGGGGAGAGATCTCGACCGGCCTCGGCCTGTCTATCGCCAAGAAGCTGTCCGACCTGCACGACGCGGACCTGCGGGCGGAGAGCAAACTGGGCGGCGGCTGCACATTCCTCTTCGAGATACCGTGCATCTTCTCTCGGTGACGGTCGACGGATACGCCTCGTTATAATGCTCCGCGCCACCGGAGGGCGGCGATATACCGTTCGATGGCATCGGCGATGATGCGGGTCCCCGAACGGTTCAGGTGCAGATGGTCGACATGGTATATGAATCCGTTGGTGCGTGCGATGGTTTCGTAACTCACGCCGAAAACGGTCTTCTTAACGATTGCGGTATACATGACGGAACGCCACTTTTCATAGGGCTCGGGCTCCATCGCGGTCAGCTGACGGATACCCCGGTCGAGGTCCTCCCACAGGGGAATATAGTCGACCTGTTCGGCCTCGGCGATTCGTTGTATGGCGTCCCTGAACAGCCGCGAGTGGGCATAGACCGGGTGGTCCGGGTCCTCTCCGATGGGAGGAATCGAGATCAGGACGATCCGTGCCTCCGTTTCCTGCTTCAGTCGGCGGACGGTTTCGGTCAAGTACTCCTGGAACTTCCCGATGGTAGGCGGTTCCGGCAGCTTCTTCCGCTTGACGTGGCCGAGGCCGAGCTCTTCAGAAAAGGTGCCGGTGGCGTCGTTGGTGCCGATCAGGATCGTCACCATGTTCGGCAGGCAGGCGACGATCTCGTCCGTCCGCTGGAGCAGGTTGTAGGATAGGTCGCCATTGATACCGGCATTGATGAAGTCGTATTGAACCGAGGCGTACATGTCACGCAGGATCGAGATGTAGTTCGCACTTATCCGGCCGTGAGTGATGCTGTCGCCGGCGCACACTACCGTGAAGCCACGGGGCTTATCCCCCTTGGCTTCGACGAATGCCGTGGGATTGTTCTCCGGCGGCTTCTGAATCTGCATATACTTGTACACGAACAGGCCGAAAACGGCGGCCCCGATCACGGCGAGGAAGACGACGATGTTCAAGACGACTCGGACGATTCCCAATTTGCGCCTCCGGCTTACATCTGTTCTACGATGAGTATCTGCATGTCGCAGACGTTCGTGTTCGTGGCGCCGGTGAGCAGCAACTCACCGGTCCTGTCGAAGTATGTGTAGGAATCGTTGTTCCCAAGGAACTCCCAGGGATTAATTCTCTCATCCCGGGCCGTCTCGATCGATCCCTCGCCGACAACGGCGCCGGCAGCGTCGGTCGGTCCGTCGTTCCCGTCGGTCCCACCGGAGAGGAAGGTCACCCCGCGGGTCTCCTCCGGACGATTCCAGAACTCGCACACGAAGGAGAGTGCCATCTCCTGGTTCCTGCCCCCCCTTCCGCCTCCTCGGATCGTGACGGTCGTCTCGCCCCCGGCCAGAATGCAGGCGGGAAGGGTGAACCCGAGGCGACCGAGACGCAGATCTCGGGCCATGCCGCTGAAGAGCTTGGCGATCTCCCTGGCCTCGCCGGTGAGTTGCGAGGTGAGGATCACCGGCTCGTACCCGAGTCCTCGGGCCTGCTCCGCCGCGGCGTATTGGGCGAAGATGTTCGTCCCGATCAGGAGCGATCGAATCGATGCGAAGAGGGGGTCGCCCTCCTTGGGGGTGTCCGGGATCGCCCCCGTCTCGCCGGCCTCCAGCAGCGTGGTCACCGACTCGGGTATCGAGTCTCCGATGTCGTACCTCCGGATGATCTCCATCGCGTCGGCGTATGTGGTGGAATCGGGAACCGTCGGCCCCGAGGCGATCGAATCCAGCCGATCTCCGACGACGTCGGAGAGGATCAGGGTAAGGTTGTGGGCCGGAGCGATGGCCCCGGCGAGACGACCGCCCTTGACCCCCGAGAGGTGCTTGCGGATGGTGTTGATCTCCCCGATCTCCGCCCCGCAGGCGAGAAGCAGTTCGGTTACCTTCTGCATCTCCTGCAGCGTGACGGCATACTCTCCGGATGAGTATGGGAGCGTCAGGAGGGCCGAGCCGCCGCCGGAGATGAGGTTGATCACCAGGGTGTGGTCGTCGGCCTCAGAGCAGAGGTCCAGGATCCTGCGGCCGGCCTCGATGCTGCCCTCGTCGGGTACCGGGTGGCCGGCCCTGATGATCTCGATCTTGGAGAGCTTCTCCTCGTGTCCCGCCTTGACCGCGAGAATACCGCGGTCGATCCTGTCTCCGAGGATATCCTCGATGGAGAGGGCCATCTTCGCACTCGCCTTGCCGGCCCCGACGACCAAGATCCGGTCGTATCGGGTGAGATCGTAGGTATATCGTTCTCTCTCGGTCTCGGCGGTGAGAGACTCCCCCGCGAGCTTCAGAACGTTCCGCACCATCGATGCGGGATCAACCCTCGCGACTCCGGCCTCGAAGATGCGTACGATATCCTCTCTTCCCTTCCGTGACATGATACTCCCCTCGTGCATCCCGGTACTATCGCCTGGAACGTGGTGTCGAAGCGGTTTTCGTATGACAAGGGTAGTGTATCCGATCCCAAAAGGCAACAGCTGCGGCAATACGCTACCGAGGACTTCCTCAAGCGATGCCGCCGGTTCTGTGTGGAGGACGATTCGTCTCCCCGATTCCCTTGTCTCATGGAAAAAAAATTCGTATCCTATTTATATGATACGGGCATATACCCGTATATATGACTATATGAAAAAAAAGGGTATATGACCTTGGCATCATGGCGACGCGTAGGGTCGAAGCAGAAGGAGTAGAGCTACTCGATGGCGATAGATAAGAGGCTGGGCACCGGCATCCTGGAGAAACAGAAGCAAGATACCAAGGAACCGGAGATGTTCAGCGTGATACTTCACAACGACCACTATACGACCATGGAATTCGTGGTGGAGGTGCTCAGGAAGGTGTTTCATAAGCCCGTCGTCGAGGCCACCAAGATCATGCTCGATGTACACCGCAAGGGACGTGGTACCGTCGGGGTGTACACGTTGGATATCGCCCAGACCAAGGTCATGCAGGTGCGCAAGTTGGCGGAGGCGCGGGAGTATCCGCTCAAGTGCACCATCGAAAAGGCGTAAGGCGCTTTTTCACAATAGGAGAGTTACCTGGTGAAAGTACACGCAGATGTCAACGGCGTCTTGAACGCCGCATATTTGGACGCGAAGGAGCGTAAGCACGAATATCTCACACCGGAGCACGTGCTCTACGCGGCGACATTCTTCGACAGCGCACGGACCATCATAGAATCATCCGGTGGTAATCCGGAAGCGATCAAGAAGAATATCGACGAACATTTGAATACCCACATTCCGACGGTCAAAGACGGCGAACCCATCCAGACGGTCGGCTTCCAGGAGGTCATCAACCGGGCCTTCTTTCATACCGAAGCGTCGTCGAAGGAGATCGTCGACCTCGGCGATATCCTGGTCTCCATCTTCGACGAGAAGGAGTCTTTCGGCTCCTTCTATCTCAAACAGGCAGGCATAAAGCGGCTCAATCTTCTACGGGCGGTTTCGGACGCCGACAGATTGGTCGTCGGAGACGAAGAGAACGGTGCGAGGATGCAGGAAGAGGTGGACGGAGAGGCGGAGTCCGAGAATGATGCGCCCGAAAGCGACGCCAAACCCAAGAAACGCGGCAAGAAGTCCGCCCTGGCGTTGTATACGAGGGAGCTCACGGCCGCCGCCGACGCCGGGGAGCTCGAACCTGTCATCGGCCGGGAGGTCATCCTCGAGCGGATCGTGCAGGTGTTGTGCCGCAGACTCAAGAACAATCCGGTGCTGGTCGGCGATCCCGGCGTGGGCAAGACGGCCTTGGCCGAAGGGTTGGCCCAGCGGATCGTCGTGGACGACGTCCCCCAACTCCTCAGGAGCTATCGGATCTTCTCGCTGGATATGGGCGGACTCCTCGCGGGTACCCGCTTCCGGGGAGATTTCGAAGAACGAATGAAACAGATCATCAAGGAGCTCGAGGATGAGGAGCGGGTGATCCTCTTCATCGACGAGATCCACACCATCGTCGGCGCGGGTGCGGTCTCCGGCGGTTCTATGGATGCATCCAACCTGCTGAAGCCGGCCATCGCTTCCGGTAAGCTCCGCTGTATGGGGTCCACTACCTTTGATGAGTTTAAGAAGTTCTTCGAGCGCGACCGGGCACTCTCCAGACGATTCCAGAAGATCGAGGTTCCGGAGACCACCAGGGATGAGACGTACGAGATCCTCAAGGGGCTCAAGGACAAGTACGAGGAGTACCACAACGTCCGATACACCGATGAGGCCCTTCACGCCGCCGTCGATCTCTCGGATCAGTATATCAACGACCGGCATCTGCCCGACAAGGCCATCGACGTCATTGACGAGGCCGGCGCGTACGCGCAGATACTGGCGTTCAGGGAGGAGCGGCCCGACGAGCCTCCGGATCCGTCTTCCGAAGATGATTCCTCTGCCGAAGACTCGCCGGTTGATGAATCCACCGGGGATGTGGACGCGACGGCGAAGGAACGTCCCCTCACCGCCCTCGACGAGTCTTCCATCGAAGCGGTAGTCTCCAAGATCGCGAAGATCCCCGAGAAGACCGTATCCGCCACGGAGACCGACCGCCTGCAGACCCTGGTGTCCGATCTGAAGTCGGTGATCTTCGGCCAGGACGATGCCGTCTACTCTGTCGTCGAGGCGGTGAAACGTTCGAGGGCCGGGTTCCGGGAACCCAACAAGCCGGTGGCCAACTTCCTGTTCGTGGGACCCACCGGGGTCGGGAAAACCGAACTGGCCCGGCAGTTGGCGGAGAACATGGGAATCGCCATGCATCGGTTCGACATGTCGGAGTATCAGGAGAAACACACCGTCGCGCGGCTCATCGGGTCTCCTCCGGGATACGTCGGCTACGAGGAGGGCGGACTCCTGACCGACGCGATCCGCCAGACCCCTCACGCGGTGCTGCTCCTCGACGAGGTGGAGAAGGCCCACCAGGATGTCTTCAACGTGCTGCTGCAGATCATGGACTACGCCACGCTGACGGACAATCAGGGCAGGAAGGCCGATTTCCGCAACGTTATCATGATCATGACCTCCAACGCCGGGGCCAGGGACATCGGGAAACCCCTGATCGGCTTCGGCCAGGCCTCTATCACGGAGAGTGCCATCGACGATGCCGTGACGAAGACCTTCAGCCCGGAGTTCCGGAATCGGCTCGATAAGGTGGTGAAATTCGGGCGGTTGGACGATCGGGTGATCCTCCAGATCGTCGACAAGGAGATCCGGGCATTCAACTCGCAGCTGGGGGAGAAGGGCGTCACCCTCACCGTGACCGACGCCTGCAGGCAATGGCTTGCCGACGATGGCTATTCGGTCGAATTCGGGGCTCGCAACATCTCGCGGCTTGTGCAGGACAAGTTGAAAAGCTACTTCGTGGATGCCGTACTCTTCGGTGATCTGAAGAACGGCGGCAACGCCGTGGCCGATCTCGTCGACGGCGAGATCGTGGTGAAGGCCGAGCGGTCCGAGCCCGAAACAACCGAGTCCCAAACCGAGGATTCGGATGGCTCCTCACCTGGGGAAAGTGGCTAACCGGTTTCCCTACCTTGATGTCTCCATGGATTTCCCGTTCCCGGACCCGGAGCAGGCGGACCGTCACGGAATCATCGCGGTAGGCGGCAACCTTTCGCCGGGTATGCTGTTGTCCGCGTACCGTCGGGGTATCTTTCCCTGGTACTCCGTGGGTGAGCCGATCCTATGGTGGAATCCGGACCCCCGCTTCATATTGTTCCCTTCGCGGCTGCACGTGGGAACCTCCATGCGTAAAGTGCTCCGGCAAAGCCGATTCCGTTTGACCGCGGACCGGGAATTTCATGGGGTAATCGAGGCGTGCTCCGAGGTACCGCGCCCGGGACAGGATGGTACCTGGATAGGCGCCGATATGATTACGGCGTACGTACGGCTTCACGAGTTGGGATTTGCCCATTCGGTGGAGGCCTGGGATGGGGAAACATTGGCCGGAGGATTGTACGGCGTCTCCCTGGGCTCCTGTTTCTTCGGCGAATCGATGTTCACCCGGGTAACGGACGCATCGAAGACGGCGTTTGTCGCCCTGGTACGGGTCTTGGAGCGCCGCGGGTTCACCCTGGTGGACTGCCAGGTCCACACCGGCCACCTGGACCGGTTCGGAGCAGTGCACGTGCCGAGGGCGAGGTTTCTCGAGCTGTTGGGCGGTGGATTGACCGAACCCACCCGGCGGGGATCCTGGTCGGACCTCGAGAACGATTTAAACGGGGTGGAGGGGTGATACAATACGGTTCGATACGACATCCTCCGATCATGAATCCATATTGACTCGACTCTCCTGACGTACTACGTTTTTACGATGAAAAGGCTCTTGCCATGAGAAGTCGGCGGACGCTCCGAGTTCTCACTTTCGCAATTCTCCTCTTTTGTAGTACATTCTGTCTGGCCGCCCGGATCGTGGATAGGCCGGTACCGCCGGATGAGGCCACCCGGTACCGCAGGCTGCTCATCGGTGCTTCCGGTATAATCGCGCTACTCTTCCTCGTCAGCCTGACGGCGGCGGCGGTCGTCATCATTCGTGCCAAGATCCATCACAAGAAGCTCTACACGGTCATCATGACTCTGGAGAAAGAGGTCCAGGACCGGCGATCGGCCGAGGAGATCCTGCTGTGGCGCGCCAGGGCCGACATGATCATGAGCAACATCTCCAAGATCCTCCTGGACAAGGACGTAGACGAGGTGGTGCATACCGGCATGGAGGCCCTGAGCGAGATCCTCGAATATGATCAGATGGATATCATCATGGTCGACGAGGGCGGCAACTCCTTTTCGATGATCTATGAATGGCACCGGGATGATGTAGACCTGCCGTTCGACACGGAGGAGCTCATGAACGAGTTCCGGCACGTCCCGTTTTCTGAGTTTCCCTGGCTCATCGATACACTAATGGCCGGGGAGTGGATCTCGATCCCCGACCCGAGCGAGCTGCCTCCGGAGGCGGTTGGGATGCGCCGCTTGATGACTCGGCGGCCCCAGGACCAGTGCTTCCCCTCCAACCTGTTTGTTCCGATCCTTCACCGGGAAACGGTGATCGGAGCCATTGAGGTAGAGTCGTTCGGGAACGCCAAACACTGGAAGCCCGAGGAGATCGACATCCTCCGGCGTTTCGGAGAGGTGGTAGCCATCGCCTTGGATCGGCACTCCCGCGAGGAGGCCCTCCGAGAGAGCGAACGGAAGTTCCGCGAGACCGCCGACCTGCTCCCCCAGACCGTGTATGAACTCGATATGCGCGGACAGGTCACCTTCATCAACAAGACAGGCCTCGATCTTCTGGGATATACCTCCGAAGAGGTCGAAGCCGGCTTCAACGGGCTGGATGCGTTCGTGCCGGAGGATCGCGAGCGCGCCCTGAAAAACATCATGGGACGGCTTCACGGAGAGGACCGGGGCGCCAACGAGTATACCGCCCTCTGCAAGGACGGCCGGCGGGTGCCGGTGATGATCTACGGCACCCCCATCATCAGGGACGGCAGACCCGTGGGCACCCGGGGCGTGATCGTGGACATCACGGAGCGGAAGATGGCCGAGGAGCGGCTGCGTGCGGCCATGGAGACAGCCGAGAAGGCCAGGGCCGAGGCCGAGGCGGCCACCCGGGCGAAGAGCGAATTTCTGGCCAACATGAGCCATGAGATCAGGACCCCCATGAACGCAATCGTCGGTATGGCCGATCTGGCACGGCGGAGGGAGGTGTCGCCGAAGGTCAGGGAGTATCTGGATATCATCGACAGCTCCGCGAAGTCCCTTCTGGGGCTCATCAACGATATCCTCGATTTTTCCAAGATCGAAGCGGGAAAAATCGAGATCGAAGACACCGCATTCTACCTTACCGACATCCTCGAGCGGATGAGCGACCTGTTTCGTGGTAAAACCTCCGACAAGGGAATCGAGCTGGTAACACGCATAGAACCGGGTACTCCCATGGCACTGCGGGGTGATCCTCTCCGGATTGGACAGATCCTCACCAACCTGGTGTCCAACGCGGTCAAGTTCACCGACGGGGGCGAGATCATCCTCTCCGTCACGTGTCTCGAGAGGGACGAGGCGCACGCACGCCTGGAGCTCAGCGTGAGAGACACCGGAATCGGCATCCCCGAAGAGAAGCTGGATCGGCTGTTCGATTCCTTCTCGCAGTTGGACGGATCAACCACCCGGCGCTTCGGCGGAACCGGCCTCGGCCTGGCGATCTGCAAGAGTCTCACCGAGCTGATGGGAGGTGAGATTTCGGCCGAATCGGAGTACGGCGTCGGTTCGACCTTCCGGGTTAGACTCGACCTGGCCCGCCAGGCTCCGGAAGAGGAGCGGCGCAGGATCGTCCCCCGGGAGTCTATGGAGGAGGACGGTTCGGCCGTCGCGGTGAAGGCCCTTCAGGGAAGTACGATACTGCTGGTAGAAGACAATCTGATCAATCAGCGGGTCGCCTTGGAGATTTTCAAGGAGAACGGAATCCATGCCGATGTCGCCTCCAACGGCAGGGAAGCGGTAGCGGCGATACGAGCCGGCAGCTACGACGCGGTACTCATGGACGTGCAGATGCCCGAGATGGATGGGTACGAGGCCACCCGCATCCTCCGGCGGTCGCCGGAGTTCGATGATCTGCCGATCATCGCCATGACGGCGAATGCCATGAAAGGCGACAAGGAGAAGTGCCTCGACGCCGGCATGAACGACTATGTCGCCAAGCCGATCGACACCGATGAACTCTTTCTCAAATTACATACATGGCTGCGGTCGTAAACCGCGGGCCCGAAGGAGAATCGCATGCAGTTTGAAAACGCACAGTTTCACAACATCGCCGAGTTGGTGGAGGTCCCCGGACGAAAGGGCCTGCGGCTCCAACGTGTTCCGGAGGAGGTTCGACTCAACCTCGATGAACCCGCCAGGAATAAGACGCTCAACCCGTCGTGCGCGGAGATCCGGTTCGTTCTGGTCAATCCGGTCAATCCGGTAAAGAGGACGGCCAGAGTTATCCTCTCCTCCTCGGAGGAGGAGGCCGAGGTTCGACTCTTCTTCGGCCCCTTCGATTCGAAGCAGACCTTCACGGTAGGGAGTGAGCCGACGGAGTTGGAGATTCGTCTCGATGAAGCCTGGATGGAGAGATTCGAATCTCTGCCCGATGAGATGGCCGCGGAGTGTTTGTTTCATCCCCGGGTCTGCCGGCTGCTCCTGTTCAAGGGCGTCATGTGGTACCACGGCATACGGGGGGACGTGCGGCCTCCGAGGCCGGGTGAGTTGCCGGAAACAACCATGCTCTCCTACGGCACCTCTATCACCCATGGGGCGGCGGCGACGCAGAGCTATCTCACCTACGTCGGTCAGACGGCGTGGCGTCTCGGATGCGACCTCATCAATTTCGGCGTAGGCGGTGCGTGTCTGTGCGAGCCGGCTTTCGCCGACTACATGGCCGATCTGGACACGTGGGATTTCGCGAGCCTCGCGTTATCCGTGAACATGATCGGAAGGGGTTTCACGGCAGATGAGTTCAGGAACCGCGTCCTCTACCTGGTCGGGCGCATCGCCAAGACCGATGCCCGCAGGCCGGTGGCATGTATCTCCATCTATCCCTATTTCGGTGACTGGGGACCGACCCAGAGCGGGGCCAAGTCCACTGCGGCGGAGTTCCGAAGGATCCTGGAAGAGGTGGTCGAGGAGCTATCCCTGCCGAATCTGCATTTTTTTCCGGGAGATGAGATCCTCGACGACGTCACTGGGTTGACCGTCGACATGATCCATCCGAGCGATCTCGGGTTCATTCGCATGGGTGAAAACCTGGCGGTGAGACTGCAGCCTATCGTGAAGAGGGAGCGGCGAAGAATACTGCCCTCCGTGAATAGCAAAGATCTCTAGGGCACCTTGAAAAACCAGCTGTTTGGATGTCATGCACATACGAAAAACCATACTTTCTAAGGAGTTACATAGCTGCTCCGTAGCAATACGTATGGTTTTTCGATGTGCCGTCTAACGAACTCGGCTCTTTCCGTTACACCCTCTCAGGAGCAGCCGGTGGTGGACCCGCAGGTCACACACTTCAGGCAGGTGCCGTTCCGCACCAGGGTGAAGTGTCCGCAGGAGGGGCAGGGGTCTCCTTCGTATCCCTGCATCCGGGCCATCCTGATGAGGTTTTCGTCGTTGCGGACCGACTCCGAGCGGGTCCCGGCGTCCCGACGCTGCGTGGTATCGCCCGAGACGGATGTGACTCCCGGAGTGTTTTCGGTCCAGGCATCGGTGCCGGATCCGGATCCGGTGCGTATCTCCGAATCCATGCCCGTGGCGATGAGGTCGTCGGGCTTCACCTGAACCAGATCCGTTCGTCCTAAATAGGTGAGGGCCAGATCCCGGAAGATGAAGTCGAGTACACTGGTCGCCATCTTGATGTTGTCGTGACCCCGGACGATGCCGTTGGGCTCGAACCTCGAGAAGGTGAATGCGTCCACATACTCCTCCAGGGGAACGCCGTACTGCAGCCCGAGGGAGACGGCGATGGCGAAGCTGTTGAGAAGCGATCTGAACGCCGCGCCCTCCTTGTGCATGTCCAGGAATATCTCGCCGAGTCTGCCGTCGGCGTACTCGCCGGTTCGTAGGAAGAGGCTGTGGTGGCCGATTTTGGCCTTCTGGGTGTAACCGCTGCGACGGTTCGGGAGCCGATCCTGTTGTGAGGTACGGCGTGCGGTCGTGGCGGGTTGTCCCGCTCCGTCAGGGTTCCCTGTCGGAGGCGGGGTTGCGGCCGAGGCTGCGGTACCGGCCCAACGGATATCGTCGGCGACCGGGTCGGTACCGGGGGGCATGGAACTCAGGGGTTGGCTGAGTTTCGAACCGTCCCGGTAGAGGGCGATGGATTTCAACATCTTCTTCCAGGCTGTCATGTGGGCCCCCCGGATATCTTCAACCGTGGAGGTACTCGGCATGTTGATGGTCTTGGAGATGGCCCCCGAGATGAAGGGCTGAACCGCCGCCATCATATCGATGTGTGCGGTCCACCGGATGAAACGGGCGGCGTTTCTCCCCGAGGCGGTGGCCGTATCGAAGACCCGGAGGTGCTCCGGGGTGATATGCGGGGCCGTCTCGAGATTCATGGCGCCGCAGGCGAAGGTTTCCGCGGCGGCCCTCTCCTCCGAAGTGAAACCGAGCCATCCGAGGAGATCGAATGCGGGATCGTCGATCTCCTCTTCCGGGACGTTCAGGGTGCCCGTGAGAAACTCCCGGCCTAGGGTGTGTTCCGCGAAGGCAGGATCGATGCTCATACTGTTTCTGAGGCTCTCGTCGATCCGTTCCAGTTGCTCCTCTCCGAAGCCACGTTCGACGAGTCGTTCCGCCGGGATTCCCGGAGCCCCCTGCAGGGTGCCGGTACCGACGCAGTTTTCCAAGATCTCACGAATCTGGTCTTCATCGTACCCAAGCTTCTCGAGGGCCGGGCGGATCGACTGATTGATGATCTTGAAGTACCCGCCGCCGGCCAGCTTCTTGAACTTCACCAGCGCGAAATCCGGTTCCACGCCGGTGGTGTCGCAATCCATGAGCAGACCGATAGTGCCGGTGGGGGCGATGGCGCTGGTCTGGGCGTTGCGGTATCCGTGTGTCTTCCCGAGAGACAGGGCACGATCCCAGGCGTCCCTGGCGGCTGCAAGCAGGTCCTTCGGACAGGATTCTGGGTCGATGCCGGTGGGCACGGTGCCAAGGGTACGATACTCCTCGGCTCCGGCATTGCGAGCCGCCAGGCGGTGGTTTTCGATCACCCGCAGCATCGCCTCGGCGTTAGACTCGTATCTGCTGAACGGACCAAGCTCGGTGGCGATCTCCGCGGACATGGCGTAGGCCTCTCCGGTGAGGACTGCGCTGACGGCACCGGCGACGGCGCGTCCCTCGGGACTATCATAGGGGAGCCCCATCAGCATCAGGAGTGTCCCGAGGTTCGCGAAGCCCAGGCCTAAAGTTCGATACTCGAAACTCTTCCTGGCGATCTCCGGGCTGGGGAACTGGGCCATCATCACACTGATCTCCAACACCAGGGTCCAGAGCCGGACGGCGTGACGAAACTCCTCGATCATGAACCGGTGATTTTCCCGGTCGTAGTATTTGATCAGGTTCAGGGAGGCGAGGTTGCAGGCGGTATCGTCCAGGAACATGTATTCGCTGCACGGATTCGAGCCTCTGATCTCGCCGTCGGCGGGGCAGGTGTGCCAGTCGTTGATGGTGGTGTGAAACTGGAGCCCCGGGTCGGCGCACTTCCAGGCGGCCTCGGCTATCCGTTCCCAGAGAGCCGCGGCACGGATCGTCCTGTGTGGCTTGTTGTCGGTCCTTCCGTAGAGGGTCCACTCCTCGTCGTTCAGTACCGCCTGCATGAATGCATCGGTGACACGCACCGAGTTGTTGGATGACTGCCCGCTTACCGTGGCGTAGGCGTCGCCCTCCCAGTCGGTATCGTACTCCGGAAACCGTACGCCCGCCCCATCGTCGCCGACGAGTCGCAGGAGCTGGTAGATCACGGCGTCCGGTACGCCATCGGCCAGGGCGGTTCGCAGCGCCGATGCCAAATCGTGGTTGTGCTTCGGGTCGCGACGGTGCTCATCGTTTCCACGGAATGTCTCGATAGCCCTGCCGATCTGCCGGGCGTGACCTGCCAGGAGGCGGCTGCCGGCGGACATGGCGGAGACCTTGTACTCCTCGAGTGCCTTCCACTCGATGAACTCCTCGATGTCGGGATGGTCGGCGTCGATTATCACCATCTTGGCGGCCCTGCGGGTGGTGCCGCCGCTCTTGATGGCCGAGGCGGACCGGTCGCCGATCTTCAGGAACGAAAGCAGCCCCGAGGAGATCCCTCCTCCCGAGAGGGGTTCGCCCTTGCCGCGGATCGGCGAGAAGTTGGTGCCGGTGCCGGAGCCGTACTTGAAGAGCCTCGCTTCCCGGGTCACCAGGTCCATGATGCCGTTCGGGCCCACCAGGTCGTCCTCGATATCGAGGATGAAGCAGGCGTGTGGTTGGGGCCGGCCATAGGCGTTCTCCGACTTGCGAATCTCGCCGGTTTCGTGGTCGGCATAGTAGTGGCCCTGCGGAGGGCCTTCGAGACCGTAGGCCTCGTAGAGACCGGTATTGAACCACTGAGGGGAGTTCGGGGCCCCCATCTGCCGGGAGAGCATGTATAGGATCTCGTCGTAGAATGCATCGGCATCCGTGTCGGTCGCGAAGTACCCGCCTCTGCGTCCCCACTCCCGCCAGGTGTGGGCCAGGCGGTGAAATACCTGGCGTGCATCGTTCTCGCCGCCGGTCACTCCGGCGTTCTTCTTCAGTGGTACGCCGGTCTTCCTGAAATACTTCTGGGCGATTATGTCGGTGGCGATCTGGCTCCACTCTTCGGGCACGACGACGTCGTCGTTTCTGAATATCACCGTCCCGTCGGGATCACGGATCTCGGATGTTCGCGTGTCCCACCGGATTCCGTCGTAGGGATTACGGTCCTTCGTGAATTTTCGTTCTATCTTCATGCAAATGCTCCCTAGGTAGTTCAACATAGCGTACTACTAATCTCCATCATCCGGAAGCCCTGGCCGCGGTGTCCCGTACCTTGACTTTTCCCAATGTCGGCCGTAAGCTGACGCCATCGATGGATATGCTCAAGGAGAAGGGAGAGGAGCTGTCCAGCTTCCTCGAGGATCTACAGAAGGGCTATTCGGAGTTATAGGATAGTCTGAGACATCCACAAGAGCGAGCAGGACAGGAGCCATGGGAAAACGACCCGCAGCCATCATCGTACCGTTCATCATTCTCGCCTTCTTCTTCATCTTCGCCGGAGCGACCTTCGTGCGCTATCTGGCGGTGATCTTTTTGCTGATTCATGGATTCTCGCTGATCCAATTCTTCCTGGTGCCCAGGTTCATCCGCGTGTATCGCCTCACCGACAAGCTGAACGCCATCCGGCGGCAGAACATGACCGTCACGATTCGGGTCGAGAACCACTCGCCCTTTCCGATCCCCTATATGTCCGTGGTTGACAATTTTGGCGGCCTCTTCGCCGACGGGGGGAGTTTCCTGATCAAACTCGGTCCCTTCGAGGCCAAAGAGGTCTCGTATACCTGTCACGGACAAACCCGCGGTGACTACCGTTTGGGGCCGGTTGTCTGTAAGGGTGCCGATCTGTTGGGATACCTGCCGTGGCAACGGGCCTTCGATGCCGAGGGGCACGCCATCGTGTATCCTACCATCTATTCGCTCGAGCTGGTAAACGACAAGGGGCTTCCGGCCGGATCTCTCAGCATCGAGGACAAGCTCTACGAAGATATCACCCGTTTCCGGTCGATGCGCGAATATATCGCCGGCGACGACATGAAGCGAATCAACTGGAAGGCTTCGGCGAAGACCGGCAGCCTCTATACCATGGAGTTCGATTCCACCCTCTATTTCCCGGTATACATGGTCATGAACGTCTGTAAGCGCGATTATCCTCAGCGCTTCCGGGAGTCGTTGATGGAGCGTGCCATCGAGACGTGTGCCTCCCTGACCTTCTATTTCACCGGACTCAAACAGGATATCGGCCTCCTCTCCACCGGCGAAACCACGGACGGGAGTTTTACCGTCGTGCCGTGCAAGCCCGGATATGAGCATGCCATGGAGATCCTCGAACTACTTGCCAGGACAAGCGCGCGAGATGCGTCTATCGACCTAGAGACGGTGCTCTACAGGTCAGGAATGAAGGCCTCCGTCGGGGCCAGGGTGATGGTTGTCACTCCGCGTTTGAAGGAGGAGCAGGCCAGGGTACTGATCGGTGCCAAACGGCGTGGAATGAATATCGAGATCATGGAGATCGAAGCCAGCATGGAGAAGATGGAAGAGGATTTCGTGAAGAATATCCTGCGTGTCATGCCCGTGCGCGCCGGAGACGGGGAGATCGTTCATGGATAGCAGGCAGTTCGAATACTACGCCAGGATAGTGCATCCCTTCCTCGCTATCTACATTCCCTTCGCCTTTCTCTATCTGTTTGTCCTGATGATCACCGGGACGCTCCTGGATTCCTACATTCGTTTCCCGGCGGCCTTCCCGCTGGTCATGTTGATCGCTGCATTTTCTGAGGTATTGGTGGGGAACCTCCTCTATCGGGAGCGGGTGGCCGGCCTGGGGCCCCGCATCAGGGAGTACGTCTTCGTTCTGGCGGTATGTGTCGGGCTCTCCTATCTACTCCTGAAATTGGAGATACGAGGGGGCCGCCAACTCAACCTCAATCTGAACCTCGTGCTGTGCGGGATCGTGGCAACCCTGCAGTGGATCTTCACCCTCTTCATCCATCACAACCTCCAATACAGGCTCTTCTTCCTGAAGCCGTTCCGGGACAAGCCCGTCGAACAGTACCGGCAGGTATACCAGGAGTTCGGACACGAAGCCGCCGAATCACTGCAGGCGGTGGCGAAGGTCATCCGCATAAATTCGGTGTTTACGGTATTCACATTCGCCGGCACGGTACTCGCGGCCTGGCTCCTGCAGGTGCGTTTTTCAGCGCTTCAGATCGTACTGCTCTCAGGGTATTTCGTGTTCGGGTTCTTCATCCGGGCCCTGCTGAACTCCTACCTCGAGGAGCAGCAGCTCTACATGGAGGGGCTCCAACCCGACAGGGGGCAGAAGAAGAGCCGGACCGTCATGATGGCGATCTTCGTGGCGGCACTCTCTGTGGCGGGGATCGTCTCAACCGGACAAGAGGCTCCCGTTCCGGCTTCTGTGCTGGTTGATTTCTACCATTGGCTCTCGGCGTTGATGGAATCGGCGGACGAACCCGTGCGACGGGAGAGGAAACCGGTCATCCCGCAGTCGAGACCGCAGGAGACCCCCTATCGCGGGCAGATCCAGGCACTCGGTGACCTCGAAGATACCGGGGTCGATCTGAGTTGGCTCACGAAGGCGGTAGGATACACCATCCTCGGAGCCCTCGTCGTCGGAATCGTTCTGTTCATCCTGCGGCCGCTCATTCGCAGCCGAGAGTCCCTCTACTTCCTGCGGTCACTGGCTCGGTCTCTCCGGGAGGTGACGGGGAACCTACGGTACATGGGGACGAGGTTCCTCGAGTTTTTCCGTCGGAACGAAGGCGGGAATGAGGATCGAGGTGAGCGGTTGAAGCCCGATCGTCCCGAGCGAAATGAGCAGAAACCCCACCGACAACCGCGCGGACTCACGGAGATCCTCTTCGGCAACCGGCTCCTGCGGGCATTCATGCGGTTCACCAAGTGGGGAACCAAGCAGGGAGTCACGTTCGAACTCTCCATTGCGCCCATGGAGTATGCCGAGATGCTGGCGGATCGGTTCCCGACGACAACCCCCGATGTCACCAAAGTCGCGGTACTCTTCGAACGGTCGGAGTTCTCCCCCGTAGGGATCGACGAAAATGAGCGTGACGAGTATTTGCGAACGGTGAAGACCATCGTGAAGACGAAACCATCGGTACGAGGCTGAGAGGACGAGTGGACATTCGGGGTAGGAGTACCCGGGAGTAGACGGTGCGTTCAGCAAAAGAGTATTCGCCCGAAACCTCGGTCTTCGAACTGGTCGCCTTCTTCTACGACCAGATTGTAGTGGGCGAGATACGCACGTTTTCCAGCTTATTACAGTCTACCCAGGAGATTCCGCGAACCTCGCAGACGGTTTGGGCGTACGCGAAGGCCTTCCACCTGATCCGACGCCTCTACTGGGGCATCTTTCAGGATGTGACTCCGAAGCGGTATCCTCGACTCTGGAAGGCGCTCGTGATTCCCGACAACGACCTGAAGATCGGCGGCGACCTGAAGCGCAACATGACTATCGTGAATCTCTACGTAGGGTTCCTCGATATCCACGGGTACACCGATTTCTGCCGGAAGGCGGGACGGAACGTCTCGATGCTGCACCTGTTGGACACTTGCATACACGAGGACGTGCAGGAGATCGCCCGGGAGAACGAGGTACTCAGCAAGCGCTCGATGGGGGACACCATCATCCTCATCGGCGCTACCGCCGGTGATCTCCTGAAGACCACCCTGAGTATCGTGGACTACTTCTCGAAACGGCGGCTCATCCAGGACGACCGCATCAGCCGACACCGTCCCGGTGACAAGATCATCCTTCCGGACATGAGTGTTTCGGCCGGAATCGCCGGCGGCAGGATCTACAACCCGCTTATCATCACCGACGATGGAGACATCTCGGGCGGCGTGATCAACACCGCCGCCAGGCTGCAGGTACAGGCGAACAAGATCGCCCCCGCGGACACGAAGATCGTGGTCACCAAACATGTTCGAGTCAACTTCGTGAGAGAACGATCTGCCGGAAACGGCGGCGACCGAGTGGAGGATATGGTGAAGTTCTTCGACGCCGGGGTGGTCGCGTTCAAGGGCGGTTCCGTATCGGTCTCCGAGGTGCTGTTCGTCGATCGTGACGGCTACAAGATCAGCTATCAGAAACAGATGCGTGCCCTGGGCGAATCTGTCCGGAAAGAGCGATGGCGGGATACGGTCTTTCTCGACCTGGTGAACCTCCTCTGCGAAGCCTGCCGGGCGATGCCCGGCTTCAGATTCAAATATACCGATTTCGACAACGACAGCGAGGCCATGGTCACCAACGATCGTCTGGTGGAATTGTGCGAGAAGACCAGGGAACTCTTCCTCGCCGGCCGAGAGTACCCGCTTGCGGTACACACCCTCGCCGGTATCGTGAAGTTCGCTCAGTCCGTACCCGGTTTCGACGGCGTCGTACTGGAGTATGCCGAATCCATAGTAGACGGGTATCTGCGTATCAGTACGAAATACACGGACAGGCTCGAGCAGCTCGTTCACGAGAAGGCCGATACGATCTTCACCTTGCAGGACCTGAAGGCCTTCAGAGTCGGTCGAAAATACAGCGACACCTACAGGTCTCTCATCGCCTCGGCCATGAGCTCTGCGGAACTGGGGAACCGGAAGAGCCTCTGGCATCGGACTATCGACACCTTTGCCGATGAGTTTTCCGTGCGGATCTACTCCGGGAAAAAGTGAAAGAACGTGTAGATGCCGCATCGTCTGAAATCATCCGTTGACATGCCGTGTACCCGGGAATACGCCAATGTGGAAGACTCGACAGAAGGTATTCATACCGATACGATTATTCTACGATAATACTACGATTATACAAGGAGGAGAGCTATGGGATTCAAGTGTGCATTTATCGGTGCGGGGAGTATCGGATTCACCCGCAGGCTCGTGGGAGACCTCATGGCGGTTCCGGAGTTCGATGACCTGGAACTGTGCTTCATGGATATCAACGAGCGAAACCTCGATATGGTCAAACAGTTGGTCGAGAGAGACCTGAAGGCCAACAGTCTCGGCAAGGTCAAGCTGACATCGACACTCGACCGGAGAGAAGCCGTCCGCGACGCCCGGTATATCTTCAACGTCGTACGGGTCGGCGGCCTCGAAGCCTTCGCTCTGGATATCGACGTCCCCCTGAAGTACGGTATCGACCAGTGTGTCGGCGACACCCTGTGCGCCGGCGGCATCATGTACGGACAGCGGGGCATTCCGGTGATTCTCGGCATCTGTAAGGATATCAGGGAGGTGGCGGAGCCGGACGCCCTCATGCTGAATTATGCCAACCCCAACGCCATGATGACCTGGGCTGCGAACGAATACGGCCAAGTAAGAACCCTCGGACTCTGTCACGGGGTGCAGGGTGGGCATCGGCAGATCGCGGAGGTTCTCGGTGTTCCTCCGGAAGAGCTCGACTATATCTGCGCCGGTATCAACCATCAGACCTGGTATATCCAGCTGCGGTACAAGGGCGAGGAGATGACCGGCAAGCTCCTGGAGGCCTTCGAAAAAGATCCGGAGGTCCGGCAGAAGGAAAAGGTGAGGATAGACATGCTCCGCCGCTTCGGGTACTACAGTACCGAATCGAACGGGCACCTGAGCGAATACCTTCCCTGGTACCGAAAGCGAGAGAACGAGATCAAGGATTGGATCAGCCTGGATACCTGGATCAACGGCGAGACCGGCGGATACCTGCGGGTGTGTTCGGAGAAACGGAACTGGTTCGAGACCGACTTTCCCACGTGGTTGGCGGAGGAGCCGACGAAATTCACCGCTGAAAACCGCTCCCAAGAACACGGCTCCTATATCGTCGAGGGACTCGAGACGGGCCGCTGCTACCGGGGCCACTTCAACGTGGTCAACAATGGCGTACTCAC
>CAZAKE010000090.1:0-19090 GCA_964485495.1 uncultured Spirochaetales bacterium
TCCTCTCCTGGGCATCAAAGAACGGCTCCTTCGGGAGCCGTTCTTTGATTAATATAGAGAGAGGATTTGAAACGGAGCCGCCGCCGACCGGCAGTTGACCGGACGTTCCAAGGTGATGATAATGGACACGCCGATTTCGGTAGGCGGGAGTTGAGAGATCCGAAGAGCCTTGGTCGAACTATGGGGAGGAGCATCGGAATGGAAGTGAAGGAATGGGCCGAATCGATCAAGGAGTCGATCGGTCGTGTCATATATGGAAAAGGTGACGTCATCGAGAAGCTCCTCGTGGCGCTGCTCTGTAAGGGGCATGTTTTGCTCGAGGATGTGCCCGGCGTCGGCAAGACAATCCTCGCACGGGCCATCTCCTCTACCTTGGGTGGCGATATGCAGCGGATCCAGTGTACCCCAGACCTGTTACCCGCCGACGTCCTCGGGGTCTCCATTTATAATCAGAAAACCGGCGAGTTTACCTTCCGGCAGGGACCGATCATGACCAGCATCCTCCTGGTCGACGAGATCAACCGTGCTACGCCGCGTACCCAGTCGGCCCTGTTGGAGGCCATGGAGGAGGGCCGTATCACGGTGGAGGGAAGGACTCTGGACCTGCCGGATCCCTTCTTCCTGCTGGCTACCGAGAATCCGGTCGAGTTCGAAGGTACCTTCCCCCTTCCTGAGGCCCAGAAGGATCGTTTCTTCCTCTCCACCCGCATGGGCTACCCCACCGACGAAGCCGAGAAGGAGATCATGGAATCGCAGAAGCGGACAACCCATCCCGTTACCGATCTGAAACCGGTGACGGAGATCGATACGGTCAGAGCCATGAGGGCTGCCGCCGCGCAGATTCCCATTGCCGACACTGTTGCCGATTACATCCTGGATATCGTGAGTGCCACCCGGAGCGATTCCCGGCTCAAGACAGGGGCATCTCCCAGGGCATCGAAGGCCCTGTATTCGGGTGCGCAGGCCCTCGCCGCCATCCGGGGGCGTGAAGAGGCCGGCGTAGATGAGGTTCGGGAGTTGGCGGGACCGGTATTATGGAAGCGGATCAGCGTGACCTCCACGAACATGCTTAAGGGAATGAACGAGGAACGGGTCATCGAAGATATCCTGCAGTCGGTGAAAGTCCCGGAGCCGGTTGCGGCAGTAGGATAAGCACCGAGGCGCAGAGTGGGTCGGATGAGCCACAACCCTATGCGGAGGAGTAACCATACATGAATATACGAAGCTGGGCCGATTCGGTGGTCGCCTCAATTGAGAACGTTTTTTTCGGGAAAGGCGAGGTGATAGAGCAGTGTCTGGCTGCCGTTCTCTGCAAGGGGCACGTCTTGATAGAGGATCTGCCCGGTGTCGGCAAGACCCTCCTGGGACGGGCGCTGGCTGTTTCTTTGGGGGGCAAGTTCAAACAGATTCAGTGCACCCCCGATCTGTTGCCCTCCGACGTGCTCGGAGTCTCGGTCTTCAATCCCAAGAGCGGAGAGTTCGTCTTTAAGGAGGGGCCGGTGATGACCAATGTGCTCCTCGTGGATGAAATCAACCGGGCCACTCCCAGGACGCAGTCCTCACTCCTGGAGGCCATGGCGGAGGGGCAGGTCAGCGTTGAGGGGCGTTCTCTGCAGCTGCCGCAACCGTTCCTGATGATCGCGACCCAGAGTCCCGTAGACTCCGAAGGTACCTTTCCGCTGCCGGAGGTCCAGAAAGACCGGTTTTTCCTCTCACTGAATATCGGATATCCGGATAGGGATTCCGAATCCGCGGTAATGAAATCGGGGAGCACCGCCGAGGATGCATTCGCGTCGGTCGAGACGGTGTCTCGACTGGACGACCTCATGGCTATGCAGCAGGCGGTGGTGGATGTCCACGTCGATGAACGACTGAAGAGCTACATCCTCGAGCTGGTCAAGGCTACCCGTACCGACCCGCGGCTCTACATGGGGGTATCGCCCCGGGGTTCTCTCGCTCTGTTCAAAGGGGCCCAGGCTGTGGCCGCGCTCAGGGGCAGAGACTACGCCGTGCCCGAGGACGTCAAGGAGATCGTCGGTCCCGTGCTCGGGAAACGCGTTCTGATCAAGTCGGAGTTTACCGCAAAGGGACTCACCGAAAACGCCTACCTCCAGGAGATCATCGGTAAATTGGAGGTTCCCGGATACCGGGAAGCCGCGGTCTCTCAATAGGCCCGTTTCACTTCTCGGTAAGGTTGAATACACCCTCCCAATCTTTGGGCGGTTCCTTTTTTTTATATGTTTCGACACGCTCGAGGTAGGTCTTAGAGGGGCCGTCTTCCGGAAGTGCGGCCAGACTCTTCTCGAAGCAGGATTCCGCCTTTTCCCAGTTTCGTGCCTCAAACTCGTCCAAGCCGGCATGGAAGGTATCGATCCCCTCTACGACCACCGGATCGGCGGTGTCCTTCATGTCGACGACGTTGTAGAGCCGGACCGGGGTGTTGATCCCGACAACCCGCACCCGATCGAGCCGGCGCTTCAGGAACCCCTCTCCGGCCTCGTTCGCCGTGGCCTCACTCACGAGGATCCAGGTACCGTAGACCTTGTTGACTCCCTCCAGGCGTGCGGCCAGGTTCACGGCGTTACCCATGATGGTGTAATCCATCTTGCGCTCGGTGCCCATGTTGCCGACCACCATCTCGCCGGTGTTGATCCCGATCCTGGTGAGTAGCTCTCGCGGGGCGGTTCCCTCGTCGAGGAAACGCCGATTGATCTCCGCTTCCGTCTTCTTCATGGCCACCGCGGCCGCGCATGCCAGGGCGGCGTGATCGGGGAACTCCCTCGGCGCTCCGAAGAAGCAGATGATGGCATCCCCCTCATACTTGTCGATGGTCCCGCGTTGGTCGAGGACGATGTTGCTCATCGCAGTGAGGTACTCGTTCAGAAGGGAAACCAGGTCGGTCGGGGTCATCATCTCCGAGATGGTCGAGAACTTCTGCACGTCCGTGAACATGGCCGTCATGTACACCTCGCGACCGCCGAGGTGGGGACTCTGTCCCTCTTCAACCAGTTCACTAATCACCTCTCCCGAGAGATATTGACCGAAGGCCGATCGGATGAAGGTTCGCTCCCTGGATGTCTGGATGAACTGTATACTCGTCATGGAGAGGAACGAAGCCGCCACCGCGAACCCCGGGGCGATCGGCTCCAGGAAGATACCGGTCCGGCGAAAAACCAGGATCAAGATCCCAACTACCATGACGACAGCCCCGAAGCCGACGATTACCGCCACCCCCGGCTTCAGGCGCTCGATCAAGGTGCATACCAATGCGGCTAGGAGTACGGCCAGCAGTGCCGGAACCCAGGCCGGGGTGTCGTCGTTGAACTCGCCGGTGAGGATTGTGTTCACCGCCGAGGCATAGAGTCCCATGTTCATGTATTCAGACTCGAAAGGCGTGACCCCGATATCGGTGGTGGATGTGCCGATGTAGCCTACTACGCAGATCGACCCCTGGGCGGCGTCGATGATAGTGTTTCGTTCCTCCTCGAGCGCGAAGAGTATCTCGCGTGATTTCTCGAAGAGAATCGGCACCTGGTTTCGTTTCGCGATGAGGTCGGATCTCTGATCGGTGGCAAGACGTGCCGAACCGATGACCCTGTCGAATTCGCCCAGAACGGCGTCTTCCGCCGGTCCGTTCAGAAAGGCGTTTGCTTCCGCGACGAATCCATCCCGCACCTGTCGGTATCCGCCGATGCCCTCTCGGAGTTTTTGAAGTTCCCGATGGGATCCAAGGTTCCCGATCTCGTTCGTCGCTGCGGATGGTCGGGCGGTAGGATCACGGTAGACCTTCCCGGCGGTTTCGAAGAGGGTTCCCCGCAACTCCTGTCCGTACCGGTAGAGGGTCAGCGGATCGGTTCCCTGATGAAAGAGGATGAAATTCTGGTCGGCCATAATCTGCAGGTTGTGGGCCAAGTCGCGGATGAGGAGGTCGTGGCGATATAGCGACAGAAACGAGAGGTGCCGGAAGCTCTCCTCATATTTCTTGTTCGGCCAGCGGATGAGCATGCGTCCGTCCTCGGTGAGGGGAATCCTGATGGTGTTGCCGGTGGCTTCCATGATCTCCGTCTCGGAGGCAGATGCTGCGGGGGGCTTTCCCCCACCGTTCGAATCGGTGTTGCCGTCAGGCGATTCGGCTTCTGTTTCGGCCGGTTGCAGTCGCGCCTCCGGTGCGGGATCGTGGATCAGCACCCTCCTGTCGTCTACGTCGACCTGCGGATACTCCGCCAGGTGAAGCAGCGCGGCGAACCCCAGCTGGGGGAAATACGCGGTATCGTATCTGTAGAAGAGATCGATCCTGCGCCGAACTCCATCCGGATCGACGTAGACCCGGGGAAAACCGAATCCTGCGCTTCGCGAGAGGATCGGGAAGATAGTCGGTTTGATTCCGGCCGCAACGGCAAACGGGTCTGTATCGACACGGATCGAGTTGTATGCGCCGGATTTTGTGTATTCCATGAGTCGATCGGGTACCGTCGGGTCCTTCCCATCGAGCATATTCACGGTTGCGTATGAGTTTCCGAAGATCGCCAGCGACCGGCCGAGGTACTCGTCGTTATCTCTGACGACGCTGAGGACGTCCGACAGCAGACTTTCACGCTGTACCTCCACCGTCTCGGAGAACCCATCGAGAAATGCGGCGGCGTCCTCGGGCGAGATCCTGCCATCGGCAAGGGCCGATACGATCCCCCTGGCGTACTCGTCCAGGTCGTCGAAGGTCCCCGCAAACCGCTCGGGCAACTCGCCGGTGAGATAGGACTCGTTTACCCCCCGGGGGCTCGTATCCACGAATTCGATATCCAGGATGGCCGTCTCCGCGCCGGCCTCTCTCAACAATACCAGCCCGTCGGCCATGATATCTCGGCTCAGCGGATACATGTTGATGGTGGCGATGGTAGGGTCGTCGATATCTACCAGGAGGAGGCGCGGATCCTCCGGTACCGGCGGCGCGGTGTGGAGGAACAGGTCGTAGGTCGTGCTCTGCCACCGGGAGTACAGCCCCAGATACTTGGCGCCGATGGTTATCGTGGAGATGACCACAACCAGGAGTGCTATTCGGGTGATTCCGGTGAACTTCATACGCTTTGCCTCCTGCCCGTCGAGCGGGATCGACGGGGGTAGATCGAATCTACACGCGAACTTTTTTCTTCTTCCAAGATAATGATCCCCCAAACAAATATTGTATCACGATCATTGGTTTTTTTTCGGCCGATGGCCTATACTTATAGGTATATACACTTTCACTCGATATTTCCATGGGACGGAGGAGCAAGGTTATGGAGAGAGTCTCGATTCGTTCATTTTCGGCAATCGTTGTCATGGGGGCCTTCCTGGCCGCGATTCTGTTGACGGGGTGTCCCGAACCGCCGGTTGTGGAAGAAGAAGTGTTTCGCACGGAAGATACCGACGTCATGACGGTGTTTCTGTATGATGCGCTGACCGGTGATCCGCTCGCGAGCACGGAGGTCACAGACACCGCTACGGTCATCGAGGTGACCAGCGGGGGGGAGACCGTCATGCTTACCGCGGTGGAAAGCGCGAACGGCATCGTTGCCGCCACCGATACCGACACGAACATAAAGCTGTACAACTTCGTGGCCAACGAGATGATCAAGCTGGTTTTCATCACACCCAACTACCACAAGTTCGAGTCGTATGTGACGCCGGGAGCGACCAACCGCTTCCCGGTCTACGCCGCGTATCTGATTCCAACTTCCATCGCGGCCACGAGTCCGGCGCATACGATAACGCTGATCAGTGATGAGGACGGTTCGGCCTTGGCGGACGGCTCGTATGTCATAACGGCGGGTGCCGCGGCGCTTTCGGTTGTAGAACCGGCACCGACGGCGGCATCGACCACGGCCCCGCAGGTCTTGGCACCCTACTTAGGGCCGAATATCGGCGGCGACGGCGTCAACGGCCGTCTCGAACCGATAACCGGCACAATTTCCGCCACCGGCACCGTCGAGATCGCGGCCGGCACGCTGTATCCCGGAACGGTATACACGATCACGGTCTATGGAGCCACCGGATATCAGACTCAGACGCTGGCTGCCGCATTCACCGCAGGGGTCACCGACACGACGACACTGGTACTCGGAGTCAGTGAACTCGCCGAACCGGGACTGCAATTGGTAGCTGTCGGTCACATCGATGCCACCGGCACGCCTATCGTGAATACCGGTCGAGTCCTGACGTATGTGTTCAACTACGATATCGAGATCTCCTACCCGCTGCTCACGGCAGGAGTACTTGATCTCTCGAGTCTTGTAACCCTGAACACCGCAAACTCAGACGTTGACGCGGATACTACCACTCTCGGTGATACTGTCGACAGTACCGACGGTGCACTACCCGGGGGTATCGCCATCGCGGCTACGGCCAACGTTCTGACCATCACTATGAGTGCTACCGATGTCGACCTGACGACCGATGCGGTGGACGTGGCAGGAACTCTGGATACCGACGACTCTCTCTCGTGGGACCTGCAAACCGTCACCGGCGGTATCCTGGTGCGACGATCAGGTACGAGTGAGGCATGGACCGGCCTCACAGCAGTTAATAATCCCGTGGCCGGCCACACCTTCGCAGGTGACACCGTCATCGTAGTCCGCTGGTAGGCTGGTAGTAAGACGATTCGTAGTGTTGTTCATGCTAGATCGTGGATGACCTGGATCCCGCGGGAAGCCGCATGGACGCTTCCGCGGGAGTTCGTAACGATCGGGAGGAGCGGATGATGCGTACACAATCCGTTTTCAATATGAAATGGGCTCGACGCGGCGGATATGGATTTTGCGTCGTGGCCGTTTCCAGCCTGTTCGCGGCTCTCACACTACTGTTGTGGGGGTGCGGCATGTATGGGACGGCAACAGACACGGCTGACGTCACGATCAGCGTGTCGGTCCCGGATATGACTGCACAACAACCCGTCGAAGCACGGGGAGTTGCGGAAAACACGAGCAGGCTCTTCAATCCGGACACACAGACCGTGTTGGTGGTAGTTGTCACGCCGGGATTCGACGGCGGCAACTACTCGATGGACGGTGTGACCGGCGGACCGAGTCTGTCGTATACCGAGGATTTCTTCCTGGAGGCACAGGAGGGGCAGTGGACGTCGGTGTCCCTCGAAGGAACCACATTCGGTTTCGCCTATCTGATGATTCCCCTTGCAACCGGTAATTTTGTCGCCTCAGGGACTATCACGGGCATGCCGGTAGGAGCCGAGCTCCTCTTCATGGCAGCCAACTCAGACCTGTTGGCTACCGATATCGGCGATTCATTCGCTGAAATCATGTCGGAAATTAACTCGGATGCGTCTATCGGTGGTGCCTCCGTTCTCTGTCGGGGGTACTCGGTACTGGCGTTAGCTGCAGGTGAAAATGAGGTATTCATCCCCTTGTTACCGACTCAAGGTAATATGACGGGATTACAAGACTTTGACCTGATAGTAACTTCATTCGGCGGTACCTACTCATATCTTGGCTTGCATCCACAAGCGTGGGTTCTCTACGCATGTACCGGGCTTGCCGGGCAAGCCTATCTGGTAGAACTCGCGGCCGACGACGCAGGATTAGGCGATGTGGCGACTCTCTATATGTTTGACTCGATGGGGCAGACGATTGGAACGAATCCTCGACCTGGAAACAGCATAGAGGTCACTTTCGGTAGCTTCTCGCCGATTCAGATGCCGTGGGACGATTTGGAAGAATCGAAATTCTACATGGCAATCTTCGGTCATACTGATGGGAATGCCGATACGTTTGTGCCATTTACGCTGACGATCACCGAACGATAGGAGGGGAGCATGAAACGATTCATACCGATAGTGATCATGATCGCGTTGCTCCCGGCCGGAATGCTATTCGGACAATCGGCCGAGATTCTCGACGGGTTTCTCGGACAGGAGGAGGCCGATGTGCCGAATGCCGCCTATCTCGTGTTCGTCGCGGCCGGAATGCTGGATGAATCGGCGTCTCCGGACGATGCGATGCGGTTGTTGGAGGAGCAGAAGTGGGGGGAGAAGATCAGGCCCGACAAGGGGCTGAATCTGGGGGAGTTCGCGCTCCTGGTGATGCGCACTCTTGAGATTCCCGGCGGCTTCAACTACGCCATCTTTCACTCACGGCGCCATGCTGCCCGCGAGTTTGTATTCAAGGGCTTCCTGCCCGGTAATTCTCGTGCAGGGAGGATTCTGACGCCGATGGAGGCGGTCAACGGCCTCGGTGCAGCATTGGAGTGGAAGGAGGCCCGCGAATGAGAGTGTCAACGCGAATCACACCGCGGATTCTTTGCGCGGCGATTCTCTTCATGCTGGTGGCAGTGACCACCGGGGCCTTCGACATGGGGGTATCGATCCAGAACATCACAGGCTTTCGTTTTGAGCCCATGGAAGTTGCCGCGTTGGTTCAACCGGATGGAGTCTCCTATCTGAATCAGGCGGACAAGGTAACCCTGTGGTTTGCCATAAATGCCCACCCCGCCTTCAATGCGAATCTGAGGCTGGGTTGGATGTTCAAGTTGACCGGTGGAGAGACGGATCTCTACTATGACACCCTGAATTTCAATCCGCTGGAACTCTTGAAATCACTCGAACGGTTTTCGTTTTCCGGCAGCGTCCCGGTCGAACCGACCGCGTTCTCGAACTTCTCCTATACCATCGGTCGATACAAGGTACGGGACTTCACCGGTCACCTGGTCGATACGACCCTCGACGGGGGAGAGTTCGGATTCAGATGGACAAACACCGAACTGCGCTTTGGGGTGTGGTATGGGGGTGTAATCGACAGGAACATCTCCAACCTGTATCTGTCTCCCGCCGATACTGCCGGGTATGAGAGTGACTGGGCCTTCGGACCTCCCCGGTTGGTGAATCTGCTGGAGTTCACGATCCGAAACATCGGCCGGCAGAATCTAACGATCCTGCTTGCCGGCCAAGAGGACCTCAGGCAGGGCTGGGAGCTGTTGTCCTACGGAGACGGTGCGCTCTACACCCAATATGCGGGCGTAGCCCTGCACGGGTATCTGATCCCGAACCTGCATTACCGTGCGCTCGGGATGCTGGGGACCGGGGTGCGTTGGTATATTGATGACCCCGAGGCGTATATCTTTACCCTCTCTCAGCTGTACGAACTGTCCGTCAACTACTACCTGAAGGGCGAGGCGAACTCCCGTGTGGGTTTCAGATTTCTCTACACTTCCGGTGATTCGGACGGAAGAGCCGACTGGGAAGGAACGTCCTTCGCCGCCGGTACCGATCTATCAACCATGTTCACTCCCGTCTCGGGCAAACGGTACGGGTATGTCTTTACCCCGCGATTGGGAAATATCTTCCTGTTCGATTTTTCCTACACGCTCGGGGCGGGCCGGATGGCCGGCTTTACCTTCAAGGACACACCCTACTTTCGGTCGACTCCGGGGCCTATCGATACGGAGACGATCCCGGGCAGCGAGGGTAGATTTCTGGGAAACGAGATCATGCTGGAGGTGGCATTCAGGCCGCTGTCGGATCTGGGTTTGAGCCTTTCGGCGGGTCTGTTCTTCCCGAATTCAAAGGTGTTGGTCGATGGAGACATCGGGTTCCGCACCGATCTCACGCTTTCGGTGAGTTTCTGATGAGGGGTTTCGACATGAGATGTAAACTGATCTTGTTCCTGGTTTTGGTCGTAGTGGTGGGAGTGCCGGTTGTGGCGCAGGATTCCGGCGGCGATACTACGGAAGCGCAGCCTGCCGTCGAGTCTGAAGAAGCCGGGTCGGCCGAGACTGAGACGACAACAGAGGAAACCGCATCCGAGACGACGGAAGGTGCGCAATCCTCTCCCGAATCACCACCTCCGCCTCAGCCTGAACCGATGGACCCGGGGCCACCGCCTCCCGGAGCCGATATCGTAAAGATGATGGGAAAGGTAGAGTTCCGTCCTCCGGGAGCCGGATGGCAGCCTGCGGAGGAGGGAGTTCGAGTCCCACTGGAGGCGACGATCTCCACCGGTTTCAAATCCAGTGCCGTACTCGACCTCGGCAGTTCGGAACTGTTCGTGAGTCAGCTGACGCGGATGACCGTTCTGGAACTGGCGGACACCGGCGGTGAGGTTTCGACATCACTTTTTCTCGATACGGGGAGGATACGGGCCGACGTAAAAGGGGCTTCACGGGATCAGCTGTTCCAGGTGCAAAGTCCTGTAGCCACCGCCGCGGTGCGGGGTACTTCCTTCACCTTCGACGGATTCAAGGTGCAGGTGTTGAGTGGAACCGTGGAGTTCTTCAACGCGGTGGGTGAACGGGTCACCGTGAGCGAGGGTGCTGCGAGTACCGTCATAGAGACCGATGCTCCCACGGCACCGGAGACCGAACAGGCCGCCGAAACCGTGGTAGGGGTGAGTACGGATCCCACCGCCGAACCCGAGACACCGCTTACCACGGCAACGGAGACGGTGGTACGTCAGCCGGAGACCGCCGATGCCGCGGTGGTGATTCAGTAGATCCGGTACCGCAAAGCTATTTAAAAAAACAGTCTTCTTGAAATTGCCAAAACCTGGGGGGTGATGTGTGTCAGCCGTCGCCGGGTTCGGGACGCGGGCCCATGCCGGGGCCGCGGTCTTCCGGTTCGCTGTCGCGTGAAGTCCCATCGTCTTTCTTTATAAGTTCGATTCTGAAGTTTGCCGCCTTCGCGGCCAGTGCTCCCAAGGCCGCCCAGATCGGAACGAGTACCGCACCGACCACCCCGACGGTGAGAGGAATCTCCAGATAGGTCTCTCCCTTGTCGTTCTTGATGATTATTTTGCGGATATTGCCCTCGTGAATGAGGTCTTTCACCTTGCCTACCAGCTCTTCGCCTCTGACCCGGATCTCTTCTCTGTCCATGCGGTTTCCTCCACTCGTTGATCGAATAGTGTGCCCTAAATGTACGGATTCTTACGTATTAGGGCAAGCTGTGTGCCGCATGAACGTATGCCGGCGTTTGCAAATAGGGTCTCGTTCACTCTGGATTGAAGGATAGCCATGTGATATGCTTTACAGCATGCAGCAAGACCCCGCTCTCATGACGAATATCTCGGACCAAGACTCCATCGAGCACAATGCCCGTTTCCTTCGGGCGCTGATCGATAATCTGGAGCGGGTGATCCGGGGAAAGCGCGAATTTCTCGAACTCCTGGTGACCGCGTTCGTCGCCGGCGGACATGTATTGATCGAGGACCTTCCTGGACTGGGCAAGACCACCGTGGCGAAGACACTCGCACGGCTCGTTTCGGCCGACGGTGAAGGGAGCGGCGCCGACGGGGCGATCACCTTCAGCAGAATCCAGTTCACACCGGACCTGCTGCCGTACGACATAACCGGTGTAGACATCTTCGATCCCGAGAGCAAGGGGTTCGTCTTCTCCGCCGGCCCGGTATTCGCCAACGTGATACTGGCCGATGAGATAAACCGTACCAGCCCCAAAGTCCAATCGGCGCTCTTAGAGGTGATGGCGGAGGGTCAGGTCACGGTGGGTACGCGGACACACATGCTGGACCCTCTCTTTTTCGTGATTGCAACGCAGAATCCCGTCGAGATCGAGGGTACCTATCCGTTGTCGGTGGCCCAGACCGACCGGTTCTTCATGCGACTTAGTCTCGGTTATCCCGACTCGGCTACCGAGATCGAGATCGTGAAGGACTCTCCCGCCGAAAAGGTGCTTCCGGCGGTGGAACCGGTGTGTGACAGATCGGAAATACTGACGGCACGGGCGGCGGCGGAGGGCGTATTCTGTGACGACCGACTGGTCGAGGCGGTTGTCGGCATCTCCGGTGCTACCCGAGAGCATGGGGGCATAGAGTTGGGAGTCTCACCCCGGGGCAGCCTCATGCTGGTGCGGGCCTGTAGGGCGTATGCGATGTTGCGGGGCCGTGAGTATGTGGTGGATCAGGATATTTTTGATCTGGCTCCTCCGGTTCTGACACACAGGTTGAAGATCAAGGACCCCGGTCTGGATCCGGTGGTATTTTTACGGGAGGCGGCGCTTGCGCGACTCAACGAGATCACCTATTAGCTTACTTGCCGGTAAAATGAGAGGCTACTCCTCAATCATGAAGACTCGGTCGGCCGATACTATCGATCCCGGGTCGAACGGCGCGGAGGAGGTCAGGATGAGGTGTGTGCCACCGATTACTTGGTTCGGCGGCGCTTTTTTTTTCTTTCCACGGCGGTCCTAACCATCGGGATCGTTCGCTCCGAATTGGTCGCACTTCTATGGGGCGGAGGATTCTGTTTCCTCTTCGTATTCGGCGTCATCGGAAACCTCCTCTACTCCGGTTTCATTCTGCGGTATCTCGGCAGGACTCCTGACTCTCACTCTTTCGTCCTGCCCATCGAAGGGGTATATCCGCGCCAGGAGGCTTCGGCCATTTTTCGGATCGGTCTTCCAATACTCTTTGTTCCGGGATTCACGGTCTCATTCGAAACCCAACTCTCATGGGGCGATGAAAGACGGATTCGTATCCGCATTCCGTTGGGTCCCGGGGCCAACAGACCGACCTACCCATTCAAAGCGCCGAGGCGGGGCGAGTATGCCGGAGACGGCCGACGTATCGTGATCGAAGACTTGCTTGGATTCACCAGAAGCTACCTTTCGTTACCCGGACGGGACCGGTTGACGGTGTTGCCGGAACCCGTTCTCCCGGCGATGAAAGTGAATCGGCTCGAAGCCGGCGGGGAGCGGAACCCGCGGGACCGTCGCAAGGTGAGGAGCAACGAACTCTACGAGGTTAGGAAATACTATCCCGGCGATGACTCCAGGCGACTGAATTGGAAACTGTTCGCGCACATCGGCGAGTTGTATCTTCGGATAGGCGAGGAGACGCCTCCTCCCGAGTCCAGAGTCGTGGTGATCCTCGACAAGAACCCCGGCGACCTGCCCCTGCCGCGAGACATGTGGGGTGGATATCTGGATACTCTCGTGGCCATGTGTGCAGCGTTGTGCAGCTCGCTGATCGAAAGGGGGGCGGAGACCTGGTTCTCGGCCGGCGGAGGTGGGAGATGCGTCCGTGTCGATGGGGGCGGGTACAAGGAGTTTCTGCATCTTCTTGCCGGGATCTGGTGGGATGAGAAGAAGAATATCCCTCCTCTTCCCGAGGGAAAGGCCAAGGCCCTGATTGTCACGACCCCCTCCTCACCGACGCAGGATACCATCCTCGATCGAATCGATGAGCGGGGATGGCCCGCGGCGGTATTGCTGAAGAAGGCCGATGAGACCATCGGGCGGAGACCGGGTTCACGCCTCCGGGCTTGGCTGTTCGTGGAGGAAGGACGGAGCGTGCGGGATTTTAAAACGGGTGTCACCGCCGCATCGGGGGCCCATGAGTTCAACGAAAGGCTGCTCGAGAAGGCTGCGCACTTGAGGACGAGGATATCGGAGATTCATGTCGGATAAATCGAATCGTTTTCAGCTGACTCCACCGCTTGAGCCCGCGGACCGATCGGACCGTGGCGCCCGGGTGCTGTTGGCGGTCTTGCGTGCGGTGTCGTCGATGCTCCTCTTCTTGGGCGGGTATCTGTATCTACAGGGATCCGTAAGCATCTGGTTTGTCGGCACGGCGTTCATCCTGACTCTGGGCACGGCGATCTGGTTCGAGAAATCGGGGTTTCGGTTCCTCCCGGCGGTGGTGCTGTTCACCGCGGTGGTGGTGCTGGTGCGTCCCGCCTTTTTCCTCCTATTTACCGCGGGTGTCTCGAATACCGTGAATCCCGGCGTCGACTTCCTCTTCTTCTTCTTCGACCGGAATTACTACCCGCTGATCCTGCCGGTTGCCGTCGTGTGGGTCCTCTACTTCGCCGGATCCCGATATTCCGGGTTCGTTCGATGGGAGAGCGGCATCCGTGCCTGTCTCCTCGTCCTCCTGGCCTGGCCGCAGGGAGAGTACCGGCTTTCGCTGTTCCCAAACTCCGGACTGCTGTTTCTATCGGCGTCGGGATTCGTGGTGCTGGAGGTGACGATCCTGCTGCTGCACCGTCGAATCTATTCTCCCGGCGGCAAATCCCCTGCAAAGACCTATGTCTGGTTCGCGACGCTGTTGATTCCGCTGTTGATCGTGTGGCTCCTATTCCTGTTGGGGCGATATTCGGAAGGCGCGGTCTCCGAGGGTGGCGGACTCATGCGACCGACCTTCTTCAGGTTCGATTTTTCGAAGTTCGTCCGTCTGGAGAGTGAAATCTCGATGAGCGACGATCTCGTCATGCTTTTTCGCAAGGCGGGTCCCTCGGACAGGCTGCTGCTGCGCCGGTACGTGTTGGGCGGCTATCGCCCGGGTTCGGGGTTCCTCTACGAGCCGCGACCGGGTGACGATTCTATCCTGATGACGGTACCCGACGGAAGGAGGATCATCGATGATCCGGGGTATCAGGGACGGGAGGTGGTTGATCAGGAGTACTTCCTGATCAACTTCGACCCATCGTCCCTGGTGGCCATAAACTACCCCATTCAGGTCGTTCCCATGCGGAACTGGGACGCCTCCTCCTTCCTACGGATCTATACGGTCCGGTCAAAAGTGGGTTCCTTCATGCCGTGGGAACTCATAGATGCGCCGCCGGTGGATCTGACGTCGGAGGACCAGCGATACTACACCGAATACGGAGAGGATGAGATCATCCGCCGAACCGCACTCGATCTGACCGAAGATCTGGAGACACAATTCGAGAAGGTGGATTCTATCAGGGCGTTTCTGCAGGACAACTACTACTATTCCCTCAAACCGGGGATCGCCCCCGACGGGAACCAACTGCATCACTTCCTATATGAAGGGAGGAGGGGGTACTGCTCCTACTTCGCGTTCTCGATGGCGCTCATGTGCCGCAGCATCGGTATCCCCGCCCGTGTCGCGGTGGGATTCTACGTAGACCCCAACTTGGAGGTGCTGAACTTCTACCCCGTCAGGGCCGACATGGCGCACGCATGGGTGGAGGTGTACTTTGCCGAATACGGATGGATCGAGTTCGACCCCACATCCAACACCCTCGCCCCGGGAGAGGAGTACGAGTTCGGGCAGCTGGAGGTACAGGAATTCGCTACCCTGATCGAGGAGATCATCGACAACCAGGATGACCTGGAAGAGGAGGAGGCCCTTGAGGAGCGAGAACTCGACCGTCGTGAGATACGCCACCTCTTCTCGCGCGGGTTCTCGTTTCTTTCACGGTTCTGGTTCGTCGTGCTTCCGGGGCTCTACTTGTGTGGAGTCATGCTGGTGAAGGGGTATCACCCCCTGCTCGCCCTGCTTTTCCGTGATGGAAGGAGACGTGTCAAGCATACATATACGGCCTCGTTGCAGACCCTGGCGGGTGTGGGCTGGTCTCGGGGGCGTGATGAATCCTACCTGGAGTTCGCCCGGCGACTGGAGGAGACGCGGGGAATCCTACTCGTCGAGTGGACGCGGAGCTATCTTGAGGCAGCCTTCGCCCCGGCATTCTCGGACCACCGATATGAGGCGGCCCGGCAGGCCCTGTCGGCGTACCGCGCCTCCTTTCGGAAAGCGGTACCGCTGTGGCTTCGGATGCTCGGGTTTCTCAACCCGGTCGGGAGTTTGAGGAGGAGATGATGTATCCGTTTCCGAGATGGGTTTCCCTGCTTCTCATCTTCGTAGCGGTCTTCGGGGCGAGATCGCCCGTGGTGAGGGCTCAGGATGTCGGCGGAGACGGTTCGACCGGGACAGATACGGCCGACTCACCGGACGCATATGCGGTGGCGGCCGAACAGGCGATCCGGGAGGAGCGGTATGAGTTCGCCATTCAAACTCTGAAAGAGGGGCAGCGGAAGTATCCGGGTGCATACACGCTGAGCCTGATTCTCGGGAATCTCTATTCGGACAAGGAGCTCTACCGGCCGGCGTTGGAGGAGTATCGGAGGGCTCGGACGGCGGCGCCGGAGGATTTCGAGGTCCTGTACAAGGTCGCGCAGACCGAGGGGAAGCTGAACCGCGATCACGACTCGATTCGTACACTCAGCGAGATACTGGAGCTGTATCCGGACATGGTAGATGTGATAGCGGACCTCGGGTGGATGTATTTCAAGACGTATCAGCATGCCAAGGGTGAGGAACTGCTCCTCGAGGCCGGCGAAAGACTCGGGATGAACCGCAGTTTCGCCATGACTCTCGGGACCCTCTACTCCGGCATGTACGACTACGCTAATGCGAAAAAGTATTACCTCGAATCGATCGAAGACGCCCTCTCGGAGGGACGCGAGTATTTCGCCTCGGTGGCGTACTACAACCTCTCCCTCCTGGAACACGGATTTTACAACTACAACTCGGCTCTGGAGTATACCGATCTTTCACTCCAATATGCCAGGCGAGCCCCCGGGCATATCGCCAAGGGCGAACTCTTTCAGGTCCGGATGGAGTTCGAGAGGGCGAGGAGCGAGTACATGGAGGCCTACCAGATCGATACCACGCCCCTTTCGACCATCAACCTGGCCGATCTGTTTCGGGAGTTCGGGCTACTCGAGCAGGCTGAGATATTCGTGAGGGAGGTGATGGATGCCGAGGATCTCTCTTGGATGTACTACTTCGGAACCGACCTGGATCGGCACGCGATGGACCTGCACGAGATCCTATCGGACACGTACGAGGGCCTCGCGGCCAGGGAGTTGATCTATCCGGAGGTCGGCATCGTCGAGACGGTGAAATCACTCTACAACCATGTTCGATACCGTGCCCTCGGTTGGTATCATGATGCCCGCTACCGGACATTGGCGTTGAATATCGGCCGTTCGTTTCTGGAGGAGGGGAACGAACTCGACGCCTATTGGCTGTTCTATCAGGGGAACGAAGGCTACCGGCGGGTGGCCATGAAGTATCTCCTGCCGGCCAGATCGATCGAGATCGCCGTAGCACCCGGATGCGAGCCCTTCTACGTCATGGAGGAGGGGAAGACCACCGGCCGAATCGACCTGCTCCTCCAATCGGCGAATTCGTTTCACCCCGTCTGGGAGCGGGAGGGCATTCATGCGGCGCTGATCTCGGTAATACCGCTGTTGCGACGTGCAGGGAGAACTACGGAGGCGCGAAGGGCACTCTCGGAGCTGTATGAGATCAATCCCGGTGCGTTGATTCAGAACGGATTGGGCCTTCCCGTGCTCGTGGAGCCCGGTCTTCCGAACTCATTTCTTCGGAAGCTTCGGAGGGCGGGATTCGACCTCCGAAGCGGTGATTTTACCGGCGAAGCAGGCTCCGGTGGTGAGGTGGATGCCGATGGATACCGCTTCGCGATCTCCTTTTTAAAAAATAATGAGGGTTTAATTATAATAGAACTTACCGATATACAAGGGAGAGTCAAATCTATTCGTGAGACGTCACCGTTTTCATCATTCGCCGGGAGATCCGGCACCCGTTTGGTTCGGATGCTCCTGGATACGGTCTATGCGGTCCGTTAGAATATGCCAAGAGTATGACACGAAGGGGTGACACATGACGGGAGATCCTGTATGAGTCTGATCGGTGTCTTGAGTTCCGACGAGACTATCAATTCCATCATAACAAACGCATTCGAGAAGAACGGAAACGGCCAGTACGATCTGCATTTCTTGACGAATGTCGAGGCTACGCTGGAGTTTCTCAACTTCGATCTCCCCGAGATTGTGATCATCAATTTCGATGATCAGGAGCTTCCCATCACCGGTATTATCGAACAGGTCCGCAGCGACGCCTGGCTGCACAACTTCGGTATCGTCGGGCTGTACGATCAGACCCGTGAGGACGAGTCCCACATCTTCCGCCGGGCGAAAGACCTGAATTTGCTGGTGCTCCTGGATCATATCAGGGTCCGTACCCACATTGTGACATGCGTGCAGATCATCGAGCAAAACCGCCAGATTATCTTCCAGCGGGACATATCCGCGAAGCTGGTGGACAAGGCCTCGGGCTCATTCGTTATCGCCAACGACACCCTGGCGGTACCCATCTACGCCGGTATCGCCGTCACGAACCTGGCGCAACGGGGCCTCATCGATCCCGACGGCAAGATGCGGCTCCAGCTCTGCCTGTCGGAGTTGATCATCAACGGGATAGAACATGGAAACTGCGGCATCACCTACGATGAGAAGACTCTGGGGATGGATCGCGGACTCTCGGTGGTCGAACTGGTCGCCGAGAAGTGTCGGGACCCTGAGATTGCGGCGAAGCGGGTGACCTTCGAATGGGAGATCGGGACCGACGATACAAAATTTGCCATCCGTGACGAGGGCGACGGCTTCGACGTGCATAAATTCAGAGAGAAGCTGAAGGCGAAAGACGAGGAGCCCTATGCCCTGCACGGGCGGGGCATCAAGATGGCCCGGGCGATGGCGTCGAGGCTGGCGTATAACAAGAAGGGTAACGTGGTGACTCTTTGGATCGATCACAATCACTCGGTGGCCATCGACGCACCGGTGGGATTCTCCGGTGAAGAGGTGGTGTTTCCGAAGAGGGGCGACTCCATCTTTCAAGAGGGAGAGGTGTCCGACTTCCTCTACTATATCTCCAGCGGCGAGTTCAGCGTCTATACGGAGGACAACCTCGTCGGTAAACTCACGCCGGCGGATATCTTCATGGGGGAGATGTCCTTTCTGCTGAACAATCAGCGGAGCGCCTCCGTAGTCGCCGATCGTCCGGGCAAGCTCGTGAAGATCACTCGTAAGTCCTTCGTATCGGTGGTGAAAGAATATCCCCACTATGGAATCTTCCTTTCGAAGCTTCTTGCACACAAGCTCGTACGGACAAACGCGATCAGCGCCGGCTCTTCGGGACAATCGAGCGTCGATTCGGTCGGTGCCGATACGGACAGTATCGAGACAGACGCAGTTGATTCAGGGGCAGCCGATTCGGGTACGCAACCGATAATCACCTCCGTCTAACTCAATCCGGGCGTACGACAACTCTCACCCGCTTAAGCAATTCCAAATGTAGCAGTAACTACATTTGGAATTGCATGATCGCTCTGTAAATACTGCCTTTTCGTGGCGATTCGACGAGGTACGAAGTCGATATCGCAGAAAAGGGACTGATGTACGACTCCCTTTCTACTTACTTTTCGAACTGCTTGGCGCCAGGATAAATCTGGAAGGATGGGAGGTGAAACGACAACACTGAAA
>CAZAKE010000091.1:0-2165 GCA_964485495.1 uncultured Spirochaetales bacterium
TGTCCCCGCCCAGGTCGATCAAAGGAAGAGAATACCCTGGCGAAATGTGTTTCGCGCCAATGTATCGGCACCTACCTGTCCATCACGTACCAGGCGGCTACCAGGGGATCCTCCTCGGAGCTCCTGGTGTGGTGGTCCTCGCCGGCCTCGACGATCACCACGTCGCCGGTCTTCACCGGGTAATCCGTGCCGTCGATGGGGATTACGCCGGAACCCTGGATGAAGATGAACACCTCGGCGGTGTCGTGGACGTGCACCGCCTCGGGATGTGCGGTCTCCCCCGCCTTGAAGACATACACGCCGCCGTGGGTGATCTTCGCGTCTCCCAGGTGGTCCGGCATCAGGAAGGAGCCGGAGGCCTTGATCTCTTCGATTCGGAACTGTTTCATACTTCCCCCGTAAACGATTTCAGTCGTGTCGCTTCGTACTCTCGAAACACCCCGAGTACACGGATCACCTCGGCCTCGAGGAGCGAATAGTCGGCCATCTTGGTATTTCCGGGATCGTAGTTATAGGCCATTCCGGCGGGACGGGTCTGTACGAAGATCTCATACGGCGGCCGGACCTCCTGTAGATTTCGCCCCAAGGCCTCCTTTTCCGAGTCGATGGTCACATCCAGGAAGTTGATGCCGAGAGTGGGGATGTCGGTGTAAGTCATGGTTTCTCCTTCGGGGCACACTTGCACTCCACCGTGCTTCATTCCATAATACACCGGTACCATGACGGTGTGTATACCGAAAGGTTGTGCCGGCACGCACAACACTGATGAATAGGCAATCGCGAAGGAGCAATAGATGCGAGTGGGATTTATCGGACTGGGCGTCATGGGGCTTCCCATGGCACGGAATATCGCGCAAAAACATACCCTACTGGGATACGATATCGATCCGAAACGGGCCGGTGCGCTGCCGGAAGGCACCCGGGCCGCAGACCTCAAGCAACTTACCGAAGACAGCGAAGTGGTACTGCTCTCCCTGCCCTCCTCGGGGATCGTGAAGCGCGTGTGCCTGGGTGACGGCGGCGCGACAGGCGGTGGATTGGTTGACCTGCTTGCCGAGGGCAAGATCGTGGTCGACACCAGCACCACCGAGCCGACCGTCTCCCAGGAGATCGCGGCAGCATTGGCCGACAGAGGGATCGGCTTCCTGGACGCCCCCGTATCCGGCGGTGAGAAGGGGGCCGTCGACGCCACCCTCTCCGTCATGGTCGGGGGCCCGCGGGAGCAGTTCGACCGGTGCCTGCCGGTGCTGGAGTGTCTCGGGTCCACGGTGGTGCGCATGGGTGAGGCCGGCATGGGTGAGGTCTGCAAACTGGTGAATAACCTGATCGTAGGCATCACCTTCGCGGCGGTGGCCGAAGGCTTCGCCCTGGGCACCAGGAGCGGTCTCGATCCGGCCGCGCTGTTCGAGGCCATCCGCGGCGGCTGGGCAGGTTCAAAGGTGCTTGAGGTGAGTGCGCCGGCCATGCTGGAGCGGAACTTCGAGCCCGGCGGCACCGTGGACATCCACTGGAAGGACATGGGGTACGCCCTCTCCTTGGCCAAGGACACCGACGTGCCCGTGCCGGTGACCTCGCTGGTGCACGAGATATTCAAGGCCGCCCGGGCCTCGGGCAGAGGCGGCGAGGCGCAGCCGGCCATCGTGAAGCTCTGGGAGGAGTTGTTGGACCTCGAGGTGAGGCGAGCGGAGCAATGACACCGCAACCGCGGATCCAGGACGAAATTGCGCGTATCCGAAGTCGACAGATAGAGGTGATTGCATATAGCCCCGGCCTGGCAATCCCAGGAGATATATTCCTCGACATAGGAGATAACAGAGCCGTAGGAATCGCTGATGGTATCGCTGCTGAGGCAGCAGGTGTCCATTCAGGTCAGCCGTAGCCGGCCAGAAGATCCCTACCTCCGGAACCTTGTTCTCAATTTTTTGGAAACCTTACCCATCCGGAGACGCCCTTCCTGATAGTTTCCAATTATCGGAGGGTAATCCCATCGACTACATATATTTTATATAATAAGGAAAGAAGGACAACACAGAACAACGATACATCGTCTTTATTTTCAATATCCACTCTTTTATCACACATGACCAAGATATTGTAGAGAATAGCGCCGAACGAACCAACCGGCAGACATTGTTACCCGTTATCATGTAACGAATTATATATCG
>CAZAKE010000091.1:2265-19038 GCA_964485495.1 uncultured Spirochaetales bacterium
ATTAGCGGACATCACGGTAGGATATTTGGCTTTTTTCGAGCACTATGCCTTTTTTCATTAGGGTTCTATTCTTTCTCTTGACAGAACACTGATAACCGTTTAGAATTCTAAGCATATATTTCCACAATACGTAATAAGGAGTAATACTATGAAACGACTGGTAACAGTACTGACGATCGCGATGATGGTCCTTCCGGGCGTCGGGCTTTTTGCCGCGGGTCAGGAAGAAGACTCGACGGGAAGGATGATTGTCCGAGGCGCCGAGCAGGTGCCCAACCTTATCGCCCCCCCGGTTTGGGACGGACAGGCGTTCTCCCTAAACTCATCGATCTACGATTATCTGATCGAGATGGATGCGAATACCGGCGATTTGCTGCCGGCATTGGCCACCGACTGGAACACATCCGACGGTAAGGTGTGGACGTTCAATCTTCGTGAAGGAGTGACCTTTCACGACGGATCCGATTTTACTTCGAAAGATGTGAAATACACCCTCGAACTGACGCAGGATCCCGAAGTCGGTCACCTGAAAGCCGAGGACTTCTCGGTGGTTGAGAAGATCGAGACGCCGGATGACTACACGGTCGTGATTACGCTTACTGAAGCATATCCGACCTTCTACTATCAGATGACCGATTACCACATGGCAATGCTGTCGTCCGATTATCCGCTGGACAAGCTCGAATCGAATCCCATGGGAACGGGGCCGTTCATCCTCGAGAAGATGGTTCCGAAGGAGTCGGCCCTGCTTGTGAAGAACGAAAACTACTGGCAGAACGGATTGCCGAAGGCGGATGAGCTTCGGATCTACTTCGTGCCGGACATCGACTCGAGCGTGACGATGCTGGAAAACGGCGATGTGGATTACGTGCCGCAGATCTCGCCGGTCACGGCGCAGCGTCTAGAATCGGCTGAAGGCTATAAAGTCGAATCTCCATATACGGAGCACCGATTCATCGCCATGGCCATGGATCGCGAGCCCTTCGATGACAACGATGTTCGACTGGCCTTCAAGTACTGCATGGATCCGGAGATCCTTGCAAAGGCGTGTCAGGGAGCACTCGGTGAGAGCATCTTCTATAACGAAACAGCCATTGCAAACCAATTGGCACAGTTCAAGAAAATTCCTTTCCGCGGACAGGATTATGACAAGGCGAAAGCGCTACTCGCGGATGCCGGGTATCCTGACGGTGTCGAAGTCGAGTTCTACTACGCTTCCGATCATCCGTACGGAACCAGTATCGCCCAGACCCTCAAGGAACTCGCCGCACCCGCGGGATTCGATCTCCAGCTCAAGGGTTACACGAGAGACATCTACCTCTCTAACTACTGGATGGACGGACCGCTCCTCCTGACGGGCTGGGGCGTTCGAACCGACCCGTCGATGCTATTGATGCTGGCATACCACTCCAAGGGTCCCTGGAACGAATCGCACATGAATATTCCCGAAGTAGACACGCTGATAAAAAAGATCAAATCGGAAGTGAACGACGAGCAGCGACTGGAGTACTATCACGAATTGCAGGAGATCATGCACGAACGCGGAACCGTCATTAATCTACAGGTTCCGTATCTGGTTGGAACCAGCGACACGCTGATGGACTACCGGCAACCGGTGACCATGCTGACTCAGATGAAGTACGCCTACATCGAATAGTCGGGTCTCATGAATTTTCTAAAGCAATCGCTCCGGCGGCTGGGGTTTATGTTTTTAACCCTGGTCGCCATGTCGTTCCTAATTTTCCTTCTCGCGGAGATCATGCCCGGAGACGTTGCCCAGATGATCCTCGGACAGACCGCCACACCCGAATCGGTGAAGGCGTTGCGGGAATCGATGCAATTAGATGACCCGCTGCTCGTTCGTTACGGGCGGTGGGCCTTAAACTTCGTCCAGGGTGATTTAGGTGATTCTCTCTACATGCGAGGAATTCCGATAAACACCATCTTCTGGCGGAAGGTGAAACATTCCTTAATTCTCGCATTCACGGCGCTGCTCTTCTATGTACCTTTCTCCATTCTCTTCGGTATTCTCGCCGGGGTAAAATCTGGGAAAACGATCGATTCGGTCATATCGTTCTTCGGATTGGCTACCATGGCATTGCCGGAGTTCGTCTCGGGTATCATCCTGGTCACGATCTTCTCGGTGCAACTCGGAATCCTGCCGATTACCAGTATAATCCCGATCGGCGAGACTATTTGGGGGAACCTCGACATCCTTGTGCTGCCCGCGTTGTCGATTACCCTCGTTATGTTCGGGTACGTCTCTCGAATGCAGCGCTCATCGATGATAACCGTTATGAGTTCAGACTACGTGCGGGCCGCGGTGCTGAAGGGTATGTCCTGGCGGTATACGATTTTCCGGCACGCGCTCAAAAACGCGCTGCTGCCTACCATCACCATCATCGGCATGAACATGGGGTGGCTTTTCGGCGGGCTCATCGTCGTCGAAACTCTCTTCGGTTTTCCGGGGCTGGGACAACTCACGCTGTCTGCAATCAAGACACGTGATCTACCCCTCATCGAAGCATGCGTACTGTTCATCACGTTCATATTTGTCGTTTCTACGTTTATCACCGACATGATGTACGCATTTCTCAACCCACGCATCCGGTATAAGGCAAGCGAAGCATGAAAAGAACCCTCCTCCTTCTCAAGAAGAATCCCCTGGCCATCATCGGTATTTCCGTGCTCTTTCTCTGGATTCTGGCCGCGGGCTTCGGTCCGTCCCTTGTTCCCTTCACCTATACACAGATGGATATGGACTATCAGATGGCCGAACCCGGTACGGCCGGCCACCTCCTCGGGACGGACTCGCTCGGGAGAGACGTCCTGTCACGTATCGTTTACGGCAGCCGCTCGATTCTGACGGTTGCGCTCATGACGAGTCTCTTATCCTCCATCGCCGGTATCCTCATCGGCTATACCGCCGGCTATTTCGGCGGCCTCGTCGATACCGTGTTTCTCCGTCTCATGGACATCCTGATGGCAATACCGCCGTTGGTACTCGCCATGGTCGTCCTCGGCATCATAGGTGATTCGACCATCTTCAGTCTGACCCTCATTGTGTCGATCGCCTATACGCCGGCCACGGCCAGAGTGGCGCGGGGTGCATTGCTTTCGTGCAAAGGGAACGAATATGTCGACGCGGCGCGGATCAGGGGTGAATCACATCTCTATATCATGTTTATCGAGATTCTCCCCAATACGATCGGCCCGGTTATCGTGGAAATAACCGCGCGATTTGCATATTCGATCATGATGATCGCGTCTCTCGGCTTTCTCGGCGTCGGCCTCCAGCCGCCGACCCCCGACTGGGGCATGATGGTGATTGAGAACAAGTCGATAATACGAGTTGCTCCATGGACGGTGCTTTATCCTTCTCTCGCCATCGCGTCTCTGGTCATCGCCATATCGCTTTTTTCAGACTTCGTCAGCAAGGTAATGCTTCATGAAAGATGAACCGATCCTCGAACTACAAGACCTTCGGGTAGAATACAAGACTCTTACCGATTCCGTCATAGCCGTGAAGGACGTCAACCTCACGGTGCGAAGGAAAGAGGCGCTGGGGATTATCGGCGAGTCCGGATGCGGCAAGAGTACACTGGCCTTCGCCATAATGGATTATCTGCCGTCCAACGGCCGGAGCAGCGGTCAGATTCTCTTTAATGGAGAAGATCTTCTGGTAAAATCCCAGAAAGAAATACGTGAGTATCGCGGCGACCGGATCGCCATGGTCTACCAAAATCCGTATTCTTCTCTGAACCCGTCGCTTACCATCGGTTTCCAACTCGATGAGGTGACCATACAACACCGGGGCTATACCAAACGGCAGGCCCGGGAGGCATCGATTCAGGCGTTATCGGATCTGTATATGGGAGACCCCGCGGGCATCGCCAAACGATATCCCCACCAGATAAGCGGGGGCATGCAGCAACGTATCTGCATCGCGATGGCCCTGCTCTGCCGCCCGGACCTGATGATTCTCGACGAACCGACCACGGCACTCGACGTCACGACCGAAGTCGTCATTCTCGACATAATCGCGGAGCTTATCGACAAGTTCGATATGTCGATGATCTATATCTCACACGATATCGGCGTCATCAACAAGGTTTCCGATCGAATCGCCGTCATGTATCGCAGCGAAGTGGTCGAAACCGGAGAGCAGGAGACCATCTTTCGGCAACCGCTGCATCCGTATACGCGAGCGCTCATCAACTGCATGCCGCGGTCGGGTATTGTCAAGGAAGAGGTGCGGCTCAACACGATCAAAGGATATGTGACGCAAAGAAGCGCATCGGAAACCGGCTGCCCCTTCGTCTCCCGATGCGAAAAGCAGATTGAAGGCTGCGTGGAGCGGTACGGCATGGTCGAGCGTTCGCAGGGACATTTGTCGGCGTGCGATCGTGCCTATGCCGAGGATGTACCCGATAAAGAAAGGGCTGCCATCAAAGCGTACAGTCAACAGAACGGCGAAGGGGAACCGCTTCTCTCGATCGACAATCTCTTCAAGTACTTCGGGAGACCCGGCAAACGGGTGCGGGCGGTAGATGGTATTTCCGTTGAGGTCGCCAAGAATCGTGTGTTGGGCGTAGTCGGCGAATCCGGGTGCGGCAAGAGTACCATGGGGCTCACCGTAGCCGGTCTCATACGTCCGACCAGAGGAAAGATCTACTTCGACGGAACGAACATCTCTTTCTCCTGGAAGCGCCGGACGCCGGATATCCTGAAGAATATCCAGCTCATCTTCCAAAACCCCGGCCGCAGCCTGAATCCCTCGTTTACCCTGGAAACCATCATCGGCCGCCCGATGAAGAAACTTCTCGGGATCGAGTCGAGAGAGGAGCGAAAAAGACGCATCGTCGAGCTCCTGAAAAAGGTCGACCTCGGCGAAGAGTACCTATACCGCAAGGCGACACAGCTGTCCGGCGGTGAGATGCAGCGGGCCGCGGTCGCCAGGGCGTTTTCGATCTCGCCGAACCTTCTCATCTGCGATGAGCCCACATCCGCACTGGATGTGTCGGTTCAGGCGTCGGTCCTCAACCTATTGGGCGAACTGCAGCAGGAAACGGGTGCGGCCTACATTTTCGTTTCTCACGATCTAAACGTGATCAACTACATCAGCGATTACATCATGGTCATGTATCTCGGGCGGATATGCGAATACGGCAGGAAGGACGAGGTGGTGGGGCCTCCGTATCATCCCTATACCGAGGCCCTCATGTCCGCGGTTCCCGACGTCGATCCGACTCTGAAGCGTAAGGTGATCCGGTTGGAGGGATCCCCGCCGAACCCGACGAAGAAGATCAAGGGGTGTCCCTTCGCGGGACGATGTCACAGGAAGATCGGTACTATTTGTGACGTCGAACCGCCTCCCAAGGTAGAGTTCTCCGCCCACCATTTCGCCTTCTGTCACCTGCCGGCCGAAGAGATGGGAGCCGACTGAGCCTATGTCCCTTCGTAGGCCTCGTGTATCTTCATTAATGTATCTTCGAGCATGACCGTCAGGTCGCGATAGACTCGGTCGTTTATACGGCTGTAGAGGTGATGCGTAGAATCGACATGTGCGAACTCATCTCGCGGATGGACCATCTGCGCCACCGCCTCGTCGAATCCGTTATAATGGCCGGTTCCCACCGCGGCACAGATCGATGCACCGAGACCGGCCGCGCCGTTGATGACGTTCCGCACCGTCGTCACACCGAATACGTCGGCCACAACCTGCATGAAGAGGTCGCTGTTCGACCCGCCTCCACAGACAATCAGCCTCTCCGGAGCCCGCCCGAGTTCCCGGTTCATCGCGTCGAAATTGTTCTTCATCCGCATGGCGATCGCTTCCATGAGCGCCCGGTAGATGTGGCCGCGAGTGTGGCGTTGATGAAACCCGATCATGATCCCCTTCTTGTAGAGCCGATCGGCCGGAGCGAGCCAATCTGGGGTGATCAGGAGCCCCTCCGAGCCGGGAGGCACCGTAACTGCCTCTTGCTCCAATAGCTCCTCGACGGACAGGCCGGCTTGTTCGGCCTGTACGAGGAGTTCTCCCCCGATGATCTCCTTTAACCAGGAGAGGTGCCACATGCCTCCGCGGATGCCCCCACATTCATACAGATACCGGTGGGGAATGCTCGACAGGTTTGTGAAGAATGTTTTCGTGGCGTCCCGATAGTCGTTTCCGAGTACCATGGAAGCGATATAGGTCCCGAGGGAGAGCAGCCCGGTATGCGGTTCGATGAGTCCCGAACCGAGGGCTTCGACGGCCTTGTCGTTCGCCGTGGCAATGACGGGCAACCCGGCCGGAAGCCCTGTCAGCGAGGCGGCCTCCGCGGTGACACGGCCGAGGATCTCGCCCGGCAGCTTCATCTCGAGCAGCTTCTCTCGGGGAATCCGGAACGAACCGAACCGTTCCGGGTCCTGCGACCACCGCCAGGTGTGCACGTCGATGGGAAACTGGTACTGAAGCGAGTTCGAGATCGTGTCAGTAAACTCTCCGGTGAGGCGGAAGGTAAGATAGCCTGACGTCGACCCCGTATACCCGATTCTCGGATCGTCCTCGAAGGGTTCATACGCCCTGACATCCATCCAGCTCATGATCGGTTCCGCCAGGGTGCCGTCCGGTTTCATGAAGACACGACAGCAGCGGATGGAACATAACCCCAGCCCGAGAATATCCGCGGTATCACCTTCGAATATCTCGAAGAGTCTCCGCAAGGCGCGTTGCAGGGTGTCCCACAGATCGTCATCGGGATGCTCTACCCATCCGGGTCGTCTCGATATCGTCGGCCGTAGCGGCTCGGTGGCGCCGCAGACCAGCGCTCCGCGGTCGTCGATGATGGCAACCTTGGTACTCTGTGATCCGCTATCCACTCCGATGAAGTATGTTTCACGCATGTGCTGTACCTCCCAGCTACCGGGTGAGAAATCCGCCGTCCACGGAGAGAATATGCCCGTTTACAAACCGTGACGCATCACTGGCCAGAAAGACGGTCGCGCCCATCAGATCGCATACATCGCCCCAATGTCCGTCCGGTGTGTGGTCGACGATCCAACGGCTACGTTCCGAATCCTGCATGGTCTCTTCGACGAGTTTGGTCTTGAAGTATCCGGGAGCGATTCCGTTGACCTGCACGTTGAACTCGGCGAGTTCGTCACAAAATGCCTTGGTCAATCCCACGATTCCGTGTTTGGTGGCGGCGTAGGCCGGCGACATCCTACCGCCGAGGAAGCTATATAACGAGCAGATGTTGACAATCTTGCCGCTGCGTTGCTCGATAAAATACCGGGCCGCTTCTCTCGACATTTCGAAGGCCGCGGTGAGGTTGATTGCCACCATGGGATCCCACTCGACACGGCTGTACTCCGCGAAAATCTTGTTCTTACAGACGCCGGCGCTGTTGATGAGAATGTCTACCGATCCGAGGGTTTCAACACAATGCCGAACCACCTGTCGGGGGATCTGGGGTTCGGTGAGGTCGCTCTTGATGTACACGGCACGCACGCCCTCGGCCTCGATGAGTGCGTTGAAGTCGGGATCGTCAGGCATGACGGACGGCATCACGATGTTTGCTCCCGCCTTGGCGAGGGCCAGCGAAAAGGCCTGTCCCAGCCCGGTATTGCCTCCGGTGACGATGGCGTTCCTGCCTTCGACTGAAAAGATATCCATATTGAACTCGGTTATTTTCATCCATCGTCTCCTATTCGTGCGTTGCGTTCAGGCCGTGCGTTCGGTACACCCTTTCCGATTCGGGCGATCATCCGGGGCATGAACTCGCGGGCGTCCCCCTCTACGACGATATCCGCCCGCGAGCAGATAGGCGCATTCCTGTCGGAATTTACCGCGATGATATACTCGGCGTTCTTCAAACCGACCATGTGCTGGATCGATCCGGAAATACCCAGCGCCATGTACAGCCGGGGACTCACGGTCTTACCGGATTGTCCGACCTGTATATGCCGGGGCGCCCGGCCGTTATCGACGACCTTCCTGCTGGCACTCACCGCCCCGCCGAGAGCCGCCGCCAAGGATGCAAGCTGATCGAAAGACCGCATCACGCCCCCGCCACCGGAGACAAGCACATCGCTCTCCCGGATGTCTCTCGTATCGGGTTTTTCACGTCGCTCCACAAACCGTATCCCCGAACCTTCGGGTTTCTGCGGCGTATGATGTAAGATCTCCGCGGGTTTGGATTTTCGTTGTGTGTAGGAGAATACATTCCGGCGCACCGTCACCATCACGGGACTTCGTCCCCGATTGACGATACCGGCCAACATCCTCCCCGAGAAGGCGGGACGTACCATCACGACCTCCCCATCGAGATGCCGGATCGCGGTGATATCCGCGACAAGGCCGACACCAAGCCGCATGGCCGTCCGTGGCGCGAGCATCCGACCGAAGGCGGTCGCGGGAATCAGAATCGCGTCGAACGCATACGTCTCTTGCAGATTTTCGATACAGGTCGTCAGAGTGATGACGTCATGGGGGTCTATGATGCCGTCCTCGATGTGGATGAGATAGTCCAGCATAGAGAGGCTCTCCTCGCCCGGCTCCTCGCCCGGCTGTCCAAGACTCAAACCGTAGGAGGTGCTGCCGCCGGGTCCGTACATCTGCTCCATGACACCGATGAGATCGAGAGATGCGCGGGGAGATTCGGGATCGAGATAGATCAAGGTCTTCTTCATGACACGAACCCCTTCTCACGCAGAAAGCCGTAGACCGCCTCGATACCCGTATCGTCGCAGCGCACGAAACGCGTATCCTTCCTCTCGAGCCTGTGAGCCTCCACCTCCACCACCCTTGTGAGAGATCCTTCGAGACCGACCTCGCTCTCATCAAACTCCAATCGTTCGTTATCGATGATGTCGATCTGGTCGCGCACGTCCAGTTCGATCTTCTCGTACGCGATGTAGGGGAGCTTGAGACGGGTCGAGTACTGAAGACTCAACAGGGCGGGAGCATCCACCGTAAACCGGAAGACGGCGTCGTCGGTATCGACATCCACCACGGTGGAGCCTGTGTTCAGACCGTCACGGTCGATTTCGATGACGTTGGACATCTGAGGAATACCGAGGATCTCGCCGATCTGCGACGGGACATGGGCCGTGCCGCCGTCGAGCGAGTGGGTGCCGGATACAATCCAGTCGAACGGCCGACCTTCGAGGTAGCGACCCAGTATCCGACTGGTGACATACGTATCACTACCGACGTAGCGGGAATCGGAGATAAGCGTTGCCCGGTCGACTCCGCGGCGGATGAGATCTTCGAGGTGCGGCACGGCGCCGAGGGGTGCCATGCTCACCGTCTCGATGGTGGTTTCCGGAAACGCTTCTTTGACATCCAGGGCGAACGCCAATGCGGAAATATCTTCCGGGTTGAGAACCTGGCGGACCTCGTCGCGGACAAGGACGTTTCGCTCGTAGTCATACCTGAACTCTTCCACGTCCGGTACCGGTTTCGTTAAACAGATAAGCTTCATTACAAAATCAGGATCCGGCCGTACCCGTCGTTACGCCTGGAACTTGGCTCCTTCCTCCTGATAGAAGATGGTACCGAAATTCATGATGCCCTTGGGATCGAAGGCCGCTTTGAGTTTTTCCAACATATAGTAGGCCGAACCATGCTCGTCCTCGGTCCACTCGTTGCGGTATTTCCCGATGCCGTGATGGTGACACATCGATCCGCCCAGCTTGAGGGTCTCCTCGACGATGATCCGCTGAAGCGGATGGTGGTAGACCCGCATCTCGTCTTCCGGTGCGCATTGTATGTTGTAATTATAGACGAAGTACATGTTCGTGCCGTTGATGTAGCTGTGTGAGGAGTGGCCGCCGAGCATCGTCAAATCGTGGACCCGGGGATACTCCTCCCTAATCCGTTTGATGGCGCTCCGGTAGATCTTCGGTATCGTCTCCCAGTCCGCCGAGATCTCCGTGGTGTACCCGTCATGAGCGTCGTTGGACTTCATGCCTTCGAACTCGTCGTCGATATCCTGCTGTGACCAGTTCAGATTCGTGAACCAGTTCTCGATGAGCTCACTCGGCACCTGTTCGATGATACCTTCCCGATGGGTTTCCACCGCCTCTTCGATGCCGCGGCAGGTTGCCTCGACGATCCCCTCGCTCCCCTCGGCCAGAAAGAGCAGCACACACTTGTCCTTGTAGAAGTGGTAGAAATGCTGCCGGGCATCTTCTTCGGAGTAGGCCCGTGCTACGGACGGCCTGTACCCGTTGACCATCACCTCGCGAAGGACCTTGATGCCGGTCTCCAGATCTTTGGTGAGATACCCGTAGTAGCGGTTGTTGTCCGGGAAATGACGGAAGAGCTTCACCGTAACCTCGGTGATGTAACAGAGGGTACCCTCGTTGCCGATGGCGATATGTCGAATATCGGGTCCGCCGGAACGGCGCGGTACGTTCTTGATGCGCGCGACATGGCCGTCGGGAAAGACACACTCCAGCCCGACCACCATATCTTCGATACCGCCGTAGAGAGTGGAGAGCTGCCCGATGCTGCGTGTCGCCACGAGTCCGCCGAATTTCGCCACGGGTTTCGATTGAGGAGAATGGCCGGTGGTGAGTCCGCGCGTGACGAGTTCGTCCTCCAGTGTCTGGAGAGCGACGCCGGCCTGGACGGTGGCCTGCATGTTGTATTCGTCTATTTCGATGATACCGTTAAGGTGCAGCGCGTCGATAACCAGGGTCGATTCCTTCCAGTTCTCCAGCCCACCCTCGGTCGCGGTCTTGCCGGATCGCGGTATCACGTTGATCTGGTGTTCGCTACAGAAGACCAGCAGCTTGGCTACTTCCTCGGTGGACTTTGGGTAGACGATGGCGGTGGGCACCGGGACATCGAGAACCCTCCGCGCCTTCGCATACTTCTTATACCGGTCGGCGGCCGCGTCGTAGAGGTCTTCGGGGTCCGTATTAATCTGGTCTTTCGAGAGAATCACGGAGAGTCGATCTACTATTTCATTCTGAATTTCATTCTGGTCAGACATCACTCGGCTCCTTGCTACAGTCATTGCGGTGTAGTCTACACATGGTTTCACCCGACGTCAATGAAAATTTTCCATAATTTGACAGAATCTAATTGTAATTGGAAAATTTTCCTGTATACTATCGTATTCCTGCTCGTCAAAGTAATTCGAAAAGTAAATAGAAAGGGCGGCGAATATCAGTTCCTTTTCCGCGATATCGACTTCGTACCTCGTCGAATCGCCACGAAAAGGCATAAAACACGGAGTGATCATGCACATTCCAAATGTAGCTACTGCTACATTTGGAATTGCTGTGCTCGTCATGCCGGTTACAATATACCGGTTGAAAGCGAAGAGGAGCCGATACACGACTGTTATTCCGATCAAGATTCTGATCAAGAGTGGAAATGCCGAGAAAGGAGTTCACAAACCATGGTGAGTATCGATGAAACGAGGCTGAATCGTACCGAACGCGAGGCACTCCGTACCCTATCAGGCTACACAAAGAATAATCCCGCGCCGACTATCGTCGAAGCCGCCTCGATCTGTGGCCGTTCGGTCTCGTATATCTCCAAGACCGTCAGGAAAGCCGGATTCACCGGCTACAAACAGTACATTCGCTGCCGGTATTTCTCGAAATATCCCCGGAACCAAACGCTCGATGAACTCGAACGGCTGAAACACTTTCTCGATGACTTCGACCCGGACTTAGTCGACGAGTTCGCCGGACTCATCAAAAGCCACAGAAAAATCATCCTCTTCGGTTACGGCCCTTCGATGATCTGCGCCCAGTATATCGAATACAAGCTGCGATTCTGCACACAGGCCTACGTCACCACGGCGCCGGACGAACACTCCGTCCGGAGCATGGTTGACGACGAGAGCGTACTCATCATCATTACCGCTACCGGCCGATACCGCTCCTTCGATGCCATCTCCCGCCACGCCCTCGGCAGAGGCGCCGAAGTCGTCGTGGTATCCGAGGAGTTGAATCCCGTGCTCAGGGAACTCGGTGGTCGCTACATCTTCCTCTCGAACCACAACCAGCCCGATACACTCGCACCGCACGAAAAGACACGCACCGTGTTCTTCATCTTCTTTGAACAGGTTGTACGGAGGATCCTGGAGGCGAAAGGGCGCATAGACCGCTGACCCGCACAGGATCGACCGTACCATCTACATCGCGTTGTTCGGGAGCCTTACACCTTCATCGCGGTGGATTCGGAGGCCTCTTCGATCTCCGCCAGGGTCACCTCGCGGCCAAGTTTGCTCGAGAGGTAGATCCCCTCGCTGATGCGCATGGTGTTGAGGGCGATCTCGGCCGCGGGAATCAGCTCCACCCGGCCCTTGAGCGCCGCAACCCAGTGGTGCTGCGGTGTCTCCCACGACCGGGCCAGCGCCGCGTCGAGCAGTTTCTCCTGCCGTACCATGAAACCGGTACCCATCTCGGCATCCAGACACAACCCGTTCTTGTAGTTGTAGTAGACCGGCGGATCGGAGAGCTTGATGCCGCCGTTGGAACCTAAGACGATGCTGGTTGCGAACTGATCGATATGCGCCGCCCAGGTGACCATGATGTCCATCGTCACTCCGCCGGGGAACCGCACCAGCGCCCCGCCGAACTCCTCGACGTTGTAGCCGCCGGAGGCACGCCGCTCCTCGTCCATGTCGACTTCCTGATAGGTGATGCCGGAGACCAGCTCCGCCTGGGGATTGCCCATGAGGTAGAGCATCTGAGAGATGTTGTAGATGCCGATGTCGATGAGTGCCCCGCCGGAGGCGTGCTCCTTCTGCACGAACTGGGCGGTGCCGTACCCGTCGACGTAGGGTCGCCCCCGCCGGCGGAGGTGGTAGGTCCTGCTGTGATAGATCTTGCCCAACTCCCCCGCGTCGATCATCCGCTTGGCCGCCCGGGTTTCGGGCTTGAAGATCATGGCGAGTTGGATGTAGAGCTTCTTGCCGGTTTCTTTTGCCGCCTCCAGCATCTTCTTCCCGTCGGCATACGACCCCGCGATGGGTTTCTCGCAGTAGACGTGCTTACCGGCCTTCAGGGCCTCAATTGTCACGGGCATGTGGAGGTTATTGTGTAGGCACACATCCACCGAGTCGAGATCGTCCCGCTCGAGCAGCTTGCGGAAATCGGTGTATACATTCGGGATACCGAACTGCTCCGCCCGTTCCTTGGCTACCTCCTCACGCACATCCGCGATGGCCACGATCTCCACCTCGTCCTGCATGTCCGCATACTTCGGCAGATGCGACTTGGTGGCGATCTGCCCCGCTCCGATGATTCCAACCTTGAGTTTGTCCATAGTGTACTCCTTGAGATTAATTGTTTGCAAAGGCCTTGCCGATTCCTTCGAGTGCCGGGATCTTGGCCTCGAGATTCTGCCGTCTGACTGGAACGGTGTCGTACAGGTCGAAGCCGATGGTACGAAGCACCTTGTCCAGGCTGAAGCAGCAGAACGGGGCACCGCCGCCGCCGCCGCCGGCCACGCATATGCCCAACGCAGGGGTGCCTTCCAGTCCCTTCTTGCCGTTTTCGTTGCGGCCGATCCGTCTCAGTCTGTCCAGGAAGGCCCGGAGGCTCTCGGACAGGTCTCCGAAGTAGACCGGCGTCGCGAAGATCACGCCCTCTGCTTTCCGGATGGCGTCGGCCAGTCCGGCCAGGTCGTCTTCGATGACACAGCTTCCCTTGGCACGGCAGTCACCCCATCCGGCCGCGTCGCACTGACGGCACCGCTCGATCTTCATGGTGGGCAGATAATAGGTCTCGACGCTGCCGCCGGCCGACTCGATCCCTTTAATCGCGGCCTTCATGGCCCGGGCGGTCTGCCCCTCGGGATTCCTGCTTCCGCTGATACACACATACTTCATGGTTTCCTCCTTGAAATAGCTAGGATACAATTATAATGAAAACGACGCGAATCCGCCGTCGATGGGCAGGGTGATGCCGGTGACGAATCCGGAGGCGTCGGAGAGCAGATATACCACCGCCCCAACCAGGTCCTCCGGTTCGCCGTACCGACCCATGGGGGTATGGGCGATGGTGGCCTTGGCCCTGGGGGTGAGTTCGCCGGTCTCTTGATCGATGTGCAGGAACCGCAGCTGCTCGGTCATGAAGAATCCCGGCGCGATGGCGTTGACCCTGACCCCCACGTGGGAGAGATGGACCGCCAGCCAAGTGGTGAAATTCGACACCGCTGCCTTGGCGGCGCCGTATCCGCCGACCTTGGTGAGGGGCGTCAGCGCGGTCATGGACGAGAAGTTCACGATGGCTCCCCGACCACGGCGGGCCATCCCCTCGGCAAAGATCTTCGATGGCACGAAGGTCCCGAAGAAGTTGAGATCGAAAACCTTCCGGAAGCCCTCGAAGGAGAGGTCGAAGAGGGTTGTGGCCTCGGCCTGTCGCTCACCGTGATCGGTCTTCAGGTGTTCGGCCTCCACGAACTCCACCGAGGTACTGCCGTCGGGGTGATTGCCTCCTGCGCCGTTTACCAGGGCGTCCGGCACTCCCCACAAATTCTCGACCCGCCGGGCCACGTCGGCCACACTACCCTCGTCCAGGACGTTGCATGCGAAGGCTTCGGCGGTGCCGCCGGCGGTGCGGATCGTCTCCGCCTTCTCTCGGGCCCCGTCCAGGTTGATGTCGAGTACCGCAACCCGGGCCCCTAACTCGGCCAACGCCTCCGCCAGGTTGCCGCACAGCGCCCCGGCGGCGCCGGTGACCGCCACCACCCTGTTGTTTATGTCGAACATAGTTTTCCGATTCATCACCGCCTCCCTATCAGGTATGCCGTCTCCAGTGTTACCATTTTGCATACTCTCGTATCAATGATTGTAGCCGATGCGCCGAGTTTGGTCACCGGATGTTTTCCGTCCCGCGGCGGAGCTCTCTACGCCGGCGACATAAACTGTCGATCTTAAAAAAAGTACTTGCAGTAACTTCTGTATAGTGGTATATCCGATTATGCGTATGGGTGATCAGCGAACGATCCGACAGGTATCACTATCGATTTTTCCTCACATTCAGCCGGCGTACTGCGCGGGTCTGGAGTCGTATACCGGCCGGATATCATCCGAGGGTGCCTTCATGAGGTGAGTGGGCACCCGCAACGAGTGCCGTATCCGATTCTATTACCCGCCGGTGTGAGACACACCGAGCGGGTTTTTTTGTGTCCGAGGTTTTTTCCAAACAAGTGTCGATACGAGAGGAGCGTGGATATGAACGAAACGGTAATAGGAGTCGAGGGGCTTTCGAAGTCGTTCCGAATCCGCACACAGGGTACAGGCGGGAGGGGCAACGGAGAAACCGCAGACGGACCCGTCGGAAATAGGCGGGTTGGACGCGGCCGGCGGCGTAAGATCATCGAAACGGTGGATGCGGTGAAGGAGATCGATTTCTCGGTAGAACGGGGCGACATCCTCGCGTTCATCGGACCGAACGGTGCCGGGAAATCCACCACCATTAAGCTCATCACCGGGATCCTCTATCCCGACACCGGCCGGGTCTCCGTCCTGGGAATGGACCCCCACGAGGAGCGGAGAAGGTTGGCCTACCGGATCGGGACGGTGTTCGGCCAGAAGAGCCAGTTGTGGTACCACCTTCCACCGTTAGACTCCTTCCGTCTCCTGGCAGGCATCTACGACGTACCAACCCGGAAAGCAGAAGAGCGGATCGAGGAACTCAACGCTACCTTCGAGTTGGATGAGTACCTGAATCGGCCGGTTAGAAAACTCTCGCTAGGCCAGCGGATCCGGTGCGAGATCGCCGCCTCGTTGATTCACGAGCCCGAGATCCTCTTCCTGGACGAACCGAGTATCGGCCTCGACGTGGTGGTGAAGCAGCGCATCCGCGACCTGATCCTGGACGTGAACCGCAGGCTGGGAACCACCATCTTCCTCACCTCGCACGATGCCGGAGACATCGAGAAGATCTGCCGCCGCGCCATCGTCATCAACCATGGCCGCATCGCCTGGGAGGGAACCATCAACGAGATGAAGTATTCCCTCCTCCGCAAGCGGATCATAAGCGTCAAGACCGACGGTGTGGTCGATCTGGAATTACCGGGAGTCACGGTCCTCAAGCAGAAGGCATACTCGGCCAAGCTCGAGGTGGACACCGATACGATCTCGCTGGAGACAGTGATCCAGGAACTCATGAGGGGCAGATCGATCCAGGATATCGCCATCTCCGGCACGCCCATGGAAGAGGTAATCGCCATGATCTACGGGAGAGGAGTATGAGCCTGACATCGACCCTGTCCGACAAACGGCGGCACAGATCATTGAGGAAATACCTTCGGGTGTTCCACTACGCGGTGAGGGACCAGTTCGTCTACCTTCCGGCGTTCCTGAGTCGCAACGTGTTCTTCGTGATCGTGCTGTTCATCTTCTACTCGCTGTGGCGGGCGATCTACACAGGTCGGGATGCCCTGGCCGGCCTGACCATCACCCAAGTCCTCTGGTACTTTACCTTCACCGAGGTGATCGAGCTCGGTCGATCCCGGGTATACCCCGAGATCCAGCAAGAAGTAAAGGACGGCACCATCGCCTACGCCCTGACGCGGCCCTACTCCTATGTAGGGTACTGCTTCTCGAAGGCCATGGGAGAGAACCTGGTGAAGATGGTGCCCCTCCTGGCGGTGGGGTTCATCACCGCCTTCGCCTTCACCGGCTACCTGCCGGAGTACCACCGGGCGCTTCCGTTCGGACTTATCCTAATCACAGGAGGATACGCCGTCGGCACCTTGTGGCAGATCATGATCGGGCTCCTGGCCTTCTGGTTCGAGGAGGTCTCACCCTT
>CAZAKE010000092.1:0-18972 GCA_964485495.1 uncultured Spirochaetales bacterium
ACGAGAACATCCTGGCCGTCAAGATCGACGGGGTCACCAAAGAGCACTGCGTATGGGGCTTCCGGATCGGATTCGTCACCGTCGGGTCCAAAGGCATGACCACGGACCAGTATGAGGCGTTGAACAAGAAAATGATGGGCGCCGTCCGGTCTTCGGTTTCCAACGCGTCTCGTCCGGCTCAGAGCATGCTCAACCGGATCCTCGGCGGCACGAAATACGAAGAAGAGCGGGCCGCCTTCGCCGCCGAGATGCGCACGAGATTCGAGCGGGTGCGGAGCATCGTGGATGCCCATTCCGGAGATGCAGTCCTGAAACCACTCCCCTTCAACTCGGGATACTTCATGAGTTTCGAGTTTGTCGGCGGCAGCGCCGAAGAGCTCCGGTTGGATCTACTGCACGGCAAGGGGATTGGGACCATCTCCATCGGAGACCGATACCTTCGCATCGCCTATTCGGCGGTGGACCTCGACGATCTCGAGGCGCTGTATGAGGAGATCTACGAATCCGCGGCACGAATCGCGGGAACGGCGTAGTACCGGCCCGAACCCGAATAGGTAACCCGAATATGTAGGGCCATCACCCGTCCACCAGCATCCTGCCGATATTCTTGAGCTCGGGGATGCGGGTGTAAACCGGCGACTTGGTGTTGTGACTCTGTTTGTCCAGCTCCACGACCTTCAGATAGAGCTCGTTGAGCAGGTCCGCCAATACACTCAGGTTCGATCCGAAGTTGCTGATGGCCATGTCGATCCTGAGTTTCTCGGGATCGAAGGAACCCGCTCCGGAGCGGCCCCCGAGTAATCGCCGAAGACTCGGTTGCACCTCCTGCCGGGATTTCCCGATGAATCTGGCCATGGATAGTATCCTCTCGTAGAGCTCCATGAAGCTGAAACCTTGAGCCCGGTCATAATCGCTGATAGTAGTCAGCCGGTCGATCCGCTCCCATCCTACCCTATCGATGGTGAGATTGACGAATGCCTTTCGCAGGTATTGATTGTTTATATTGGCATTGTAGTGCTCAGCGAGACGCTCGATGATCCGGAACATCTCGGTATCGCGGACAGCCATTTTCCCTCCATTTTCAATGCATTTTATATTGCGTATAATCTACCCTGAAACGTGTGCCGTTTCAACATCTCGCCGCGCAACCGTTGATAAAAGGTACCCTTGGGCATGAAATTCCTCGGCGCGACGACTCGATGCGGCGAAAAATCGGAAGTAACCCGCATGACGACCGTTTCCGCGGGGAGCAGTTCCAGGGCGCCGATCACATACCCCAGATGCCGGCGACCGCAGGGAACGGTTACCTCTCCCCGCCGATAGTCGGCCTGTAACACCGATGATACCGGTATCTGAAGGTTGTGGATCTTTATTCCATCCGGTTTCAACGAAGCCACATACCGGATCGTCTCCTCGATCTCGTTCCACCCCTCGCCGGGAAGCCCGAATATCAGGTGTATCGTCATCTTTATGTCCCGTTCGCGGAGCATTCGAAAGGATCGGTCAAAGGTTGCGACATCGTGGCCGCGGCGAATCGCGTCGAGTGTATCGTCGTGGGCGGACTGCAGCCCCAACTCGACCCATACATCGAAATCGTCCCGCGCATACCCCGCCAGCAGGTCCGCTTTCTCCTCGTCGACCGCGTCGGGCCGGGTCGAGACAATCAACTCCCGAAACGGCGCAAGCCTCAGGCCGGAATCGTATACCCGCCGCAGCTCCGGCACCGGCGCGTCGGTGTTCGTGTATGCCTGGAAATAGAGAAGGAATACTTCCGCGTCGTATCTCGCCCTCAGAAATCGGAGTCCATTCCGAACCTGCGTCTCTATGTCGTCACATGGAGAAGACCGACTGTATGCCGCCCTGGAGCCGTACTCGTCGCAGAAGGCACATCCGCCGCTACCCCTCCCGTGATTCCGGTGCGGGCATCCGAACCCGGCATCCACCGAAACGCGATACGCCCGAACCCCATACTTGCGACGAAGATAGGCCGAGTAGCTCGAAAACGGATCTCGCTCTATCGTCTCGGACGGGATTGACATGTCGAAGGCTCCTTCAGTACAGTTCTGCCGGCATGTATTCAACCGACACAGCCGCTACGAATCCGGCCGATCAATGCACCATCACATTGAATACCGCCGGTGTGCCGGCAAGAAGACCCTCGAATCGGCTCCTCCGGGCAGTCTGCACCGTCGCGGTGTTTCTCCTCACACTACCGTTTGAATCGTGCGGCTTGTTCGGCAATACTACCGCAATTCTCCTCACCGATAAACCCGATTTTGCCGCATATATCGAGCTCTTCAACGCAGGTCAGGAGGAGTACCGGATCGAACTTCGATACCATGAGAACCCCTCCATGGCCCTCGATGAACCGGAATCGATGCCGGACCTGGTCGTGGGCGAAGGGCTTGCGTCCATGCGCACCATCGGTCACATGGCGTCCCTCGATCAACTCTTCGAGGACGGCCTGGTCGATCCGACGATCTTCTATCCGGCTCTTCTCGAACACGGATTCTTCGAGGAGGCGCATCACCTCCTGCCCGTCTCTTTCAATCTTCCCGCGATAATGTACACCTCCGAAACGGGAGGAAACACCGCCTCCGAGTTCTCTCTCTCACTGGACGAGGTACGCGAGAAGTCGATCGAATATAATGAAACCGAGCAACCCCGCGTGAGGGTGCTGGGGTTCTCCCCCAGGTGGAATCCGGAAACACTCTACCTCATCGCCAGATTGTTCGGCGCGGATTTCAGGGAATCACCCACGGGATACGTGCGGTGGAACGAACGGCACCTCGCGGAGGCGGTAGAGTACGCGTCGAGCTGGACCGTCGAGGTGAACGGCGGAACCGAAGCGGAGCAGGCATTCACCGATAAATACCTCTATGAACCGGGGTATGAACTCGTCGTGAAGGGCCGAATCCGGTTCTTTCTGACGACGATTCGCGACTATTTCATCATCCCGGCGGAGACCCGAAAGCGCCTGACCTTCAGCTGGCTCTCCGACGACCGGAAGATCCCCACCTGCGACGCGGTGGTCCATATGGGGCTGACCCGTGAGAGCAGGAACCGCAAGCCGGCCGAGGCGTTCATGCGTTGGTTTTTCAAACGGGAAACACAGCGTCGAATCATCGATTCGGTACAGTATAAACGCATCCGTACCTTCGGCATCAGCGAGGGGTTCTCTTCCATTCAGGCGGTCAACGAGATAATTTTACCCGGGTATTATCCCGTCCTCGCCGGTCATATCCCTCCCGCGGAGTCACTCGCCTTCCCTCCCGTCATGCCGCGGGACTGGGAGCGAGCCAAGAGAGAGGTGGTCGTTCCATGGTTCATGGAAACCGTCGAGGGGTCGGATGAACCACTGACCGACCGCCTGCGCAGATGGCTGCATACGACGAGATAGTTCCGGAGTCGATTCGTACCGTGCACGCGTTGCCGCGATTTCGAACCCATTTTTCGAAAGAATAATTATTGACAGACGGTAGAATCCATATTACCATGCTTAGGATAAGATAATTTTACGTTTGGAGGGTAAAGACGTATGGCTACTGTCGAAATGATTAATATCGGCAAAGTGTACGATGGGGGCGTTCGAGCAGTCGATAACGCCAACATCACCGTGAATGACCAGGAGTTCGTGGTTCTGGTCGGTCCTTCGGGTTGTGGCAAGACCACCACCCTGCGTATGATCGCCGGTCTCGAGGACATTACCGAGGGTACTCTCAAGATCGACGGCAAGGTCGTGAACGACGTCCCGCCGAAAGACCGGGATATCGCCATGGTATTCCAGAACTACGCATTGTATCCCCACATGACCGTGTACGACAACATGGCGTTCGGTCTCAAGATCCGCAAGTATCCGAAGCCGGAAATTCAGGCCCGTGTGCGTGAGGCGGCCCAGATCCTCGACATCGAGGAGCTGCTGGACAGAAAGCCGAAGGCCCTGTCCGGTGGACAGCGTCAGCGTGTGGCTGTCGGACGTGCCATCGTGCGTAAGCCGAAGGTATTCCTGTTCGACGAACCGTTGTCGAACCTGGACGCCAAGCTGCGGGTGCAGATGAGAGCCGAGATTTCGGGTCTCCACCTTCGACTTCAGGCAACGATGATCTACGTGACCCACGACCAGGTCGAGGCCATGACCATGGCAGACAAGATCGTCGTCATGAAGGGCGGCGTCATCCAGCAGATCGGTAGTCCGCTGGAGCTGTACAATCATCCGACCAATAGGTTCGTCGCCGGATTCATCGGTTCTCCTCCCATGAACTTCATGACCGTCACGGTCAAAGAAGAGGGCGGCAAGCTGATCATGGACGAAGGCTCCTTCGCGCTGCCGATTACCGGCAAGTATGCGGATGTGCTGAAATCCTACGTCGGCAAAGAGCTGGTGTTCGGAGCCAGGCCGGAGGATCTGCACTTCCAAGAACAGGGCAGTGACGACGCATTCAAGACCAAGGTAACGGTTATCGAGCCGTTAGGTGCGGAGATTCACCTCTATATCGAGACCGAGAAACACCAGATGATCGCGAGAACCTCTCCCGACCACATGTTCCACGTCGGTGACGACGCCTGGTTCCGTCCCGAGATGAGTAAAGTCATCTTCTTCGACATGGAGAGCGAGAAGGCTCTGGGAACCGAATAGGTGTTCGGACAGTTACCACCTAACAAGAGGTACCACCTAACAAGAGGTACCACCTAACAAGAGTAATCGAAGGGCCGGCGGTTTCGCCGGTCCTTTTTTTTCATGCGCCCGACAGGGCACATCACCTGCGAAACAGCCTCTATTGCTGATTACGGTACGTTTTTGTAGATCAAGCCGGCAAATTCCGTTATACTCGAGACGAGATGAAGGAACGAATTGCAGAGGATCTGCGGGATCTCATCGGGCGAACCGGCACGCTCTATTCGAATCTGGCGGACAAGTATCCGATGCTTCTGGAGGAGATCGAGAGGGGCTTGAAGGAATCCGGCGCCGTTGTCGATGATCTCCGGTCCAACCTGGGGCTGCAGGGACGGCAATCGAAGCTGGATCGGCTCTTCGAGCGGGCCCGGGCGGTGGTGAGCGGCGCCGGAAAACGGTTCGACGAGATCCATACAAAGGACAGCGAGCTTCTCGGCTCGTTGAACGAGAGTATCGCGGGAATCGAATCTCTCGATACCAACATGGCGTCGATCCGGGGTAGCACAGAAGAGATGGAACTGATCTCTCTGAACGCGATGACCGTGGCGATAAAGGCGGGAAAGGCGGGCGGCGCCTTCTCGTATATCACGGACGAACTGCAGAGACTCTCCGGCCGGACCATCGCCTCCACCCATGACCTGGCCGACGCGGGAACCGGTGTCGGTAATCTGTATCGCTCCTTCGGCAAGACCCTGGAGGAAACCGAGCGAAAACAGCAGACGGTGTTTCAAGATTTCGACCGGAAACTCGGCGGCTGCTTCGATACGTCCCGACACGACATCGGCACCATCCTGGAAATTCTGGATTCCATCCATGGCACGGCCTCGGAAGTACGCCCGGCGCTGTTCGATATCATGCAGGAGATCCAGCATCAGGATATCATCAGGCAATCCATCGATCACGTCATCTTCTCCATGGACGAACTGCAGGAACCCGAGGAAAACGGAGACGACGAATTCCTGCTGGACGAACTCACCTTCTACCGACAGCTGCCGGACCTCTGCATCACACTGCTTGACGACATCAGGACCCAGATCGGCGACAGTGCTTCGGTATTCTCCGATAGGACGGAGGTGATCCGGTCCCGCATCGACCGGGTCGATGAGATCCATGCCGGTTTCCAATCGGACTCGGTAGACGCATCCTTCGATCGGTCTATGCGGCTGCTGCAGGAGATCATCGATGGGCTCGCCGAAACCATCGAGATGAGGGAACGGGTGACCGAGCAGAGTTCCGAGCTTCTCAAGGAGGCGGAGGAACTGGAATACCTGTTCAAGATCTTCACCTCTCTCGTCGGCAGGTTTCACAACATCAACATCGCGGCGAAGATCGAGATCGCCAAGCAGTCCGCGCTCAGCAGTATGCAGGACACGGTCGAGGAGATGACGATCATCACCGCCTCCATCGAGGAGAACGTGGAGAATGCGCTTCGCACCATCAGGCGCTTCATCAAGAAGACCCGCAAGGCGCTCAAGGACTACGACGCATTGTCTGATACCTCCACAAATGTCACGGTACACTTTCGGGAGGAGATAGAGACGATACAGTCCGATCTCACCTCCGTGCGCACGGCCCTGCATGCCTCGATAGGCGGATTTTCGGTGTTTTCAGATACGTTCGTCGATCTCTTTCGAACCGCGGATAGAGATATCGGCGAACTACGGTCCCTGTCCGACACGATCAACGCGATCCAGTCGGAGTTGCGGGCAATCAGGGACCGCTCATCCGATCGTATGAACGACCTCCTCAAGGCCAAGAACCTCGACTCGTGGACGATACGAAATACCAGACTACAAAAGATCATCGAACGATTCACGATATTCGGCCACAAAAAGCACGCCGGCGAGATCGGTGGTTTTCAGGTGGAAGAGGGCGTCGCCGAGGGCGACGTCACATTCTTCTGATGACGATTCCGAATGTACTCCCATTATAATCATCGCCTGAAGTCGACGGTCGAGATCCTCCACCCGGGGGAATTCCGCGCTACCAAGGAGGACGTAGTACTCTCGACGGTACTCGGTTCCTGCGTATCGGTTGTCTTGACGGACGCGGTCGGAAAGATCGGCGGGATGAACCACTTCATGTTACCGGGTCCGGCCAAGCACGACTCTCTGTTCACCACCGAAAGTGGAAGATACGGCCTTCAGGCCATGGAACTCCTCATCAACAACATGATGAAGGTAGGGGCTCGGAGAGACCGGCTCCGCGCGAAGGTATTCGGCGGCAGCTATGTCCTCAACTCCAAGACCCGGGGCGGCAGCACGATCCCCGACGATAACGTGGAATTCGCCTTCGCCTTCCTGAAGCTGGAAGAGATTCCGGTCGACAGTTACGACGTCGGAGGCGACCGGCCACGAAAGCTCTATGTGTACCCCGCCTCGGGCAAGGTGCTGCTATACCGACTCCGGAACATGGGTGCCGAACAGATCAAGGCCAGAGAAGAGGCGTATAGAAAGTCATTGGAGGAGGCAAAGAAGTCCTGGGGTGATTTCATCAAGTTCTGAGCCCATGCGAAATTTACGGGCCGTCGTCGTTATCCCGTCGTTTCACGATTTCTATGCCACACCGCGGCGTCACACCGGCCTCGGCGCGATGATCGTATGCACCATCCTCGAGCGATACGGTGTCGCCTGGAAGTATCTCCATTTCCCGGCGACAGATCCAGCCGGAAGGGTTGTCCCCCTCCCCGATTTTCTGAGACACCTCCGCGACTTCATCCTGCCCGACGAGAGAGGCCGCGTGTCGTTCTTCACCGGGTACCGCCGGTTCGGCCCTCCCCACACAACATGTGCCGCGACGCTGCTGGCCGAGAATCCCCACATGGTCTTCATATCCTGCTTCGCGTTCCAATATGTCGACGATTCCGCGGCATTGGCTCGAGAACTCCGCGATGGGGGATTCGAGGGACCGATCATCGCAGGAGGAGCGGGTGTATGTGCGGCCCCGGATCGGCTCCTCCGCAACGGCTGTGTCGACTTCGTTCTCACCGGTGAGGCCGAGGTCTCCCTCCCGCCGCTGCTTGCGGCGCTGAAGCGCTCCTCCGGGTCGCCCTTTTCCCAGAGAACCGCTCGATCGGTCCTATCGGAGATCCGTTGGAAGACGCCGCGGCGCACCGCCACCCCGTGCGAGATCGAGGTTCCCCTTTCGGTGGGAACGGATCCGGACGGAACGACCAGAATCTCGACGAGTCTCTCCCGGGGGTGCCCGCGCAGTTGCTTCTTCTGCTCCGCCTTCCTCTGCCACGGCCGAGATTACCGGACGGTGGAGTTGGAACGGTTCGAAGCGGCCCTGGACAGCCTCGTGACGAAGCTTCGGGGAGCCGACCTCTCACGAGTATGCTTCAATTTCGAAGACGATAATATCACCGCGTCCCCGGAATACTTCATCGCCGTACTCCACTCGGTGCGCCGCCGGTTCCCGCGGGTCCGGTTCATCGCGGAAAACGGCCTGGACTTTCGTTTCCTGGATGCCGAGTTCGTTCGGCGACTCGTTCGACTGGGCTTCTGCCGGTTCGATCTCTCCCTGGGCGCGGTGCCGGATCAAACGAAGCGGTACCGGGTACCGGAACGGTTCCGGTCAATTGCCGGGGCGATTACCGGTATGGGAGTGCCGTGCGTCGGCTATTTCATCTGCGGCTGCCCCGGAGACACGCCGGACGGGATCGTCGACACCCTCGTTCAGCTCGCCTCCCTGCCGTTGCGGGTAGGCATCTCGCTCTTCTACCCGGTTCCCGGATTGCCGGGATTCGAAGATCCGGCTCGGTTCGATCCGGTTCCCTCCCATTTGACCTGTGGCTCCGCCGCCTATCCGTGGACGGGGAACCTCACTACCGGGGAGTTGGTCACCGCCTTCAGGTTGTCACGCGTCGTGAACCTGTGCAAGGAGGAAGACAGGACGGTACAGGAAGAGGCGCTCCTGCGGCGAATCCTGGCGGATGGACGGCTATACACCTTCCGTCGGAGGAGGCGGCATACGGTACTCGCCCCGGTACCGGGTATGAACGGCGAGATGTGCCGCCGCTTCGCCGAAGGGATAGCGACCGGCGGGGTACCCCGACCATTCGCTTGACACTCCCCGTAGCGGCGCATAGGATAATCCGGAATAAGGAGCGATCCATGGATCATATCTACGGCATCGCCGTCGTCGGCTGCGGGACGGTCGGCGGGGCTACCGCGGCACTGCTGATACAAGATAGGGAAGGGTTGCAACAACGCACCGGACTCGATATGCGGTTGAAATATATCGTGGATGTGGATTTCACGCACGCCAAAGAACTCGGCCTGCCGCAAGACCTGTACGAATCGAATTTGGAGCGGGTCCTCGAGGATGATGAGGTTCGGGTGGTAGTGGAACTCGTCGGCGGAACGACTATCGCCAGACAGATAACGGAGACGATCCTGAAGGCGGGAAAGGCGGTGGTCACCGCCAATAAGGCACTCCTGGCCCATTACGGGAGCGAACTACTCGCTGTCGCCCGAGAGCACGGCACCGTCATCGCCTTCGAGGCGAGTTGCGGCGGCGGCATCCCCATCGTCAGGGCCCTGTACGACGGCTTGATCGCCAACCGCATCGACGCTCTGTATGGCATCGTAAACGGCACCTGCAACTACATCTTAACGGAGATGATCCACAAGGGCGAGTCGTACGCCGAGGCCCTGAAGAATGCCCAGCGCACGGGCCTCGCGGAGGCCGACCCGACGTTAGACGTATCCGGTGTCGATTCCAGTCACAAACTGGCCATCATGGCGGCGCTGGCCTTCGGCCGCAGGATCGATTTCGACGCGATACCGGTGGAGGGAATCGACACACTCCGGCTCATGGACGTGAAATTCGGACGTGAACTGGGATATACGGTAAAGCTCCTGGCGGTGGCCCAGCGGATCGGCAAGGCCGGCCTCAGCCTGCGTGTCCGCCCCGCCTTCATCCCCGAGGACCATCCCCTGGCATGGGTCTCGGGACCGTTCAACGCGGTGAGTGTCTACGGTCATGCCGTGGGGCACACCATGTATTACGGCCGCGGCGCCGGCGGGAATCCGACCGCCTCGGCTATCATCGCGGACATCGTATCCGTCCTCCGCGGCACCGTCTCGGCCCTCTTCTCCGGACTCACGATCTGGCCCGATATCAGCGCGAAGGGCGACCAACTGCCGGTTTCCGCGGTCACCGGCAAGTACTATCTCCGGATTATGGTCGTCGACAGACCGGGCGTATTCGCGCGACTGGCCACGATCCTCGGCAACCACGCCATCAGCATCTCGGCGGTGCTTCAGAAGGAACCCAGGGAGGAGCACAGCTCGGAACCGATCGTGCCGGTGGTCATCATCACCCACACCGTGGAGGAGGGCGACGTGACCGCGGCCCTGAAAGAGATTACAGACCTCGACGAGGTTTCTGAGACCGTGTGTCTCAGCATCATAGACGAACACGAGGAATTCCCGGAATAGGGAAAAGGAGTACGCCATGGCCAAATCCGGCAAGGCGGCCCCGGCGATCGACACAAAGACCCGGATCGGATCCCGCGAGGGACGGGACGCCGGATCGATCGCATGGGGATTCGCGGAACAGCTGCGATTCTCTCTGGGTGTAGATTCCTACACCGCCACTGACTACGACCGGTACATGTCTCTCTCACTCACGATCAGAGACCGGCTGATTCACCAGTGGATCCATACACAACAGACCCACCACGACAAGGAGGTCAAGCGTGTCTACTACCTCTCGCTGGAATTTCTCATGGGACGCGCCATGGGAAACAACATCATCAACCTGGGGTTATGGGACGAGACCGTAGGTGCCCTGGAGGAACTCGGGTATTCCCTGGAAGAGATCCGGGAGCAGGAGGTCGACGCCGGCCTCGGAAACGGCGGTCTCGGAAGGTTGGCGGCTTGTTACCTCGACTCGATGGCCACGATGGACATCCCTGCCTTTGGCTATGGGCTCAGGTATGATTACGGGATCTTCCGCCAGGAGATCGACAACGGATTTCAGGTAGAGCAACCGGATGATTGGCTCCGCAAGGGTAATCCCTGGGAGATAGAGCGTCCGGACGTTGCGGTTCAGGTCAATTTCGGGGGAAAGGTGGTGCCCGGAACGGATCGAGGACGCCATGTTGAGCACTGGGTGGATACCACGCCGTTGATAGGAATCGCCTACGACATACCCATCGTGGGATATGGCGGCCGAACGGTCAACACCCTCAGGCTGTGGACCGCCAAGACCGCGGAGGAGTTCGACTTCAGCGACTTCAACGCCGGGGACTACGTCGAAGCGGTCAGCGCCAAGGTGAGTGCCGAAAATCTCACCAAGGTACTCTACCCCAACGATAGACTCTACCTGGGAAAAGAGCTGCGGTTCAGGCAGCAGTACCTCTTCGTGGCCTGCTCACTCTCCGATATCCTGCGGCGGTTCAAGAACTCGGGGCTGTCGTGGGACCAGTTTCCCTCCATGGCGGCCATCCAACTCAACGACACCCATCCGGCGCTGGCGGTTCCCGAACTGATGCGGCTGCTCCTGGATGCGGAAGGTCTCGACTGGGACACCGCCTGGCGGATCACCACCGAGAGTTTCGGGTATACCAACCACACCCTCATGCCCGAAGCCCTCGAGAAGTGGCCCGTGCACATGTTTGAGAAGCTGCTTCCCCGGCATCTGGCCATCATCTACGAGATAAACCACCGGTTCCTCGAACGGGTCACGGTACGGTTCGGACAGAACACCGACAAGATGGCTCGGATGAGCCTGATCCAGGAGGGTCAGGAGCGGCAGGTGCGGATGGCCTACCTGAGCATCCTCGGTTCACACTCGACCAACGGGGTGGCGGAACTGCACACGAAACTGCTCAGGGAGCGTCTGGTCCCGGATTTTGCCGCTATGTTTCCCGAACGGTTCAACAACAAGACCAACGGCATCACCCAACGCCGCTGGCTCCTGAAGGCAAATCCGGAACTGGCGGATCTGATTACCTCCGCCGTCGGAGACGACTGGATCACCGATTTCGATGCTCTCGCCCGGTTAAAGCCGATGGCCGACGATGCCCCCTTCCAGGAGAAGATCCGGAAGGTAAAACACGCCAACAAGGTACGGCTCGCGGAACATCTCCGGCGAGAATTCGAGTGGCACATCGATCCGGACACCGTCTTCGACGTGCAGGTTAAGCGCATTCACGAGTATAAACGACAGCTGTTGAACGCCCTCCATATCGTCATGCTCTACGAGGGACTGCGGTCCGGCCGGATCACCGACATGGTGCCGCGGACCTTTCTCATCGGCGGAAAGGCGGCCCCGGGGTACGCGGCGGCCAAGCTGATCATCAAATTCATCAGCAACATCTCCAGAGTGATCAACTCCGACCCACAGGTAAATGGAAGACTCGCGGTCTACTTCGTCCCCAACTATAGAGTGTCTCTGGCGGAGAAGATCATCCCGGCCTGCGAGGTCTCCGAGCAGATCTCCACCGCGGGGACCGAGGCCTCGGGCACCGGAAACATGAAGTTCATGTGTAACGGGGCCCTCACCGTAGGAACCCTCGACGGGGCCAACATCGAGATTGTCGAGGAAGCCGGGGAGGAGAATGTCTATATCTTCGGATTGAAGGCCGAAGAGGTGCAGGATCTACGCCCCACGTACGATCCGGTCTCCTACTACGGGAACGACGATGAGATCAAGGCTGCCTTGGACCTGGCCTTCTCCGGGCTTTTCAATCACGGCGAACCGGATATCTTCGATCCGATCCGTGCGATGCTGCTCGAAGACGGCGATACCTACATGCACATGGCCGATCTCAGATCATACGCCGATATCCACACCCGCATCGGGGAGGAGTACAGAGATAGGACCCTTTGGACACGAAAGTCCATACTGAACATCGGATCCTCCGGTAAATTCTCCTCTGACAGGGCAATTCGGCAGTATGCGGAGGAAATTTGGAAGGTGAACCCTTGTCCCATCGAGGTGGAGGGGGATCCTGAGGAGATCCTTGACGAAGCCCGTCGGAAAGCAGCACAATGAGAGTCCGACACCATTTGGATCGATGATGCGTGCGAAGAGATGGGAAGATATGGGACGGTTTTGCGTTGTACCCTAAATAGTTGACCGCAAAAAGTCGATCATGATACTATAACCGCATTATGAGAAGGGGGGACCCAATGGCCAAGGCCAACGGAGCCTCGAACGTCTCGACCGTAGAGACGCAAGAAACGAAAGAGACGAAAGAAACGAGAGTAACCGGAGAACCGGAATACGAGACTGACGCCGATTCGGAAAAGACATCGGAAGAAGCGTCGGACGTCGTGCAGGACGATTCGGCGGAGAAGCTGTACTGTGCGAACTGCATGCACTGTATCCTGGTCCGTGTTCCGGCCGGGAACGGCGAACAATATCAACTGCGTGTGCGTTGTTCCGCCGGAAAATGGCGAAAAAAACTGGGGGACGAGAAAGTATACAAGTACTTCACGGTCGCGCGCCGCAGCATGCGGCATTGCGACGCATATGTCCCCATGGGTGAACCCAAGGAGTTCATCCGCGATCTGAAACGGACCCTGCCCATCAAGGACGAGGTTTACAGTTCCCCCTACGGACTCACCTGAAACAGGATCGACACGAAACCGACGGTACGTGCCGATCCGAACCGAATTACGAGAGGTATTCGATGTCTTCAACACTTCCCGACACCCCGCGGTCTCCGATCGTAGATCGGTCCGGCAGATTCTTCATTGTAGTTATAGTAGTCATAATGGCGTTATTGTTGGCAGTTTCCGGATGCCGGAGCGTGCCGGAGATCACCGAGATCGACCCCGATCTCTCACCGGACGAGTTGTTTCAGATGGCCCAGAAGGCTTTCGCCGATGAGGACAACTACAAGGCCGCCATCGTCTACTATCAGGCCTTTCTCGACCGGTTCCCGGGCAATATCTCCCGTGGTGTCGAGGCGGAGTACGAGATGGCGTTCATCTACTACAAGCAGGGAAAATACGAAGAGTCGAAGGCGCGATTCGAAGCCCTCATCGAACGGTACGAGCAGGAGGGAGCCGAGGTGCTTCCCGCGTGGCCTCGGATCCTTGCCGAGAAGGTGCTGCAGTCCATAGAGGAGAAGACCACCCGCCGGTTCCCCCGGCGCCGACGGTCGGACGAGACGGACGAGGCGGATGAAACCGGGTCCGAGACCGACGAAGATTCCGCCGGAACCCCTTCCGAAGAACCCTCCTAAGGGGGGGGCACCTCAGGAATCATCACTGCGGTAAGATGATCGTATTTACCTCGATCCCGAAATCTTCGGCATCTCTGAAAACCATCTCTTTCGTCACCTTCCCTCGGGGTTTCGGGTGGGGCGGCGCGTCGCCGACCAGGATCAGCAGTCTATTCTCCGCGGACCAGGGGAAGTTGTGGATTCCCACGTAGATGGCCTCGTACACCGCCTCCGGAATATCACGGCCGCCGTGCACCCTGACGGAACCAAGCAACCGTTGAAAGGTATTCATGTTCGTCTCGAAGGGAATCACCTTCGTCAGATACTCCTCCATGTAGTCCTTGTACAAGACCATGCCGATTCGGAAATTCCGATACGCCCCTGTTACCTCCCGCAGCAGCGGCGGGAGAAACTCATGGAGGTAGGGGATATCGTTCTTCATGCTGGAGGTGGTATCCAGGGCAAGCACCAGGTCCAACGATCCGCCGGGAACCTGGCCCAAGATGGCCCCGATCCGGTCGACCACGTCCATCTCACCGGTCGAGAGGACCGCCGCCCCCTTCCCCTCCGAGGCGATCTCCCGAAATGAGTCCAGGGTGTCGTCCATGTAATTGTCTTCCGGCGGCCCCTCCGTGGGTAGCTGCACGACCCGCAGGACGAAGGGATTGTCCTGAAAATCGCCCTCATAGCTGCCGTAGGCCTCCGAGAACGCACGTATATTCAGCCAGGTACCATCCAATACCATAATCTCCCCTTCGCGGCTCCAGGGGTACCCGTATTCGACCACATAGGGGACGAATATCCTGAAGGCCTCGCCGAGTACCGCGTGGGATTCCGGCGTCGAATCGACCAGGGAGTACAGCCCCTTGGAGGTGTCGAGAAACTCACCGTCCAGGAGCCGCTTCTCATCGCCGTTTGCCGGGTGGTATTCGGGATTCCTGAGGGCGTATGAGTGGACCCGTTTCTCCGGGTCGGCGGTGGATTCGGTGAGGAGGACGGAATTCAGGCCCTCCCTCTTCCGGATCCACAGATCGTATCCGCCGTCGAGATTCTGCTCGATGATCAGGTCATCCACGCCGACCCGCAGCTCTTGGGCGGATACCATGAATGGCACGACCCCGACGCACGCCGCGAACAGCACTCCGATCCAATTCCTCTGTGCTTTCATCCTGAAAACCACCACTCCCTCGCACCCGACTCGATGAGCCGGTGGATCAACGAAAATTCAGATTCTACCCATATGACCATCCATCTGGCTATCCGCATGATTCTAGTATCGGTTCACCCGGCGGAGGGTATTACCCGCAATTTCTACCAGCGGCCGGTGCGATGTGTTGTTCCGGGTCGGGTCTTGCATTGCGACGATCCACCCCGTACAATGTCGCCGCAGCCACCCAAACCGGCACACCCGGAGGAGCATTTTCGAATGAGTGACCAGGAAAGGATCATCATCGCCAACGATCATGGCGGCGTCGAGTTGAAGAACAGGCTACTGCGATACCTCGAAGCGCGGGGGAGATCGGTCCACAACATGGGGATCGACACCCCAGATTCGGTAGATTATCCCGATATCGCCGTCACCGCCTGCCGGGAGTTTCAGAGGGGCGAGTACGAGTTCGGGATCCTCATCTGCGGCACCGGGATCGGCATCTCCATCTCCGCAAACAAGGTCCCGGGCATCCGATGCGCCCTCATCCACGATCGATTCACCGCCGAGATGGCCCGCGCCCATAACGATGCGAATTTCGTGGCCTTCGGCGGACGAGTAGACTATACGATCCCCGTAGAGGAGATCCTGGCAACATTCATGGATACGACTCCCGACAGGGACGACCGCCACGTCCGCCGGGTCAGAAAGATAGGGGAGATCGATCGCGGCGTTTGATAGAACGAAGATGCGAGGTTTACAGTTCGAGGTGCGCCGGCAGCGGGGCCTTCAGTCCCCGCTCGGTTACCCCGAGGAAATACCGCAGCCGCTTGAGGAAGACGGTCAAGAATGCGCACGGATCGGGATAGTCCGGGGGGAATTCGAGAAACACGGCCCACTCTCCCTCCCGATAGTAGATGACCGCTCCCCGTTCGGGTGGTGCGGCATCGTCGAGGAACCCCCCGCCGAAGAGATACGCCGGAGCCGGCCGATTCACCTCGGGAACCCGCAGATACCGCACGGTTCCACAGCTCTCCCACCGCCAGGAGTCGGGGGTGACGACCTCGGCCTCCGTGTACACGACGCCGACTGAGACCCCGCCGTGTCCGTACACCGCGGTCTGGCAGGGGAGTACGTTTACGTCAAGGTAGGGAATTCCACGAACCGGCGTCGGCCCCTTCAAGAGTACGGCGGTTTCGGCCGTACCCTCCTGGGCCGTGACGAGTAGAGCCCCGAGCGCCATGCAAAGCAGTACACGAAGTACCGGCGATTCCATCGTTACTCCACCGTGACGGAATATGTTTCCTATACCACACATCTAACTCCCCATATCCCCAGGAATTACTTTTTTAACGAGTCAATCTCCACTTCCAAATCTTTGACTCCATCATTCAAGTTATACCCTAATTTCTTATTACTATTATCGATCCACACAAGTGAATCATTAACATACGGAATCCTGAATTCCAGTTTCAATCTATGAGTTTAGGTATCGAGTGTATATACGGTAATCTTCTCAAGTACACCTTTCAGGAATTGATGTTTCTCTTCTTCGGTACACTCATTCACCTTATTTATACGTTCACCGAATTGTCCTACCCAGTCGACACACCGTACTTCTGATTCCAAAGAAAACATCCACCGCGACGACGAAACGTGGAAGGTGCGCCTCACCGAGCACGAGTTTACCGCCCGCATGTTCGCGGAAAGCGATATCTGACCGAAAAATGTATAGTTTTTTCGGCCATGGAGGAATATATTAGGAACATGCAAAGTATTACTCAAAAGATACTTAGCAGGATATACGGAAGCGGGAGAGGTTGGTGCTTCTCCCAGGTCGACTTCACCGATCTTGCATCCCGCTCTGCTGTAGATTCCGCCCTCAAGCGTCTCGCCTCGACGGGCACGATCCGCCGTCTTCTCCGTGGCCTGTATGACTACCCGACCTACAGTGATTTTCTCGGCGAGTACCTTGCGCCGGATATGCAACAGGTAGTATCGGCGCTTTGCAGAAAACACGGCTGGCAGGTTGTCCCCGATGGATCCACGGCGCTCCATCTATTGGGTCTGGACACCCAAGTCCCGGCGCGATTTCGGTATCTCTCCAGCGGGCCCAACCGCGAGTACGTAATCGGCAATACGCCACTGCAGTTCTCTCACCAGAAGACGCAGCACACTACAATCGATGACCGATTCGCGGCAACGGTTGTACAGGCGATCCTCGCCCTCGGACAGGATTCAATATCCGACGCCCATCGTCGTCAGATCGCCTCCCTGGTGGGGGATCACGATGTTCGCCGCATTGTCAAAAAGACGCGCCGCGTTACTTCGTGGGTACACGACGAGATCCTCCGAATCGCCGAGATGACGGCACACCAGCAATGATTACCGAGTACATGGCCCTTGCAGCCGAACGTAAGACACAGCTTCTGAGCCAAACGGCGGCTCGGATGGGAGTAGATCCAGTCATCGTAGAGAAGGATCTCTGGGTCAGTGCCATTCTCGGAATCCTCTTCACTCACCCGAAAACGAAGGATCGATTCATCTTCAAGGGTGGGACGAGTCTTGCCAAGGTCTACGGCGCTATTCAACGTTTCTCGGAGGATGTCGATCTCATCATGGACTGGCGCCTTTTGGGCATCGGCGGACGGGACAGTGACCCTTGGGATGCGGAACGTTCACGCACGAAGCAAGACAGGTTCAACAAAGCCCTTGGGACCAAGACCGAGGAGTATCTCCGCGCCACGTTTGTTCCGTTTCTTCGGGCGGAGCTGCCTGATGCCGTAACGGTATCCGTCTCGGACAGTGTCGATCAGGGTGTTGTCATCGGGTACCCCGCAGTGTACACGAGCGACTACGTTCAAGACGGCGTGCTTCTCGAGATTGGTTCCCTGGCGTCGTGGGTTCCGTCGGTATGGAAGACGATCGTACCTGACGTCTCGCGGCACTACCCGCAGGTCCTTGGTGATGAGGCGATTCCGGTAAGGGTGACCACCGCCGAGAGAACGTTTTGGGAGAAGGTGACGATCGCCCACCAGATCGCTTATAGCAACAAAGGGATCCCTCCACGATACGCGCGGCACTACTATGATATCGTGATGCTGTCCCATTCAGGTGTGGCCGCAGCGGCACTCCAGGACGTTGGATTACTTCGGTCCGTTGCGGAGTTCAAAGAACGGTTCTATCCGAGTCGTGCCGCCCGCTACAACCTCGCCTGTCCCGGGACGATCCGGATCCTACCAGGTGAAGATCGGCTCAAGGAACTGGCCCGGGATTACCGCAACATGACAACGATGTTTTACGGCACGCCGCCGGATTGGCATGCGCTTGTTGAGGAACTGCGCCGTTTGGAGCAGTCGATCAACACCACTAAAAGGGAGTAGTAAGTGTTATCCAACAGACCCGGGCGTGAACAAAAAGTTGCTGGCACAGGGTCCCACTTTATCGGGAATGGATATTGAGCAGACCGGTTTCAAAAACGCCGGTATGTACCACGGAGATCGGACGAGCGGCATCTCTTAGCGAGGAGTTCGGCAAACGCAACACCAAGCGTCTTGTGTTGTCGGTCGACTCAGTCGAGGAGCACCGCGAGTGGATCAAAGACGTGGAAGACACGCAGAGTACGAAGATGGATTATCCCATCATTGCAGATCCGGATCAGAAAGTGGCGAAACTCTACGGTATGATCCATCCTAAGGAAAGTAGCACCGCAGCGGTCCGTTCCGTGTTCATCATCGATCCGGACAAGAAGATCCGGCTCACGATGACCTACCCGGCCGCTGTCGGGAGAAATTTTGACGAGATTCTGCGCGTGATTGATGCGTTGCAAGTTTCCGACAAGTACGGCATAGCCACACCGGTGGATTGGCAAAAGGGCGACAAGGTGGTGGTCAAGCCATCTATGAGCACCGAGGACGCCAAGAAGAAGTTTGGCGATCTGGAAGTACAACGAGAGTACCTGCGCCT
>CAZAKE010000093.1:0-18746 GCA_964485495.1 uncultured Spirochaetales bacterium
ACCCGCCCATATCATCACCACGTAAGATTAAGAGGAGCCTTGGCCCTGCGGGTGGCCAGAGACTGGCTCCACGACACGGCGGCTACGCTACAAAGAACCCCGGAAACCGGATAGGGCTGCGGAACGTCTGTAGGCGTGATCGATTAGTACTGCGGATAGATCTCATCTGCCGAGTAATACTCGTCTTTCAGGTTCCGTATCTGTTCGCTCATCCTCCGAGCCGACTCCCAACCGTCGGGAGATTGCACGGTCGTGTTGATAACCGGATAGTCAAGGAAGCGAGAGAAAAACCTCCCGAAAAAGTTCCCATAGTGGGCCGCAAAACTTTTCGCGGCGCTCTCGGGCGTGACCCGTGAATCCCATTGTTTTAAGTAGTACCAATGGTCCGAAACAGCTAGGTACAAGTCCCCGAACTTTTGCCTGGGGAATGCCGTACGAACCAAGTATGTGTCAACGGCATGTTTCAACGGCTCCATCACATTCTCTTTCCACGAACGGAGCGCGTCATCCCAACCGATTGAGCGCTTCTTATTCTCTTCCATGATGTACTTATGGAAATCGATATGGTCGACGAGTGTTTTCCAATGTTCCTCTACCGAGAAATCGAAATAGGAATCGTGATCATATAGCCATGTCTTGATCTCGTTGCTACGAGTCTCTGTCCGTGTTTGCATTTCAGTAGTATTCATTATTACCCCTCAAGGCATAATATACTAACACTTCGGCGATATATCAAATCAGCCATAGATTTCAAATCAATATTTAACAGAACCTGCCATCAGGCCGCGAACGAAGAAGCGCTGCAGCCCGAAAAAGACCGCCAGCGGCAAAATCATACTCACAAATGCCCCCGCGGTAAGGAGGTGCCAATCCTGCCCCCGAGTGCCGATCATGTTCAACAGCCGTTGGGTCACGACTTGAAACCGCTCTCCGGACCCGCTCAGGAACACGAGCGCCACCAGCAGGTCGTTCCACACCCAGAGGAATTGAAAAATAGCGAACGAGGCCAATGCAGGAACCGCCAGCGGGAGTATCAGGGTCACAAAGGTCTTGAATTGACTCGCCCCGTCTATGAAGGCGGACTCCATGATACTCCGCGGGATGGTGCTGATGTAGTTGAACAGCAGATACGTAGCCAGGGGAAGACCGAACCCCGTATGGGCCAGCCAAATTCCTAAAAATGTTCCGTTCAGCCCGATGGCCTGGTAGTCACGCAATATGGGGATCAGTGAAATCTGCAACGGCACCACCAGGATCCCCACGATGCCGACGAACAGAATTTTCCTCCCCGGAAAACTCAACCAGGCGAACCCATACGCCGCGAAAGCCGCAATCAGGATCGGAATAACCACGGCAGGAACTGTCACGGTAAGGCTGTTGAGAAACGCCCCGACCAGGTTGTCGCTTCGCTCGGTGATTTTGTTCCCCTCATCGTCGATATAGGTGAAGGGCTTTCCACCGAGTACTTGAGAGTAGTTTTCGAGGGTAATGGTATCCAGATCCTCCCACGCACGCCACCAGCCCGTGCGATTCACCTCGTCTCTGTGTCTGAATGAGGTGACCAGGACGCCGAACGTCGGCAGAGTCCAGATCACACAGAGCAATATCAGGAGGCCGTTTACGAATATGCTTTCCGCCCGCCGGGCGCCGCTCATGCTGCCTGCGGTCACGTCGGTAGTAACACCCATCAGAATACCTCCCGTTTATTGAATTGTTTCAGGTTGTACCAGATGACCGGGGTCACGGCCAGCAGGATAATGATGGCGATGGCCGACCCCCGGCCGTAATGGAGGAATTTAAACATCTGCTTGTACTGCTGACTCGCCAGCACCTCTGTGCCGAAGAGTCCGTTGGTCATCGCGAAGACGATATCGAACACCTTCAACGTCAGCAGCAGAATCGTCGTCCCTACTGTCACGATGGTGCTCTTGATGGTAGGGATGACGATACTCACTATGATACGGAATTCGCCGGTTCCGTCTATTCTTGCGGCCTCGAGAAACTCCTTCGGAACCTGCTTTATCGCCGCCGACAGAACCACCATGGCAAAACCGGTCTGCAGCCAGACCAGGATCGCGATCAGGAAGAACGTGTTCCAAGGTCGTAACGTAAGCCAGTTGAGAGGCTTGCCGCCCATACCGACGAGGATGGCGTTGAGGAGGCCGATCTGAGCCGCATCCTGCGGCTTGAAGGCATACATGAATTTCCAGATCACGCCGGCCCCGACGAAGGAGATCGCCATAGGCAGGAAAACCAGTGCCTTGGAGACCTTCTCCAGCCGAGACCGATCGGCCAGGATCGCAACCACGAGTCCGAAAAACACGCAGAACCCGGTCCCGAAGATCAACCACAACAGGTTGTTCCGGAAAGCCGTCCGCATGGTCCTGTCGGTGAAGATGTAAATATAGTTCTTCAGCCCTACGTACTCATCAGTGAACTTCCCGAAAAAACTGAAATACAGGCTTCGCAGCGTGGGCATAAAAAGGTACCAACCGATGATGATTACCGCCGGACCGACGAACAGAAAGGGAACGAACCTGCTCTGCCACGCAGGCGGGAGCCGTTCGATCAGGAAGTTCGCCACCAGATAGAGGGCGGCGACACCCCCGACTCCCCAGACGATCGCCACGCCCGCGATAATTGCCTGCGGCGCACCACTGTCGCGAAGAAAGATGAAACCGAAGTATAGGCCGGTGAACGTAACCACCGGAACGAATACCGCGAAGAGGACGCGACCGATCACGGTCAGCCCTCGCTGCAACGGCGAACGCGGCAGTTCGGAATCGAATAGTTGAGACATGCGGATACCTCCTATCTCAGGCAACCTTTATCATTTGATTTTTCATTCCAGTCGGTGGATACGGTTTCGGTGTTAGATAATGCGGCGCGAGTACGCGGTGTGGAACCGACCATTCGGTTCCACACCACCGGAATGCTACGGACCATCCGATCCGCTACCCATCGAGATTACAGAGCAGAAGAACAATTACGGCCAACTACTCTCTATAGTCTCGAGTACCTCATCTATCGATATTCCCGATACGAGATCGGCCATACCGGTCCAGAAGGTACCGGCGCCCACCTCTGCGGGCATGAGGTCCGACGCATCGAAACGGAAGACCTCTGCGTTCACCAAGATTCGGGCGAGATCACCCTCGAGGGAGGAGCCGTATTCATCGAAATTCTGGTCCTGATGCGGAAACAATGCGCCGCCGGCCTTAGCCCAGGACTTGCATGCATCCCAGGTCGTCAGGTATTCGAGGAATTTGACGACTTCGGAGCGATCCTCGAACATGACGAATTGATCTCCTCCGCCGAGAACAGGGGTTCCCCACCGCGGATCGATGGAGGGCAGCGCGAATACACCGACCTCCTCCTCGAGGTTGGCCTGCACCTTCTCCTGCATGAACCCCGTGATAAAGTTTCCCTGCCGGTGAAGCCACGCCTGCGGTGGATCCTCATAGAGGGGCTTCACCGCGTCTCCAAAGTTTGTCGTCGCAATGGAGGTTGTGCCGCCCAGCACATAGTCGTCGTTACCCCAGATACTCATCATGGTTTCGGCCGCCTTCACAACCGCCGGATCGTCGAACGGAATTTCATGGTTCACCCACTTATCATATACCTCGGGACCCGCGGTCCTGAGCATGATATCTTCCATCCAGTCGGTAGCCGGCCAACCGGTGGCGGCGCCACTTTCGATTCCCACCGACCACGGCACTCCGCCGTCGACGACGATCCGGTCCATCAGGGCCGTCAACTCGTCCCACGTCTCGGGTATCTCGTAACCCTTCTCGTTCCAGGCCTTCTTCGGATACCACACGAAACTCTTCGCGTTCACTCGGTGAAACACGCCGTATACTTTGCCTTCGAAAGAACCGAGATCCTTCCAGGCCGCGGAGTAGTTTCCCTCGATCCTTCCGATCACGGATTGCGGCAACGGGATGAGCGATCCACGCTGGGCGAAGTTATTCATCAACCCAGGCTGCGGCAACGCGGCCACGTCCGGCGGATTACCGGCCTCCACCTGCACGAAGATCTGTGTTTCGAACTCACTCGACGGTTCATACACGACCTCAATGCCGGTTTGAGCGGTGAAGGGCTTCATCGCCTCTTCAAACCGGAGGGCTTCCTGGTCCCGGAACGCACCGAAGACCTGTACAGTCATCGTTTCGGCAGCCTCAGCGGCACCTCCGGCTTCCTCCTGACCGCCCCCGGCGAACACTACGGTTGCACCGAGTATCAGAAAGAAGAGAATGGCGATAGATTTGATCTTTTTATTCATACCAATTCCTCCTTACAGATGGTATGGAACTAAATGGAAGCGCTTTCATATTCCTTTCTATAGTGCAGTTGAAAACGTTTCCAAACTATAGTACAATTATTACCGGTGAAAGTTCGTATTGTCAAGCGATTTTGTGTAATTAGGGCAACTTTCTCGCTCCCCACACCGTTCGGGAGCCATTGACGACGAAGTAACGAAGCTGCAACACTGGGGGCTACCACGATGAGGAATCAATGCCAACTAATAACCTATCCCGATTCGATGGGGCGGAATTTACCGGAGCTGCGTACCGCGCTGGACACACATTTCGAAGGCGTCTTCGGCGGGATCCATATTCTCCCATTCTATCCCTCCAGCGCCGACAGGGGCTTCGCCCCGATCACCTACCATCATGTAGATCCCGCCTTCGGTGATTGGGAAGAGATCCGCACCCTCGCGGCAGACTACGATCTGATCTTTGATTTCATGCTGAATCATATCTCGCGACAATCTGTCTATTTCAAGGACTTCCGAAAACACAAGGATTCGAGTAAATACAAGGACTCTTTTATCCGATTCAAGCAGTTTTGGCCGGAGGGCTCTCCATCGGAGGATGACCTGCAGAAGATCTATACGAGGAAACCCAAGCCCCCCTTCATTGAGATCACCTTCGAAGATGGCAGCAGCGAGCGGATCTGGTGCACGTTCGATCCCGAGCAGATCGACTTGAATCTGGAATCTCCGACTACACGAAACCTGATCACCGAATTCCTGCAATTCCTGGGTGACCGAGGGGCCGCCATGATCAGGCTGGATGCATTCGCCTACGCAACCAAGAAACCGGGTACCAACTGCTTCTTCGTGGAACCGGACGTGTGGGAGATCCTCGAGTTTGCTCAATCCGCGGCCGGAGACACGGAACTGTTGCCGGAGATACACGAGCATTACTCGATACAGTTGAAGCTGGCGAAGAAGGGCTACTGGGTCTACGACTTCGCGCTGCCGATGTTATGCCTACAGGCTATCTATGACGGTGACGGCACGAACCTCAAATCATGGTTGTCCGGCTGTCCGCGAAAACAGATCACCACCCTGGATACACACGACGGAATCGGCGTCGTCGACGTACACGGCTTGATGAGCGACGAAGCGATCGAACGAACCAAGAACAATCTGTTCACCCACGGGGCCAATGTGAAACGGATCTACAACACACCGAAGTATAACAACCTCGATATCTATCAGATCAACTGCACCTACTATTCCGCCTTGGGAGACGACGACGACGCATATCTCCTCGCCAGGGCAATTCAGTTCTTCACCCCCGGAATCCCCCAGGTCTACTACGTCGGTCTTCTCGCCGGTCGCAACGATATAGAGCTCGTCGAACGGACAAAAACCGGGAGAGACATCAATCGGCATCCATATACGCTGCAAGAGATAGCACTGGAGGTGCGGCGACCGGTTGTCAAACGGCTTCTTGCATTGATGCGGTTTCGGAACTCATACCCCTCCTTCGCGGGAGAGTTCATCCTCCACGATACACCGCCGAACGAACTCGCCATGGAGTGGCGAACAGAGGCGAACACCACCCTGCTTTACGCGGAATTCGACTCGAAAACCCTCAATATCCAGTACCGCGATCAGGAGACGGGCAAGATGACGCTCTTGAGCTACTGAACGCGAGTAATGACGATCCGAAGTAGTTCACAGTATGACCATCCGGGCTCCGTGTTGTGCTTTCTGCCTTCCGTGAGAACGAGACACTCACAACACAGACGCACACCCCCTGCGATCAGGTATCACGCACAACCAGCGTGGGTGTGAGTAGTTCCTGGACGATGGGGTCTCTCCTCCTCCAGTCGGGGGTCTCGACCAGCGTCAGAATCGCCTTCGCGCCCTCCTGGCCGAGAACCGACGCGGATTGCCGGATGGTAGTGAGGCCGACATACTCCGAAGTACGGATATCGTCGTATCCACAGAAGGGGATTCCATTCTTTCCTCGGCCATGTAGAGTTCGTATCCGCAGCGCTCCCATGGCCAACTCATCCGAGAAGAAGAAGATACCGTCGCATCTCTCCTCCTCGCAGGCGGTTCGGACCCGTTCGGACACCTCTTTCGGACTCGAAAGATAGAGACCTGCGATACCTTCGATCCGCCGGCGCAGGAACTCCTCCCTGAACGCCTCCAGTCGTTCGCTCTGTTGCTGAGTAAAGTTGTTGAGTCCGATGAACATCGGCTTCCGACACCCTCGCGAGTAGAGATGCTCCGCCGCCAGTCTCCCGCCGCAGGCGTTATCGAAGGCGACGAAATTCTCATCCTGCTCATGATGATCCAGATAGACGTAGGGAATGTTATTTACCAGGATCAGGTTCCGCTCCTCCGGCGACATCGGGGGATCACCTAAGAGTAGCAGGCCGGCAAGATTCTCTTCGACGATATGCTCGAAGACCATGTCCCGCCCCTTGCCCGCGTTGAAGATGAGTATGTTGTACCGCTCCTTCTTGAGGGTCGCATAGATACCCGCGATCACCTCGAAGAGGAATTGGTTGTCGATGAGAGGAAGGATGATGCCGACGGTGGTCTCCGAGAAGGTTCCCTTCACCAGCTTGCGCGCCATGATGTTGGGTCGATAGTTGAGTCGCCGGATCACATCGAGGACCTTCGTGCGAGTAGCATCCTTTACCAGCGGACTCCCATTCACGACACGTGAGACCGTCGCAATTCCGACTCCCGCCTCCCTCGCTATCTCCTTGATCGTTGCCACGAGTACATTGTACCTGCTCTGTGGCGGAAACGCAAATCGATCGACGGGCTTGACGCAAATATCGAGAGAGATTATATTAGCCGGCATATAATTAGCCGGCTCATTATATACAACGGAAAATCCGAAAAAGACCCGAGAGGATTACGACGAATTACGCGATGTGTGCTTCGCCTACGTGCCGGAGAAACCGGTTCTCGTCGATATCAACTTGAAGACCGGCCCAGGTAAGGACGGTGGCGCTGGTAGGGCGCACCGGAGCCGGTAAAACCACCATCGCAACCCTTCTCTCCCGCTTCTACGGCGTAGATGCGGGTTCGATCATAGTGTGAAAGGCCAACGCTGACCACTTCATCCGACATCTTCCCAAGGGATATGATACAATCCTCTCGGAGGAGGGCAGCAACCTCAGCCAGGGGCAGCGGCAGCTCCTGGCAATCGCACGGGCGATCCTCGCGGATCCGGCAATTCTCATCCTGGACGAGGCTACAAGCAGCGTGGATACCCGGACCGAACGGCACATCCAGGAGGCGATGCTCGAACTGATGAAAGGCCGAACCAGCTTCATCATCGCGCATCGGCTCAGTACGATCAAGGGCGCCGATGAGATCCTGGTCATCGAAGATGGCAGGATCATCGAGCGGGGAACCCATGACAGCCTGATGGATGACCGAGGCCGGTATCGGGAACTCTACATGAGCCAGTTCGCCGGGCTCGAAACACCGTCGAATCGGTCGGCATAATCGGATCTCAAAGAATGCGGACCCTCGAATCGACTGAAGGTTCATGATGCAACTCGATCGCAAAAAAATATCCAACCGTATCTGCGGCCGCATGGCCAAGGCGGTCCGGGTATACGAGATGATCCCCACAGGCAGCAGGATCCTGGCGGCGATATCCGGCGGCAAGGACTCTCTGACGATGCTCTATCACCTGCTGCTGCTGAAGCGCTCCCTGCCACAGGAGTACTCGCTCCATCCGGTACACGTCCGTGCCGATTTTCCCGGGTGCCCGAAGGATGACGGCATGGTTGAACTGGTCGCCGGATGGGGATCGATGCTGCGAATAATCGACGTACCGGTGATGGCGAGACTGAAACCCGGAAAACGGATGAACTGCTACTGGTGTGCCACCCAACGTCGCATGGAACTGTTGAAGTATGCCGAGAAGGAGAAGCTGGATACCATCGCCCTGGGACACCACATGGACGACATCCTGGAGACGTTCTTCATGAATCTGCTCCACAAGGGAGAGTTGTCGACCATGCTTCCCGCCATGCAGTATGAAAAGTATTCCCAGCGGCTGATCCGACCCCTCGCCCTGGTGAAGGAGCAGGACACCATCGCCTTCGCCCGGGCCTCCGGCATCGACTCGGTGGCCTGCACCTGTCCGTACGGCCAGGAATCGAAGCGTAACGACGTGCGTGAGATAATCGAGCAACTGACCGGTAGTAACGCTCACCGGAAAGACGCAATCTTTCGGGCGATGGCGAACCCTATTCCCGAGTACCTCCCCATCCCGCCTGAGGGCGATTCGGTTCCATGATCGACAAATATACAATCGGCCTGCCTCGTGATAGAATCCTCACATGAGTGGGAATAGAGGCAGGACTGTACAGATCAGCAGGCGCAACGCCGCGTTTCAGGAGTTCGAGGCTCTGAAACGGAACCGAACCAAACGCACCCGGTCTGGAAAGATCATCGTTGAGGGGGTCGCCCCAATCAACCTCCTGGCGGAAGCCGATTGGGACGTCGAGGCAGTCATCAGGAGTTCGGCCTCAGCCCTCTCGCCATGGGCGGAATCGTTCATCGAGAGGAACGCCCCTGAAACTGTCTTCGAACTCACTCCTCAGTTGATGGAAGAGATCTCCGACAGGGAAGATCCGTCCGAAATCATGGTAATCGCGGAGAAACGTGTCCGGTCACTCGATTCGTTCGAGATACCCGCCGAAGGCATGGTACTCATCGCCGATCGTCCGAACAGCCCAGGGAATCTCGGGAGCCTCATCAGGAGCGCCTACGCCTTCGGATGCGGCGGTGTGATCGTCTCGGGGCACGGGGCGGACCCCTTCGACCCCAAGGCGATCCGCGCGAGCCTCGGTGCCGTGTTCGGCATTCCCGTCCTCGAGACCGGTTCCAATACAGACCTTTCCGATTGGGTCGAAACCACTCGTACAGTTCTGCCCCTGCGGCTGATCGGCACGAGTGCCAAGGCGGTAATACGGGTAGACCAGGTCGACCTGAGAGGCCCTCTGATACTGGTTGCCGGGAACGAGACACACGGCATGAGTGATTTTCTCACCGGGCTCGTCGATGAGTCGGTACGCATTCCCATGACCGGTAGCGTTACCTCACTGAACCTGGCGTGTGCCCTGACCACTGTATTCTACGAAGTGGCACGACAGCAGGAGTTCCGCTACGCATCGGATTCCCCACAAGCGTCGCCTACAAACACGGCAAATACAGATACAACAGATACGTGAGGTACACATGGAGCAACATATGAAACCGAATCTACTCTACATCTTCGCAGATCAGTGGAGGGCCCAGGCGGCGGGATACGCGGGAGACCCCAACGTCCACACCCCCAACATCGACGCCCTGGCCGCCGAGAGCGTGAATTTCGAGAATGCCATATCGGTCCACGCCTGCTGCACCCCCTACCGGGCATCGCTCCTCACTGGCCAATTCCCGACCACCAACGGTATGGTGATCAACGACATCCGTCTGGACAAAGACGCCCGGACCATCGGCAAGTCCTTCAAGGCCGCCGGATACAGCACCGGATACATCGGCAAGTGGCACCTCCACGGCGGCCCGCAGGGGGAATACTCCCACCGGGTGGAGTTCATCCCGCCGGAATACACCCAAGGGTTCGACTACTGGAAGGTCCTCGAGTGTACTCACGATTATCACAACTCGAAATACTTCGGCACGACTCCCGAAACGCGAAAGTGGGAGGGCTACGATGCCTTCGCTCAGACCGACGACGCGGTTGAGTTTATTAGAAATCACGGAACTGTCGCCTCTGACGGCGGACCCGAATCAGAGCGGGAACAGCGCCCCTTCTGCCTCTTCCTCTCGTGGGGCCCGCCGCACGATCCCTACCATACCGCCCCTGAGAAGTATCTCAGAGACTATCGAGACCGGGACCTGGTGCTGCGTCCCAACGTCCCCGAAGAGATGCGTAACGAGGCCCGGGAGATGCTGACCGGCTACTACGCCCACGTCTCGGCGCTGGATGAGTGCGTCGGCCGAATCGATGCCGCCCTGGAGGCCGCAGGACTCGCCGAGGACACCATATTCGTCCTTACCTCGGATCACGGCGACATGCTCGGAAGCCAGGGACTGCTGCGAAAACACCTCCCCTACGACGAGTCGATCCGGGTCCCCTTCCTGATCCGCTACTCCAAGATCACCGGAAAGGATGACGGCACAAACGCCCAGGTCGGCAGGCGGCTCTCAATGGTGCTGAACACACCGGACATCATGCCGACGCTACTGGGCCTCTGCGAGATCCCAGTCCCGGAAACAGTGCAGGGTCACGATTACTCCGCAGTCATCGCCGGCGGCCCGGAGCCCGAGGATACGGCGGGTCTGACCCAGCTCCCCATCGCCTTCGGCATGGCCGTCAGGAACGAGACCGACGAGTATCGTGGCATCCGCACTCCCCGCTACACCTATGTCGAAACCGTGAAGGGCCCTTGGCTGCTCTTCGACAACGAGACCGATCCCTACCAGCTGGAGAACCTCTGTGGCAACCCCGAACATGCGGACCTGCAAGAACAGTTGGCAGCCCGACTCCGGGTTGAACTCCAGGCGGCGGGCGACACCTTCGAAAGCGGGGAGCACTACTGCCGTAAGTGGGGTTTTTCCGACTGGGTCGAGGTCAGGGAGAAGTACGGGCATCTGGCCGAAAAACCGTAATGAAAATCTCTTCTTCTCCACGACCGTCTATGATAGAAGAAAGATCAACACCCTTCCTTTCTACAATATAAAAGATTCGTGTTTGTAGAACACACGATTAATATACTCGGAGAAGCGTCGTACCACCTCCAGCACAGTCAATGAGCCAGTCTTCATTACCTCTCCTATGCAACGCCACCTGATTATATGATTTCCACATTGGAATCAAGCTGGAATTGACGTAGCGTCAGTCTTTTCGTATCCCCACGAACACCGAGTGACTCCGTGAGCTGTGGCTCGGGAGGGTCGGATCTGTGGAGACCACGGCGTTGACGGAGCCGCCGATCTCAACACCGTCCTCATTCATCCGGCTCCAGGCACCCTGCGGCAACGATACGATTCCGCGCATGATGTCGTCGCTCAGCGATAGCTTTATCTCCATCGCGCCAACTTCACCGATCACCCTCGCCGTCTCGCCGTCGGAGAGACCCAATTCACCGGCGTCCTCGCGGTTCATGGTCAAGACCGGAGGTTCCAGGGCGGGAAACCAGGGGCGGTTGGAGTGCTGGGAGTTGATGCGGTACCGGGAGTGGGGTGTAACCATCCGGAAGGAGAAGCCCTCCGGCGGTTCCGGCGGCCTGCATTCGGGAAGCGGCGAGAATCCGGTGTCCCGGGCATAGCTTTCGGAGCGAATCTCGATCTTGCCGGAGGGAGTGGCGAGGGGATGAGACTGCGGATCCGCGGCGAAATCGCGGAGGCCGACTCTGCCGTCCCATTCACCCCGGTAGATGCCGCAGGTCTTGAATCGTTCGATGTCGTCGATCTCGGATTCGTCCAGTAACTTCTCCAGCCACTCCTCCGCGGTCCTTCCCTCCGTAAACCGGTCGCGGAATCCCAGGGAATCGGCCAGGTCCGCGTAGATATCGTAGTCGGTCCTGGCCTGGCCGATTGGTTGCGAGACCCTGGTCGAATAGAAGAGGTAGCCGTCCGCCGGCACGGTCACATCCTCCCGCTCCAGGAAGGTAGTCGCCGGCAGGATCACGTCGCACGCGGCGGCAGTGGGCGTGAGAAAATAATCCGCCGTCACCGAGAAGGCGACCTTCTCGAAGGCGCGTCGGTTCTTGCCGATGTCCGCGCCCTGGTTCAGGTAATTGGTTCCGGAGTTGAAGATGCAGGCGATGTCGGAGGGATAGCCGCCGTCTCTGCCTTCGATGACGGCGTCGGGCCACCGGTATACCGGAATCGATGGATTTACCGTGCCTGTGCGCTTTGCTCCGACATTCTGTGGGTCGTTGTTTCCGGCCATATCTTCAGTTACCACGTCCATCGGCGGAACCGGGATCCGCGGAAACCGCGGGTTCGGCAGTTTACCCCAGAACTCTCCACCGGAGGAGCCGCCGGATTTGCCGACGTTTCCGGTCAGCGCCTGAAGGGCGGCGGAGAAGCGGTACGCCTCCTCGCCACCGAGCACCCTCTGGATAGAGAGTCCCGGAAGTAGCGCCGCGGGTTTCGCGCGGCCGTACTCCCGAGCGAACTCGGCGATCTTCGCAGCCGGCAGACCGCAGACCGGTTCGGCCCACGATGGAGTCTTCGGACATCCGTCCTGTGTTCCGCGGATATAATCGACGAACTCGTCGACGCCGTGGGTTATCCGCCTCGCACCGGGAAGATCGGCCAGGTCTTCGTCGAGAAGAACGTACGCCACCGCCGCCATCAGCACCGCGTCGGTGCCGGGTCTTATCGGAACCCAATCGGCTTTCAAGTCCCGTATGCTTCGTGAACGCCTCGGGTCGACGCCGACGATTCGTATCCCCCGCTTGACCGCTTCCTCGAGGACGCCTTCGATCCGGCAGCTGAACCGGGTGTCCAGCGGATTGTAGCCCCACAGGACAATCAGCTTCGAATCGAGCAGCGTCGGCGGATCGAACCCGACGGCCCGTGTCCCGAACAGATAGGGGGCGACGAACGAAACCGCCCCGGCGGAGTACCCGCCATGCATGCCGGTAGACCCGCCGAAGCACGCGAAGAACCGGCGCCCCAGGATCCCCGTGTTGTGAAGCACGCCACGGCAGGCCCCCGAACCGGTCATGGCGAACACCGCCTGCGGACCCAGCGTCTCCCTGATCTCCCCGAGTCGCTCCGCCGTCAGCCGTATTGCCTCCTCCCAGGTGGCCTCCCGGAAACGGCTGCCATAGGCTTCCACCGTGTTCCCCGCGGCTGTACTACCCGCAGGTCGACCTGATGCCCTTCCTCGGTCTACCCTTATCAGCGGTTTCGTGACCCGATCCTCGGCGTACAACACCTCCGCCATCCGATACCCCCGGAGGCAGCCACGGACGTACTCGTCTCGTAAGGGATTATCCACGATCCGCGCGACCCTGCCGTTCTCCATGCACGCGACCAGCGGACATCCTGCCCCGCAGTCCTTGTTGCAGGATACCGGGAGCAGGTCGGGGGATAGTGTTCCTTCGGGATAATGATCCGGGGTGACGATAGGCATAAAGAGTTTCCCTCCTGCATAATTCATCTCAGGCCATTGTGGGACAAAACCCGTGCAGATTATACTGATTCATCATCGAAATAACCAGATAACTAATTCCGAGCTTTGTGTAGTATCAAATCCTTTATGGTTGCAGGAAGTCGTGATTACAAAGGTCGGAGTCGGCAGAATCCGACCCCGACCTATAGATATACTAAGATTTCTATTTTATTCTTCTCGATACTCTCTCAATTATAATATCGTCCGCTCAACTCGCGTCATAAGCCGCCTGATAGATATCGATTAGTCTTTGTACCCCCATAGCCTCGAGTTCTTTGAGATAGGAATCCCAGCCCGAATCAAGATCCACATCGCCAGTCACGAATCGGGCAATCATCTCCCGTACATACTCTTCGATCACCGTCTGTCTGTCGCCCAATTCCTCAGCTTGTATGTCGGTGAATACGAGTGGGGGGATCTGATTTTCCATAGGCTGTGCATAGGGCGCGTAGTTTTTCTTGGTTTCTTCATACAGGATCTTCTCATGTCCCGGTTGCGAGGGGGCTATAGCCCATCGTTGCCGTGTATTGAATGTTCGCACCGAAGGACCCCGCTGGTTCCAGTGGGCGTTGTGAATCTCTCCGAGTACGAGAATTCGAAAAGTTTCTGCAGGTAATCCGTTCAGGCCTACACCGTCTTCGGGAGTGGCCTCTCGCCATTCGATACCTGGACGGCCATGGACGCTGCGCATAGTGGATTCCTCAGAAAGATGTAAATCACCCCAGCGATAAGCCACTGCCGGATAATCACAAGAACTTGTAATCCATGCGTCCCCAGTGATACCTCCAAAAGCATCCCAGAAAGCCCTCCTGTATCCATCCGGACCGCTCAACGCCGGGACTGTTACATAATCGCGCCAGATGTAATTGTCCGCACCGCACATTCCTCTGATGGCACCACAAGCAGCGACCCCGACCACTACCTTCTCAGGATCACGCAGCATTTGCCTGAATTGATTCACATCTTGCGTGAAGGATTCCGGAGCGATTAATCCTTCGTCATACAGACTCTTCATGTACTGAAGGCCCTTCTTCCATTGAGGCTTATTGTATACGACGTCAATTTTTCCATTCTCTACAATCATGCGCTCCTCGGAATCGTTGTAGATGAATGCAGACATGAGAAACCCATCGAGGTTTGTGTGCCATCCCGTTGTTCCACCGACTAAGGGGATATCATCTGCCTTGCCGTTCCCGTTCGGGTCCTGTTCCCTGAATGCCTTTAGTACCGCTCGGAATTCTTCGGTAGTTTGAGGAAGGTCCATGCCTACCACGTCGAGCCATGGCTTGTAAATCCAAAACTTCTGAGAATAAAGGCAATGATAGCAGAGATTAACCTTTGGAATCGAATAGATCTTATCCCCACTACGACGCATGACTTCCTCAACCTGCGGGAGTTCCTTCATTAGTCGTTTATATTCCACGCCATACTCTTGGATGTATGGATTCAATGCGACGAACACATCCTGCGCGCCGAACAACACTTCCTGAGTCGGCGTTATTCCCATACTTAAGAACATGTCAGGATAGTCACCGCTTGCCAAAGTTATGTTCAATTTCTCGGCGATATTTGCTTCAGGTATCACCTCGTAATACATGTCTACACCGGTCTTTTCCTGAAGCCACTTAGAAAACTCATTCGTATTGAAATCTTCGACCATGCCGTGTGAGGGAATCATGGCTGTCATTTCTACCGGTTCTTGTACAATGGGAAAGGTACCAGGTGCGCTCATCTCAATTTCGATAGATTGATCGCTCTTGCCACTATCCCCCTGTTGTCCTCCTCCGAATGCGAATCCGCCTACCAGCAGAAATGCAAAAAAAATAAAACAAAATCGTTTACACATATCTCTTCTCCTTTTTTGGTTGAACCCATACACTGGATTCTTCTGCGTTTAATGAAGATGACTTTCATCTTTTCCGTCTATCCCATAAGCAATCACCCCCTCTCTATAGAATAGATACAAATCATCCCTTTATACTGCCGATCATGATTCCTCGAACGAAGTATCTCTGAACAAACGGGTACATGACTAGGACCGGGACACTGGCAAATACAATCAAAGAATATTTCAATAGCTCCGCGATGGCTTCTCGCCTTATGTAAGTCTCAATGTCATCCATCATCTCCATGTTCACTTGGTTTCTGACCAAGATGTCCCGCAGGACAATCTGGAGCGGATAGAGATCCTGATTCCGCAGATATATAAGCGCTTGGAAATACTGATTCCAGTGATGGACTGCGTAAAAGAGGGTGATAACGGCGATGATCGGCCCAGAGAGGGGCAACACGACCTGTGCTACGAACCTAAAATCTGAACACCCATCCATCTGAGCAGCCTCCAGCATGGAATCTGGAATGTTGGATTGCAGGAACGTCCTAGTAATAATGACGTTCCACGCACCGATTGCAGTCGGGAGTATCATGGCCGCTCTAGTGTCAAGTAATCCAAGCGATTTTACGAGTAGATAAGTAGGAATGAGTCCGCCATTAAACATCATCGTGAATACAAACATGAACATGATCAATTTTCGGCCGACATAATCCTTGCGTGAGAGAGGATAGGCCGCCATCACGGTAAGAGATACATTTACCGCCGTCCCGACTATCATGTAAAAAAATGAGTTTGCGTATCCTGTCCACACCATCTTGTGCTTGAACACAGCCTTGTACCCATCCAGCGTCGGTTCAACAGGATACAGCCATACGTTACCCATTACGACCTGGTCGGCATCACTGAATGACGCACTTATCACATAAATCAGCGGATATGCAACGATGAGAAAAAGTATCACCAGAATTGAGTAATTAAATACATTGAAAATCCTGTCACCTCTGGTCTCACGCATCCGACCTGACACTCCAGATGTCGGATCAATTCGAACCACTTTAGTAGTAGTTTGACTTCGTACTATATCTACCATAGACTACTCTCTGATACGTATCTCGCGATGCGGTTCACAGTAACTAGCATAGCAAGCCCCACAACCGACCGAAAAAGCCCGATGGCCGTCGGATATGAGAAATTTAGTGTTTGTGAAGTAAGTCCGACCTTGTATACATATGTCTGAATGATTTCAGAAGACCGAAGATTCAAGGGGTTCTGCATTAGCAGCACCTTCTGGAATCCGACCTCCAAAATCCTACCAGTATTCAGGATGAGTAAAATCACGGCTGTTGGCATTATGCCAGGTAGATCGATATGCCACATCCGCTGGACTTTCGTCGCACCATCTATAATAGCAGCTTGGTGCAACGTAGGATCTATTGCAGAAAGAGCTGCAAGATAGATGATCGATCCGTATCCCATCTCCTGCCACACCGTCGACCATACAAAGATTGATTTGAAATACCCAGGAACCCCCATGAAATTTACTCGTTCAACTCCCATCACTTCTCTCAAATTATTTACCAAGCCGGTTCGAGGTGATAGAAACTGAAGTACCATTCCAACCATCACGACAACAGATATGAAATGAGGTGCATAAGTGACCATCTGTACTGTCTTCTTGAAGCCGCGGTTCCCCACATAATTGAGAGAAAGTGCCAGCATGATGGGTATGGGGAAACCGGCGGCGAGTCTATAGAAACTGATTCCCAGAGTATTAGACATGAGGCGCCAAAATTCATAAGAAGTGAAGAAGCGCTGAAAGTGACGAAATCCTATCCATGGGCTTCCCCAAATCCCCTTCGTGATTATGAACTTCTTGAAGGCAATCTGTGCGCCTACCATCGGGTAGTATTTGAATGTCAAAAGATATGCCATCGGCAGGAGCAGCATTAACGATAACTGCCAATTTTTCTTTATCCGAGGCCAGAGCGGCTTTTTCGGTATTCCATATTCACCGGTCATGCTGATTGACTCCTTCAAATCATTTCAATCGGTACAATCAGCCTATCATCGGTCTTCTTCTGCGTAAATTGGAAATTGTTAATATTAATGTTCAAAAAACAAACATACTGGAAGCCTGCAATGTGAAAATGATGCTTTTTTTATACAGAAACTGTTTTTTCTTCGTTTGCGGATGATGATTTATCTGATTTGAGATCGGTCGATTTCACAGAATGGTTTGCAGCTCTGTATTTTGATGCACTGAGTCCATATCTTCGCTTAAATGCACGGCAGAAGGTATTTTCCGATGCATATCCGACGGCCTCGGCAATACGAGCTATCGGGAGATCCCCTTCGATCAAGAGTCGTTCCGCGTTGTCCATACGAACCTCCTCGAGAAATGCCGAGAATGTCGTGCCCGAATACTGTTTGATAATATGGGAAAGGTAAATTTCGGTCTTGTTGAAACGTTCGGAGATCACCGACAGGCAAAGGTTTGAATCTGCATAATACTCACGTATATATTGAATGATATCTCCGACAAGTATACGGGTCGCATCAACACCACGCTCTCGCACGGATACACACAAATTTATCAATGTCTGTATTACAGTGATTATTCGTTTGTGCGCATTCTCGGACTCGTTGACCAATGATAATTCTGTGCGAACAAGCGCTGCCACCGGTTCTGTGATTTCCGGTAGTTCCTCCTGAAGTGCAATTACGGTTCCCCACATGTTGTTCAAGAGTAGCCTAGATGTATTGAGCGATAGTTTACGCTTTGCATAGTTTTCATGGTATATTGTGTCGCATAACTCCTTGACCTTACTAATTTCTCCGACCTTTACAGCCAAACGCAAGCGACGATCTATCTCGGGGGGATAATAATGTGTATCTCCAATGATTGGTAAAGTAGAATAGGTAATGATCTCCACAGAATTTCCCGGATTTTCGTATCCGAGTGCCAACATAGCTTCCTGAAACGATCTGTGGATATCCATCAACTTCTGATATGTATTTCCTACCGTTATGAGCGTACGAATACCAAATGTTTTCAATAAATTCTCTGAAAGCTGCGTCGATATCGACTCACCGTCCGAAATGCGTGCATCTTTCGAGGATTTGTGGCACACAATCATGGCGATCTTATCTTCGTCCAGATCATGCGTGAAAAATTGGTCCGATACCAATTCATCTATAGTCCGCTTCACCAAGACTCGGTGTCTATCTAATTCGGATAGATGATCGGATACCCTATCGTGTCCCCCGTCCTTTCTTTTGATGAGAAAGACCTGGTATGTATTCGAATTCATCTGTATTTTCACATGAGGAAGCCGTGCTCGGATAGCCTCCTCCGTCGAGAATTGTCCATGTAATACCCTTTCGAAGAAGAGCATCTGAAGAAACGGTCGTTGCTCTTCAATCTCGCGCTGAAGGCGATCATT
>CAZAKE010000094.1:0-18709 GCA_964485495.1 uncultured Spirochaetales bacterium
GTCACCCAGGGAAACACCGCCAGTGCCGAAGAAAGCGCCTCCGCGGCGGAGGAGCTGGCGTCCCAGGCCGAACAGCTCCAGGCCATGGTGGCCGAGTTCTCACTTAGGGAGAGAGATACCCGGATAGCCCTTCCGGAGCCTCATTCTGAGAAGGAGGAGGACGAGTTCGATAGGTCCTGAACCGGACCCACTGCCAAACAGTTCTCATTATTGATATGGTGTATACTCTTCTAACTGCCGGCGACGGAGGGGAGCACGGATGAGAGGCGTCACGATTCTCGCACATGACATAGGCACCAGCGGGGTGAAATCCTCGCTGGTAGATGCATCTTTTCGAGAGATCGATTCGCAAACCTCCGCGTACCCTACCACCTACCCGAACCCGGAGTGGGCCGAACAGGACCCGAACCGCTGGTGGGAGGGGATGGTCGCCAACAGCGGGACCCTGGTGGAACGGCAACCGGATGCATGCGCACGGATCGGGGTGATCGGGTTGAGCGGCCACATGCTCGGGCTCGTGCCGGTAGATACCGAGGGTGCACCCCTCACCCGCGCGATGATCCACTCCGACGGCAGGGCGAAAGATCAATTCCGGCGAGTCCAGGACACCGTCGGAGCGGATCGGGTATACCGAACCACCGGGAACATCCTCGATCCGAAGGCACCGCTCTGCAAGATCCTCTGGCTGGCGGAGAACGAACCGGAAATATTCACACAAACCGTGCGGTTCCTCCAGAGTAAAGATTTCGCGGCTGCACGCCTGACGGGGAATATCGACACCACCGACCTCTCCGATGCCTCCCATGCCCAGCTGCTGGATGTGCGGCGAGGTGAGTACGCGGCGGATATGCTCGCCCACCTCGGGGTGCCGAAGGAGAAGCTGCCGGCGGTGCATCGAGGGGTCGACGTGATCGGCCGGCTGACCCGGGAGGCCGCCGAGGTCACCGGACTGACCCAGGGCATTCCCGTCATCGCCGGCGGCGGCGACGGTGCCTGCGCCAACGCCGGCGCGGGAATCGCTACGCCGGGAGACGGATACTGCAACCTGGGAACCACCGGCTGGATCGCGACCCTGATGCCGGAGCCCCATATCGACCCCGAACGCCGTCTCTTCAACATCCTGTCTCTGGACGGAGAGACCGCAGGCGTCTTCGGCACCATGCAGACCGCCGGCCGTTCCCTGGAGTGGATCAGGACCATCCTCGGAATCGGTGACATGAACGCTCTGGAGAGGATGATCCAACGGATAGCTCCGGGCAGCGAGGGGCTCGTGTTCCTCCCGTATCTTGAGGGAGAGCGCTCGCCGGTGTTCGATTCCGTGGCAAGGGGCGTCTTCTTCGGCATGTCCACGACGCACGGCCCGGCGCATATGGCCCGGGCGGTCATGGAGGGGGTGACCTTCGGGCTCCGCAGCATCCTCGACGCGTTCCGATCGTTCATCTCCATAGATGAGATGCCGCTCATCGGCGGCGGGGCCAACTCGCCGGTGTGGCGGCAGATGATCGCGGACATCCTCGGGGTCCGGCTCTACTCCATGGACGTGAAGGCGGAAAACGCCACCTCCGTCGGTGCAGCCATGGCTGCGGCGGTGGGGATCGGGTTGTATGGGTCACTGCCCGAGGCGGCCGCATGCATCGGCAAGAAGGCGGTGGAATCACCCTCCCCGGATCCCTCCCCCGCATACGACCGGAACTACCGCACCTACACGGAGCTCTATCCAAGGCTCCGAACTCTTTTCACCGGAGAAGACGACAATGGATGATTCGATTCGACTACTCAGAACCCACATAGCCCGTATGGAAAAGGCCGGTCCTCGCCGGACCACCTACTTCGATCTGGTTGCCGAGTCACTGAGGCTCACGATCGGTGAGCCCAGACAGATCCGGCGGGCCGAGGCCTTCGCCCATCTACTCGAAAAGGTCGACTTGGCGATCCTCCCGGGAGAGCCGTTGGTAGGCTCCATCTCGGGGATGTGGCCGCCGGTGGAAGCTCCCCTCACCTATCCGGAGATCAGACGCGTGGCGGAGGAGTGTCTCACCGAGTATAAACGTCTCCTCACACAATCCGGCAAGGATTCCGGCATCGACCGCTGGGGCGGGATGTTCACCACCGCCTCCGGCATGGGTGAGGGGCGAAGACCCGGCATCCCGCGATCGGTTCCCGAACCCACCGCGGATCGAAAGCAGAATGACCAAGAGAAACGAGATGGGGATGAAACAAAAAGTGAAAGCCGCTGGGTGCTGATAGCTCGGGATCATTTCGATGCTTCCATCCCGTATGAAGATCTTCAACGGGTAATCAAGGAGAAGCAACACGAGTATGCCGACGATCCGGTGCTCTCACCGCTGGATATCGCCCGGGAGTTGGAACGCCGATTCGTGTTCGACTACGGGGAGGAGACTCGACGGCTCTTCGAGGATTTACCGTGGAGCGTCGCGAACCACCTCCACCTCGATTACGGTACGCTAATCCGGATCGGATTCGGAGGTATACTGAAAGAGATCGAGACGGGCACACGCAAACACTCGGATGCCCATGATCGACTCCAGTTCTATGAGGCGGCAACGATCGCCATATCGGGTGCGATTCAGTTCATCCGCCGCTACTCGAGACGCGCCGCGGAGGAGGCAACCCGAACGGATATGGATCCCGGCCGCAGAACCGAACTCCTGGAGATAGCACAGCGGCTCGAACGGATCGCGGAGGGCGTCCCTGCAACCTTCCAGGACGGGATCCAGCTGGTATGGCTCTGCCATCTCATCGCCAACATCGGCGGCGGCTCCGCAATGTCGTTCGCCCGGTTCGATCAGTATCTCTATCCACTCTACAAGCAGGGTATCGACGACGGAACCGTCACCGAAGAGGAGGCCGAACGACTCATCGCCTGTCTATGGCTGAAGGTCAACGAACCCAAGATGCGCACCGTACAGAGCATGACCCTCGGCGGCACCGACGGACACGGAAACGATCTCTCCAACGAACTCACCCGGCTCTGCCTGAAGGTGTGCGCGGAGATGCGCCTCCCCTACCCCAACACGGCCCTCCGGATTCACGCACAGACACCGGAAGAGCTATACGATCTCGCGCTCGAGAGCATCCAATCCGGTTCCGGAAATCCCATGTTCCTCAACGACGACTCCTGGATTCCGGTCCTGATGAAGCGCGGCATCTCGCGTGAAGAGACAAGCGAATACTATAACATGGGATGCGTGGAGATCATGATCGGCGCCAAGCAGGCATTCTGGCACGGCGCCGGCGGCATCTCCTTTCCCAGGCTACTCGTCGAGACCATCGGCGACACCGCTGGACCGTTCGAATCGTTCGAAGACCTCATGACCTCCTATTCGGAAAGAATCACGTCGGTTATCGCCTCCGCCAAACGGAACGCCGAATCGTATATAGCGGATTGCCGGGGACGGCGGTACGATCCGTTCGCCTCCTGCCTCGTAGAGGGCTGCCTGGAGCAGGGAAAGGATCTCTACCAGGGCGGGGCGGCGTTACCGGGCTGCTTTCCCGTCGGGGGGGCCGGCCTCGGCACGGCGGCGGATTCACTCTCGGCGATCAAGACGCTCGTGTTCGACGAGGGAACCGTCGAATGGCGGCAGCTCGAGGCCGCGGTGGCATCGAACTTCGAGGGGAGTGAGCGGCTCCGAAGGCTGCTCCAAGCACGGACACCCTGCTTCGGAAACGACATCGATCCTGTCGATCGGATCGCAGCAAGAATTTTACAGACCTACACCGACGCAGTAGCGGAACTGAACGACGGCTCCGTACCCGGAGTCTTCGTCGCCTCGGTGTTCAGCTATACCTCCCAGGTGACCCAGGGAGAGGTCGTCGGGGCGACACCGAACGGCAGGCTCAGCGGCGCCCCACTCAGCGACAACGCGGGTCCATCCCAGGGGATGGATACCGGAGGGCCGACCCGCCTCCTGAATTCCATGGGGAAACTGAATCTCACAGGCATCACGGGGGCCTATGCCATGAACCTGAAGGTCGATTCGGGTATCCTCAATGATATGGAAGGATACGAGGCGTTCAAGCAGCTCATGAAAACCTATTTCAGAAACGGCAGCCGGTGCGGCGGACTCCAGTTACAGCTGAACTACGTCGACCAGGATATTCTGCGAGCGGCGCAGGAGCATCCGGAGCTGCACTCCGAATTGATCGTCCGGGTCGCCGGGTTCAGTGAATATTTCAATAGACTGGACCGCTCCCTGCAGGACGAGATCATCTCACGCTCCACCCACCGCGAACTGGCATAGGAACTACGGGTGAATAACCGAGTAAAACTCGCGACTCACACAACCTATAAGGAGACGATATGGGAGACAGCATGAAGGCAGCAGCGGCGATATCCCCGGGGGTCGTACGGGCCGTCGACGTCCCACGACCCGAATTTGGGAAGTATGAGGCTCTCTGCAGGACCGCGGCGTGCGGATTCTGCAACTCCACCGACATGAAGATCATCGAGGGACACCTGCACAACTTCGATGTGCAATTCCCCCTGGTGTTCGGTCACGAGGGAGTCTCCACGGTGATTGAGACGGGTCCGAAGGTCCGGCATCTGCGACAGGGTGAAGTATACGCGAGCCAGAGCGGCCGGCTGGGTCCCGACTCAGGGTTCACGAGTATGTGGTCGGGCATGGCCGAATATGTGCTAATCGCAGACATACGAGCAATGCGAGAAGACGGTATCGATGCCGCATCGATTCCACGATCCTCAGCCCGGCCGGTCCCGCCGGAGATCGATCCGGTGGAGGCTTCCGTGCTACTGACGGTCAAGGAGAACTACAGTGCCCTCATAAACTTCGGCATGCGGCCCGGCATGGACGTGCTGGTGTACGGCGACGGGCCGGTGGGTTTCGGTCTCGTGAAACTCCTTCGAGTGATGGATGCCGGGTATGTCGCCTGCGTCGGACATCATGCTGACCGACTATCCAGGATCGCCGACGCGGGAGCGGATCTGTGCATAAACTCACACGATACGAGCTTGGAAGAGGGTCTCGGAGAGAGAAAATTCGACTTAGTCATCGATGCCGTGGGCAGATCATCTATTATACTGGAGGGATCATCGAAGCTGCGGCCGGGAGGTCGGCTAGGCGCCTACGGGGTCCTCGACCGGCGGGACGCGGCGATCAACCTTCTCGACCTGCCGAACAACGTCCTGCTCCACATGCTGAACTTCCCTCACGGCGAGCATGACGTACACGAGGACGTCGTAAAGCTCGTGCTCGACGGACAGATCAGGCTCGCTGACTATTACAGCCATATCATGCAGGTCGGCCGGATCGCGGAAGCTGTGGAGATGGTTCGAACCAGGGAAGCCGTGAAGGTGCTCATCACGTTCGATTGATACGGAAGAATATAGAGAAGAATATAGAAGGATAATTATGATCCGATACTGTAGCGATGTATCGGTTCGAGACAGCAAAGGAGGAGAGCAGATGACATCAGAACTGAAGATCGGCCTGGCCCCGGTTCGCAGGAACGGGTTCCCGGAATCGAACGCCGCCGAGAGTCGCGATGAGATAGTGCGGTTCTTCGGAGGAACCGGCGATTCACGCTACCGACTGGTGAACTCGGGCACAGTCAGCCCGAACGGCATGCTGTCTACGGCGGATCATGCAGACCGTGCGGTCGAGTATCTGAGAAGAGAATCGGTTGACGCGGTCTTCATCCCCCACTGCGACTTCGGCGAAGAGTCGGTGGTGGCGGCTGTCGCCAAGGGGATAGGGAAACCCGTCCTGATCTGGGGACCCAGGGATGCGGCGCCGGATCCGGTCACCGGCAGACGAAAACGTGACACCCAGTGCGGCCTCTTCGCGAGTACGAAGGTACTGCAACGCTACGGAATTCCCTTCTCCTATATCGTGAACTCATCCATCGACTCCCCGGAGTTCGCATCGGGGTTCGACACGTTCCTCGGTACGGTTTCGGTAGTCAAGACATTCCATTCCATCCGTATCGCCCAGATCTCGAACCGCCCGCGCCCCTTCTTTAGCGTCATGGCAAACGAGGCGGAGCTACTCGAACGGTTCGGTATCGAGGTAGTACCGGTGAACGTTCCCGATTTGCTTAGGGAAGTCGAGAATGTAAAGAACCGCAAAGGAGAGCAGATTCGGGAGGGCGTAGGAAACCTCGAGGCGCGGATAGACACCGACAAGATGACGCCTGGGAAACTCGAAAACCTCGTTGCCTTGCGCATCGCCGTTGAAGACCTCCTCACCGAGACCGGCTGCAACACGGCAGCGATCGAATGCTGGAGCATGCTCCCGAAGGTACTCGACGTCCGCCCCTGCTTCGTCGTGGGCGAACTGTCAGGGGCCGGCGTCCCCATAGCATGCGAGACCGACTTACACGGCGCAGTCTCGGCACTGCTCCTCCAGGCGTCGAGTCTGCACGAGTCACCGACCTTCTTCGCGGACCTCACCATCCGTCACCCGTCGAACGACAACGCGGAACTCCTGTGGCACTGCGGTCCGTTCCCATACGTCCTGAAGGACCCCGACTCCCCGGCGGCACTGGATGAGGGAATGGGGCAGTGGAAGCTGAAGGACGGAGATATCACCATCGCACGCTTCGATTCCCTGGGGGGTGAGTACAGGCTGCTGGCGGGAGAGGCACATACCACCACCGGACCAATGTCCGAGGGTACCTATGTGTGGATCGAAACCGACGAGTGGGAACGGTGGGAGAAGAAGTTCATCTATGGTCCGTACATCCATCATGTAGCGGGATCCTACGGCAGTTTTGCATCTATCCTGGCGGAGTCATGCAGGTTCATACCGGGATTGGAGGCGGATTCTCCCTGAACCGACGATCACCGGAGGTTAGTATATCTGCGGCACAAAGGTCTGATCGGTAATCGGCGGCCTCACATATCCGGTGTCCTCCTGCCGCGTCGGCAGGAGGATAGGCTTGGGCGTCAGGTCCTCGTACGGAATTGTGCGCAGCAGATGGGATATGCAGTTGAGCCTGGCCCGTTTCTTGTCATCGGCTTCTACCACATACCAGGGGGCCTGCTTGATGTCCGTGTGAGCGAACATCACATCCTTGGCTCTGGAGTATTCCACCCAACGCTTCCGTGACTCGAGATCCATGGGGCTGAGTTTCCACCGTTTGGTTGGGTCCTCTATACGGCTCTGGAACCGGGCCTCCTGCTCCTCATCGCTCACGGAGAACCAATATTTGATCAGGATGATCCCCGAACGGATCAACATTCGCTCGAACTCCGGGCAGGTCCGCATGAACTCCTGATACTGCTCCTCGGTACAGAACCTCATGACCCGTTCAACACCAGCACGGTTGTACCAGCTGCGGTCGAACAGGACGGTCTCGCCGGCAGCCGGCAGGTGTGCAACGTATCGCTGAAAGTACCACTGTGTCTTCTCTCGCTCGGTAGGAGTGCCCAACGCCACCACCCGGGTGTAGCGGGGATTGAGGCTCTGCGTGATCCGCTTGATCACCCCGCCCTTGCCGGCCGCATCGCGTCCCTCGAAGATGATCACCACCTTCAAGCCTTCGTGCTTGATCCACTCCTGCTGTTTTACCAGCTCCACCTGAAGCTTGGCGAGTTCCTTCTCGTAGAACTTCTTCTTGAGTTTCTCGGGCTTTCCCGGCCTCTCCTTGCTCTTCGAATCCCCCATTTCATCCTCCCGGTCCAAGGGCCACGCAGGTCCGACCTACATTCTTCCTGTGAATTATAGACAACTACCCATGAAAACGCAAAAAAGCCGGAATGGATTCCTGTGCGGTTCGGGAACGACTGTTTTGACAAGCCCCCGCCATGAGACTACAATGCAACTCCGAAGGAGGCTCCCAGAAAACCTATGCGATACACACAGACAGACTTGACCCGCGTCACTACGTATCCCCTAGCGAGCAGACGCAATCTCGTTCAGTACAATGATCTCGTACGACCCGGCGAAACCCCCATACCCTTCGAACACAAGGACCTCGATGCCGTCGCCCGACGGATCGTCGATGCCCGTGACCGAGACAGACAGGTGATCTGGATGATGGGGGCGCATGTGATAAAATCCGGTCTCTCGCCCATCCTCATAGAACTGGTGAAGCGGGGTCTCGTCACGCACGTCGCCGGGAACGGGGCGGTGTCGATCCACGATTTCGAACTGGCCCTCATCGGGGAGACCAGCGAGGATGTGGCCGACGGCATCGAGGCGGGTACCTTCGGCATGGCCGATGAAACGGGAAGACACATGCACCGGGCACTGCGGATCGGAGCGCGGGACGGATTGGGGTACGGCACGGCCCTCGGAAGATACATCGACCAAAATCCGGAGTTGTTTGCGCATCGAGAATCGAGCGTGCTGTATACGGCCTATACTACAGGTGTTCCGGCGACCATCCATATCACCATCGGCGCCGATATCATCCATCAGCATCCGGATGCGGACTTCGCGATCCTCGGAGCCGCGAGCGGTACCGATTTCAAGATCTTTACCGCATCGATTTCGAATCTCCGGGAGGGTGTCTTTCTGAATTTCGGGTCCGCCGTAACCGGGCCGGAGGTATTCCTGAAGGCCCTCACCATATCCCGTAATCTCCGGTCTCCGGTCTCAGGCTTCTGTACCGCCAACTTCGACCTCATGCCCCTAAAGGGTGACTATCATGCCGATGTGGAAAAGGACGATCCGGAATACTACTACCGGCCGCGGAAGAACATCGTGAACCGCCCTCCCGCGGCCCTAGCCGGCACCGGGTATCACATCAACGGCGACCACCGGGCCACCATTCCCGCGCTCCACAACCGTATCGTCGAGGCCGCCGACGGTCTCCCCATCCATGCCCCGCCGGCAGCACCGGAGGTGATCGGCACCCCTGCCGGCCCGTCCCAATTGCCGGCTGGACTACAGAAAGTGATCGCGGGAATGCAGGCACGGCATCCCGAACTCGAGCCCGTTGTCCCCGACCTGGTGCGCGCGTTTCGAGCGATAGCCGCATCGCTGAAGACCGGAGGCACGGTGTTCCTGTGCGGCAACGGCGGCAGCATGGCCGATGCCCTCCACATCTCCGGCGAGATGCTGAAGTCCTATGCCCACCCGCGCACCCTCGATCCGGCGCTACGCCGACGTATCGAACGTGGCCCCGACGGAGAACGTCTGATTCGGAATCTGGAACCGGGCCTCCGGGCCGTCGTACTGGGCGTCAACGCGAGCCTCGCCAGCGCGGTGAGTAACGACATGCCCGACAGGGACATGGGAGCGGCCCAGGAGTTGTTGGCATTGGGAAAACCCGGCGACATACTGCTCGGGATAAGCACCAGCGGAAACGCACGCAACGTCGTCTACTCCGCGGAGGCCGCATCGGCCCTCGACATGACCGTCATCGCCATGACCGGCGAAGACGGCGGAAAACTGGCGGAAGCCGCGGATATTCCCCTGCGTGCCCCGGCGGGCCGCACCGACCGGGCGCAGGAGCAGCACGTGTGTCTCTATCACGCACTCTGCGAGATGTTGGAGCTGCACTTCTTCGATGGTGGAGAAAAATGATGCCGGATAACGCGAATCTCGATGCCGGCTGTCTCGACGGTAATCTCGCCGGTGTTTCCTGGATGGAGGTCATGAATCCCGATGCTCCGGTCGGCCGTGTACGCCACGCACTCTTCGATTTCGACGGTACCATCTCGGTCATCCGCCGCGGCTGGGAACAGGTAATGATCCCGCTCATGGTGGAGATGATCCGCGGCGACTCCGCACCGTCCGGTCCAGCCCAACAGGAGATCCGAGAGGAGGTCGCCGATTATGTGGATCGGTCCACCGGCATCCTCACCATCAAACAGATGGAATGGCTCGAAGAAGCGGTGCGAAGACACGGCCTCACCACCGACGTGAAGACGGCCTTGGAGTATAAACGGATCTACAACGAACGGTTGTTGGAACCTGTGAACCGGCGCATCTCCACCAGGAATTCGGAGAGTCGAGAACACCTCATGATCCGCGGGGCGAAGGATTTCCTGATCGATCTCCGCGAACGGAACGTCCGGCTATACCTCGCCAGTGGAACCGATCATCCCTATGTCGTCGGGGAGGCGGATGTCCTGGGGGTGGACGGGCTGTTTGAAGGCCGCATCTACGGGGCCCGGGACGACGATCCGAAGATGACCAAGGAGCGGGTCATCCGGGAGATATTGGATACCAACAGACTCAGCGGCGAAGAGTTGGCGGTCTTCGGAGACGGCCCCGTGGAGATTCGAAACGCAAAGGAACGCGACGCCCTGGCGGTGGGGATCGCCGCGGACGAGGAGCGGCGCTCCGGACTCGATCCGAAAAAACGCCGGCGAGTGATGACTGCAGGAGCCGATATCATCGTGACGGACTTCTCACACCATTCGGAGTTGGCGTCGATCCTGACCGGCCGATGATACGATCCCGCATACGCCGAGTGTGAACGGCCGCCTCACACGGTAGCCCGGGTCACTCACTCTGCCCCATCCGGTTCGGAGAACCGGATCTCGAAACAGGTTTCCGCCGTCCTGTCCAACGTCACCCACCCGCCGAGTTGTTTGGCCAGACCATGCACGAGCGTCAAACCGAGGGTACGCGGTCTGGAGATATCGACATCCTCCGGAATCGGCGTACCCGAATTACACAGCCGCAACAGATATCCTTCATCATCCCTCGTCAGACTCAGCCGTATCTCTCCCCGCTCCTCGCCACTCTCATTCTCCGAGATCCCGTATTTTAGGGCGTTGGTCAGCAGCTCCGTGACGAGGAGTCCGATGGGAATCGCCGTCGCGGATTCGAACCGGATGGGGTCGATTTTGGCGTCGAAATATACCCGTTTCGCCGGGAAGGAGGCTATGATCGTCTGCGCCAGCTCCATCAGATATCCCCGCATCTCGATGGTTTTCAGGTCCTTCACCGAATGGAGCCGTTCGTGAATCATGCGGATAGAATCCACCTTCTTGAGGACCTCTTCCATGCTCTGCAGGGCGTCCTCGTCGGCGATCTCCCGCATCTGCATGCGGAGCAGGCTGATTACCAGCGCCAGGTTGTTCTTGACCCTATGGTGGAGCTCCCTGAGCATCAGGTCTTTCTCCGCCAAGGCGTTGGTGAACTCCTCCTCGAAGCGCTTCCGGTCCGTGATATCACGAATCGTGGCGACGCGTACCCTCTGTCCCTTATACAAGGTGTGACGGACACTGACCTCTACGGGGAATATCGTACCGTCCTTCCGCCTGCCGCTGCTGAGGTACTTCTCGTCTTTTCCGGAATCGAGCCGCCTGGTTACCGAATCCTCCAGACCCTCGGGCACGATACGGTCCATCAATCGCCGGTCGACGAGTTCACTCGCGGCATACCCGTACATCTCACACAGCGCCGAATTCACCTCGAGGATGATTCCGTCCTTGAGGATGATGATACCGTCCTGCGATGCCTCGGCCAGGGCACGAAACCTAGCCTCGCTGTCGGCCAATTCGGTCAGGAGCCGCTCCTTCTCGTTGAGGGACAACTGGATCCGCTTTTCACTCTTCTTTCTTTCGGTAATGTCGATGATGATGCCCTCGATGCCGACCAGCTCTCCCTCCCTCCTGATCGGATGGGCGGTAAAACAATGGTACCCGACGCTGCCGTCCTTGCAAAGCCGGCCGAACTCCCCGGTGGTGAACGCGGGGTTCCCCATCATGATACCCTTGACGTACCGTTCCGCCCTGCGAATGTCTTCGACACGCTGCACGGTAGTGAAATGCCTGCCGATCACCTCCTCCGGCGAGTCATATCGATACATCGACACCCACGAGTCGTTTACATCGGTGATGATCCCGTCTCGATTGATGAAGAAGTAGCCTGCATTCAGGGAATCGATGATCGCGCGTAGGCGTTCCTCGTGTTTCGCCATCTATCCTCCAGTAGCCCTCCCGGTAGAGAATAGTATATCATATAAAAACCGTTAAAACAAGCTTTATTTAATATTTAAACAATTTCTCCATTACAACGAAAAAATATAGATATCCGCCTCGTCGGTTCAACTCTCGGAGGACTGAGGCGATTCGTACAATTGCAGATGCAAAGGTGAAAGAGAAAGAGAAGAACCATAGAAATGAGAATTTTGGATCAGATCTGTAAAACAATGATTGCGCACGGATACGCCGGTGTTGTATGCCACGCCACCGGCGCATAACTCTTCATTTCTGAAGATCGTTCTTTTTTCGTTCTAGTAAGCCCTACTTGGGGGACTTGGGTGGTTCGACCTTTTTTATCTTCTTGAATGCTACGGATTTTTGAGCCGTCGGCTTGCCTCCGCGGCCGGTAAACGATCCCTGCACTTTCACCGATTGAGAAGATATTTTTTTTACGACGCCACTCATCGGTTTTCCCTTTTCTTCCCAGTGCACGGTACTGTCAATGGTGGTGGAATGAATAATGTCGGCGACTAATTCATCATTAATCTCGGCTTCGAGTTGCTTTTTCTCTTTTCTGAGGTCCAGAATCTTTTGATCAATTTCTTCGAGTCTCTTGCTCTTATCTTTTGCCATTTCCTTCTCCTGCGTTTTTGTAAACGCATACTACGACATTTACCAATTTTTGCCAAGCGTTTTTCGCAAAAAACATGTGAATACCGATACCTACAATGTTTTTTGATACCATGCCTATTGAAAAACCACCTCGTATGCGGCACAATTGTGCGAAGCACTATCACCGTATAGAAGAATGAATGGTCTTTCGCTATTCCTATATGCCTATGTGATCATTTTCTGGTCATGAAAATCATCCTGGCCGTCCGGATCAGCTGGGGGGGAATCACTATAGACGACTCCTACCTGCTGACAGACGAGAGAGACTGAGCGAGGGCACTCGGATAGCCGATCTTTCGATTTCGAAGAGATTGTCGGACGAGGATCAATACGTTTATGAACAACGAAGCCCGGGATGGATACTATCAGTTCCCGGGCTTCAATCAGGTTTCATTGCAGAAAGAGTCGAGTCCTGCTTTATACAGAACTCTTACGGAAGATACCGTCGTCGTTCACTTGACGGCCGAGGTAAACTGCGGGGAGTTGAAGGCCTCAATCGCGTGCTCTCCGAGCAGATCCATGAGTGCCACATAGGCTCGAGGCATATCCTTGCGCACCATGTAGGCGAAACCCTTCTTCTGGATTATCTCCTTCTTGAACCCCGTGTTGGTACTCACCGTCAGCTTGGCATCGATCTGGTACCCCATGTAGCCGTCCATCCAGAACAAGTTGATGTCCACCACGACCGTAGTGGGGGCGTCGTCCACGACCTCGTATCCCGCTGCCGCAAGGGCGTCGGTGAACAATGCTTCCATCGCCTCTACCATGCTGTTGTCTGCTTCCAAAGGGAACGGCATGCCGTACAGATTCCGCATGCGACCTACTACATACTCGTCATCGGCACCCTTCTCGACCTCCCGAACGTTGTTCACCTCCAGGGCCACGCTGCCCTTCTTCTGCGGCATCGGTTCGATCGGATTGTGCTCGATCTCCAGTGACGCACATCCGGCCATGATCGCGGCGAGTAGCACCACCGCCACAGGTAACAGAATCTTCTTCATACTCCATCGTCCTCTGTCTTTTCTGGTAGTCATCCGGTATAGAACACGGACGCCGAAAAAAATATATCCCGTGGCAGCGGTATCTACAAGCCGATTTTCGCCGGTTATTCCGTTTTTTTCACTTCTCATCCCACCCGTTACGATTCCCTTCACTGCCGATCGGGAAAAGCGCCTTGACAACACCAGTATTCCGGTTCAGACTTGCGGCGTTATTGCTATCCTCCGAGCCCGAACGCCTACCGGTCGGTTTCCTCCGCTGTCATAGTTGGGGCCGTCGAACCTACGGCATAGGGCCGATAGGGTTTCGCTGGAAACGGCGAAGCCTCCCGTGTTTGGAAAGGGGGAAAAATGGTCCTGCTCTCATTGCTCCTGCAGTTCTCTCATCGGTTGCAGGGCGTAGTGTACTTGTGGCTCATCGTCGCCGCGACGTGGCTATCCGTCTCCGTTGAAGTTTCGGCGCTCGACATCTTCGTCAACGGCAGCCGTCACCAGACGCTGGACACCGCCTGGTTCGAGACCCACGGTCGAGTGACGGGCATGTCCTTGACGGTCTCCTTGCTCGAAGCCCTGCCGCTGGTGGTCTCGTGTGAAGGAATCACGGTAACGGCGAATGATCAACACACCGGCGAGATCGACGAAATCCGGCGACGACCCAAACTCGAGAACCTGTTTTCCAAGGGCCTCCTCATCGACGACGGTACCGGTATCACCCTCGAGTGGGGGGAGACGCGGATAGATGATGTTATCAGGATAGAACTTACCGCCGACCTCCTTGAGAGCGATTCTCTCACCGCCTGGGTCAGTTGGGAGGGTATCCCCGAGCTCAAAGATGAGATTACACGGTTCGCCGATCTGCACGGATTGGAGATCGGGGTGGTGGACACTCCGAACATCCGGGCCAAGCTCATCACCGTGACGCGGGCACGCGGTCGAGTCCCGGACCTGGTAATGGTTCAGTCAGACTACATCCCCGAGCTCACCGTCTCGGGGGCGCTCCAGCCGGTAGATCCGGCCGCCTTCCCGGACCTACTCCCCAAGGCCGTCGAGGCGATGACCATGGACAGTTCATGCCGGGCCGTTCCCTTCTACTTCGACACCCAACTGGTCTTCATCAACCCGCGGATCATCGATCCTCCTGAGCCGGATTGGACCCTCGACGAGATGGAGGCGCTGGCGGAATCGGCCCATCGGAAAGGGAACATCCCCCTGAGCTGGAACGCGTACTCCGCCTACTGGCTGGTTCCCTTCCAGATGGCCTTCGGCAAGGAACGACTCATCGATCCCGAGGGGTTCATCTCAGTAGACGATAGGGCCACATGCGAAGCCGTTCGGTATCTGGTCGAACTGAAGGACCGTGGGCTGTTGCGGCTCCTCGAACGGGATGCAATGACGACGCTCTTCGCCGAAGGGCGGGTCGCGATGATCCTCTCCGGATCGTACGCGATCCCGGGGTTCACACGGATCGGAATCCCCTTCGCGGTGGCGCCCTTTCCGCTACTCGGAAATCGAGAGGATCGGCACAACTCGGATATTCTGTACCATTCGAATGAGAGAGAACCCTTGTCTCCCGACAGGGCGGTCTCCCCGTTCCTCGACTTCAAGGGATTCGCGGTGACTCGGAGGGCCAGGAATCCGGTCCTGGCACGACGTCTGATTCAGCACCTCACGAGTCCCGATGTGCAGTACAGGGTTACCTCGGCTTTGGCCAAATTACCGGCAAACGAAGCGGCCTTGCACCGGTTCGGCCGGAGCACCGGAGTTTCCGAGACGCTCAAGATCAGTTACGAGCGCGGCATACCCGTTCCCGCCCATCCGGCCTACGGCCATTTCAAGAACACGATGTGGAAGCTGCTTCGCCTCGCGCTGACCGATGGGGTGGAGATTGACGAAGTTCTCGAGAAAGGACAAATACTACTAGAAAATGCTTCTAGAAGGGAGAGATGAGAGATGAGACGGCGAATTGTAGTATGGATGATCGTCATGCTGGGAATGGTCGTGTCGCCCGCCGCGGCCGAGACCGACTGGACCGACTGGACGGTCACGGTGAGGGGGCATCGGGAGGATACGTTTTCCCGCGATGAGTTCAAATCCGCCAAGACCCACTCGGTTCACTTACGAGAGGCAGAATACGAGATGAAGGGTTCGGTGAATGCCTACGAGGGGCTGCCGTTCTCGCAGATCGTCGCCATGTCGGACGGCGCCGATTCCCACCACCCGTATACGTTCGACCGTGCGGCCTGGGACGCCGGCTACGAGATCACGGTCACGGCGGCTGACGGTTACGCGGTGACCTTCGACACATCGGAGGTCTCCCATACCGACATCATGTTCGTCGACACGATGGACGGTGACCCCGTTTCACCCCGGCTGGTTGGAGAGATCGGGAAAAAATTGTGGATCACGGATATCACCCTCATCGAGCTCCACATGGCCGGCATGAAAACCACCCTGGGTCCGGTTGACCCGGATTTCACCCTCGTTGTCGACGTTAGCGGCAGCGAGCATCGCTACTCTCTATCGGAGCTGACTAAATCTCATCACTATGTCGAAGGACCGGGAAGCTTCACCACCTCCGCCGGGACCACCTATACCAACCAATACGGCGGGGTCGCGTTCGCCGCCTTCCTCCAGGACTTCCTCGACTTGCAGCCGGAAGACACCATCACCATCGTCGCGACAGACGGCTACGAGATGAGCTACTCCGCATCCGAAATCATGGATGCCTCCGACGGCACATGGATCCTGGCGATGAAGCAGGACGGGGAGTTCCTGCCCCACGACCCGGGCTACATCCGCACCGTGAAGATCGGACCGAACACCCCGAACATCGACGGCCATAACTCGGTGAAGATGATCTCGCGAATCGAGTTGTCCGGCGAACCGTATCGGGAGTTCGCATTGAAGTTCTCCGGACTAATGAACCTGACAATCGACAGGCAGACCATGCAGTCCGGCGTCAGCTGCCACGCGAAGGTAGTGCAGTTCGAACGGAAGAATACCAAGGGAGAGTACGAGGGCATCCCGCTGTGGAGACTCCTGGCGTACTCCGACGATCCGACGTACGCCCCGCACCGGCAGGACTCCTCCATCATCTCTTACAACAAGAAGGCGGCCGAGGCGGGGTATCTGATCGAGCTCGTAGCCGCCGACGGCTTCAGCATCACCCTGGACTCCCGGCAGGTCGATGGAAACGAAGACCTCATCGTGGCGATGTACAAGGACGGGGCGGAGCTCCCTCCCGACGAATGGCCGCTGGTCCTCGTGTGGGATAAAAATGCCGCCGTAGTTCCCGAGGGGGCCAAGCCCATCAAACAGATCACCGAGATTAGACTCAAGATGTGATGGGTGATTCCGGCAGTCACGCGAGACCACCGCTTCTCCCGCCGCTCCTCGCGTTGGGGGGCCTCATCGCGATCACGGGGGTGGTACCGGCAGGCACGGCGCTCTGGGACGCATTGTTCCGGGACACGGTGATCGAGCGGGTATTCGTCGGCCTCGCGAACTACCGCGAGATCCTGACGGATCAGGGATTTCGGCTCAGCCTGGAGATCACCCTCTGCTGGGCGGTGCTGGTTACCGGGGTGACCACCGTGGCGGCGGTGATTACCGCGGGGCTGATGCATCGCAGCCGCCGGCTGCGTCCTGTACTGTACGCAGCCCTCATGCTGCCCTGGGCCGTCCCAATCTTCATCCTGGTGCCCCTTTGGCGGATACTCCTGCACGGCGTCGGGGGATATTCGATCCTCTCGGCCCTCCTCGGAATCGGCATCGACCTCCTGAACGACCCGCTGCCGACCTTCCTCACCGCCGCCTGGGTGAGTTCCTGGGTGGGACTGCCCGCGGCCGTCCTGATCGTCTATAACGGCTTCTCCAGGCTCCCGCAACAAACGGCAGACTCGGCGCGGCTGGACGGCGCCGATAGACGAAGGATCCTCCTCTCGCTGCATGTTCCCATGGCGCGGCACCATATCCTGGCGGTCGTCATTCTCACCTTCCTGCGAGCCATGTCGGAGTTCACGGTGATCTTCCTCCTCACCGCCGGCGGCCCGCCGCTGCTCCGGGGCATCACCGAACGGGGGATCATCGGCGCCACCACCACCCTCGAGATCTACCTGTTCGAACTCTTCTCGGGCTCCGTCGACACCGGACCTCCCGCCGCCGCGGCCGTGATCGTGATGACCATCGTGGGGGTGTGTATCGCCGGATGGTTTTTCCTCCAGGGTACCGTGAAAGGCTCCCCGCAGGTTCCTTCATCTCGCAAGATTTTTGGCCGGACATCGCAACGCAGATCGATGGCATCACAAGTCAGGTTCTCCGCGGCCGGCACGGCGACGGTGGCGGTGCTGGAACCGCTTCTCGTGGCGGTATTGGTCCTGTCCTCGGGCCTGCTGCTGTATCTGGTGGTCTGGGTGAGTGTCTCGCCGCTGGATTCCATCTACGTGAACCATCTCATCCCCAGCGCCCCGACACTCAGATGGTTCAGCGAGGTCGTCCGGCAGGAACGTATCTTCACCTACTTCGGCAACTCGCTATCGGTAGCCTTGTCGGCGGCTCTCCTGCTCCCGGTGATCTGCTTTCCGGCCGCATACAGGCTGACCTGGGCCGAAGAACACGGCGAACGCCGCCGGTCGAGACGGATTCTCACCGCAATCCAGGTCATGGCGTTCACCGGCGGGATACACGCCTTGGTGCCGCTCTATATCCTCTTCCGGTACCTTCGGTTGATCGACACCTACGTCCCAATCGTCCTCGTTGCGATCGCCCATACCGTGCCGGTCGCCCTCTTCGCCACCCGGGCCTATCTCCTCGGGCTGCCCCGCTCCTTGGAGGAGCAGGCCCTGCTGTACGGAATGCCGAGGCATGCCTACATCACCCGGATTCTCCTGCCTCTCTCCGGTCCGGTGGTGCTCACGACCATGATCATGGCGTTCCTCAACGCCTGGAACAGCTTTCTGGTTCCCCTTCTTTTCCTGAACGACGACCGGCGGTACACCATCAGCGTCAAGATCTACGATTTCGTCGGCACCATCGGTGCCGCCAACCCCCGCTGGGGGCTCTTCGCGGCCGCATCCTTGATCAACATGGTGATCATCGGTATCCTGTTCGCCATCATACGCCGCAGACTGGGGAGCACCCTGCTCTCACAGGTGGATCCGGAATGATGGAAGAC
>CAZAKE010000095.1:0-3167 GCA_964485495.1 uncultured Spirochaetales bacterium
ATCGCCATCGACCCGGAGGGTTTCGCCGAGACGGCCTGTACCAGGCCGTCTCGGCGAAACCCTCCGGGTCGATGGCGATGACCGCCGCCTGGGTGAGTCTCCCCCTGGACCCTACCAGCGTTGCCTTGTCGATCCGGAGGACCCGCGTGGCCTTCTCGACCCCCGCGATCCGCTCGAACTCCTCCGCCGGCAGCGACTTCCGCGGCCTGACCGCGCCGGAGAAGGCGTGTCCGACTTTCACCTCCATGAGTTCCGGGAATAGCCGGTTGAGGCGCCGGCGAACGACATCCGCCTTTCGAAGGCCGCCCTCATCGAGGGAACTCCATTCGAACGGCACCATTCGTACGTCGGCCCCGGCGAAGTATCTGATGCGGTCGGTCTCGATGCTGTTGAAGGTCCGTGCGGTGCTTGCGTTGAAGATACCCACGGCCACCGAGAGGACGAGAAAGAGGAAGGCGTATTTGCCACGGCCAAAGGCTCTGCCCAGTTGTACCATCGCGGCGAAGATCGGCGGCGGGAGGGCCCTGCCGAATAACCGTTGCAGCCCGGCCACCACCAGCGGAAAGAGTCGCGTGGCCACCAATGCCGAACCGATGATGAAAAGCACCGAAGACACGAAGTACAGCGGATCAACCGGGAGTTCCGCCGTGTTGACCTGGGCGAACCGGAGTATCATCTGCCGGTTCCTGAAGCTGTACAACGCATAGAGTGATACGCCCAGGAATATCGGTTCGATGATGAACGGTGCGTTCTTGGAGGACGACGGCCGTGACCTGGAGCGTTTCTGTTCGACGATAGAGAGCCTGCTGGCGGAATACACCGGCAGGACCATGAAAACCAGAAAGGTACCGCTCGCCGCGCCGGCGTACGCGAATGCATGCCAGGTGAGGCGTGCCGGTATGGTGGTGTCGGCGGAGAACTCCAGGAATCCGCCGGCGGAACCCATCACGATCGACAACAGCCATCCGGCCGCGGGACCCACGATCAACGCGAAGAGGGAGGCGAACCCGAACAACCAGAGGTAGAGTATGAATACCTGTCCGGTGCCGGCCCCGCGGCTCTTGAGCACCGCGATCTCGGTGGCCTCGTCGTCCATGATAATTCTGGCCAGCATAAAGAGGAAGAAGGCCAGCACGATGAGTACCGGTGTCTGAAGGAATGTGAGAAACATCTTCAGGCGCCGTTCCTCTTTCAGGTACGACTCGAGAAGCTGTGTGAGGGGCACCGAGCTGGTAGCCTCCTGTTCTCGGGCAAACCGGGTTTGGGCCTGCAGGGTATCCAGGATGTGTCTGACCTTCCGGGTCTCGATTCCCCGGTAATCCAACGCGAAGAACCACTCGGTTCGCATCACCCACATCTCGTTGGTGATCTCGAATCCCTCTTCGAGCAGGGCCGGATCGAGGAAGATGGTCTTGTCCAGATACTTTGTGTTCGGATACCAGAACTGCCTGCTTTCGGATTTCGGGAGGAACACGCCTACCACCTTGACGCGGAAGATCGTCTCCAGGTTGATGTTCGTCAGCGGATATTCCCGTCCCATGACCAGCCCGAGTGCCCTCATGGCATCCTGCGACATCATCACCTCGTACACGCCGTCAGTCGTTCCCTCTCCATCTCCGCCCGCGCCGACCATCCGTCCGGCGGTGATTGTCACGTGGTCCTTTACGCCGGGCAGCAGCACGGTGGATACCTGTACCGATCGCGAGAGTTTCTGTTCCGCCTCCTTCGGCAACTCCATCAACAGACCCGATAGGTAGACGTTGGAGCTCGAGAACAGGACGGGTAGGTCGATGCCGGTAAAGACGGCCTCCCGTACCATTCGTCCGTACTCCGGGAGGTTATCGAATACCAGGTTTGCGGGGCCGTTGTATCGGAATGATTTCTGTACCTCGTATCCTCCGGGATATTTGCCGCTACGGTCCTGATATTCGATGAAGTCCCGCTGGAGGACCCGCTGCAGGACCGCCTGGGAGAAGATAGGGATGCTGGCGGTGAGTGCCGCGGCGGCGGTGAAACCGGCGAACAGCGATGCCGACAGCCCGGGGTTTTTCGCGAGCTTTCGCCAGGCGAGAAGAATGATGGGGATTCTCATCGCAGGATGACCATATCCCCTTCGGAGAGTCCCTCGGTAATCTCCACCTTGGTGGTGGTGCTCATGCCGACCTCGACGTCGCGTTCCTCCCGAGCGCCGCTTCGCAGAACATACACATAGTTACGTCCCGAATAGGAGTGGACGGCCGACTTGGGAACCACGATGGTGTTGTAGGACTCCTCCAGCACGATCCGGATCTTACCGAGTTCGTTCTTCTCGGTATCCGGGGGAAGGTCGGGAACCTCGACGATCACGGTGTCCTCCTTCTGGAACTCCTCTCCCTCGAGGAATAGATCGAAGGAGGATTCCGTGACGGTTCCGGGATAGTAGTTGTTGTTGACGTCCACCTCTACTTCCATGCCGGTCTTGAGGGTTTTCGCGTTTTCACCGGTACACTCCAACACGAGATGACTCGCATCCACCACCTGGAGGACCGGTTCGAAGGGAGCCACCATATCTCCCTCCTCGATCCCCACGTAGGTCACCTCTCCGTCTATGGGCGCGACGATGGTGGCGTTGGATACCTTGTCCCTGGCCTCATGAAGCCGTATCTCCGCCTCGAGCACGTCCAGTTCCGACAGCCGGAGCTGGAATTTGTTCTGGGTGGCGAACTGCTGTAGCTCGTACCGTATTCTCGCCTTCTCGAGCGCGATCTCCTTCAGTTTAACGTCGACCTCCATCCCCCCGATGTCACGTGCCGCGAGGAACTGCCCCTTCGTGACGAAGTCGTTTGTCTCTACGTAGACGTCGGTGACCCTCCCTCCCGTATATTTGAAGTAGAGGGTCTCCTTGACCGACGGCACGAAGTGTCCATAGGTTGCGATGCTGCTGATGAAGTCCTGCCGTTTCACCACCAGCACGTCGTACTCCACCGGTGTCGCGTCGATGGGCGGAAGCTCGAGCGGTCGTGAGTCGTCGGGAATCACGAAACATCCCGTGGTCAACATGATCGATACGACCGTGATGAGGAGAGGGGTGAGGGTTGTCGTACGATGTAAATTTCTCGAATTTAATCTTTGCATGATCGGCAGATTGTAGCGAGTGTCGATACTCTTGTAAAGGCAGATGTAAAGGC
>CAZAKE010000095.1:3267-5004 GCA_964485495.1 uncultured Spirochaetales bacterium
TGTAAAGGCAGATGTAAAGGCGGAATCTCACTGGATATAGAGACGATCATCACGTCGAGGCCGGGAAGCGGTGGAAGCTATCGCTCTCCGTTGAATTCCTTCACCGCGTCGATCATGGCGGCGATGTTGTGCGGCGGGGTTTTGGCCTGTACGTTGTGGATGGCGTTGAAGACGAAACCGCCGCCGGCGGCAAAGGTCTCCAGCCGCTCGCGTACCTCGGTACGGGTCTCTTCGGGGGTGCCGAAGGGGAGGGTCTTTTGCGTGTCGGTGCCGGCCCCCCAGAAGACCACCCGGTTTCCGTAGCGCTCCTTTAAACCCTGCGGTTCCATACCTGCGGCCGAGCACTGCACCGGATTGACGATGTCGAACCCGCTCTCGATGAAGGCCTCGATGAACTCCCCCACCGCGCCGCAGGAGTGCTTGAAGGTCTTCCACGGGGTGTTGGCGTGGACCCAGCCGTTCACCTCCTTGTAGTAGGGCGCGTAGAGGCTGTTGAAGGTCTCGATGGAGCAGAAGGTGGAGGTCTGGGTGCCGAAGTCGGTACCGCAGACGAACAGCACGTCGATATTGTCAACCAGTCCGTCCGCCTCCAACTCTGCGGTCACCGTTTCGAGGTTATTGAGGGCGATTTCGGTCTGCTTCTCGAACACCGTGTGTACGTAATCTTGGCGGGCGACCGTCGAGACGTACCACTCCTCCACGTCGCGGATTCCCTTGGGGGCCTTCAGGAAGGGGGCGGGAACCAGGGCGATGTCGCCCAAGCCGGTGCCGCCGAAGTTGGCGATGACTCCCTTTGTCCCGGCGGCGACTCGCCGTACCTCACTGCTGTAGTAGTCCAGGTCTTCCCTCGACAACGGGCCGAACTCTTCCAGGTTGTCCTCCGGGTCGAGGGCCTCCTCGGCGATGGGTTCCTGCCGGATAAGCGTATCGAAGTAGTAGCCTCCCTCGGGCATCCTGCCGCTGGGGTTCGCACCGCGGTCTCCCTGCGGATAGATGACCAGTCCGCCTTCACCGTCGGGGGCGGTCTCGAAGCCGCCGGGAACCAAAATCTCCTGCCCCCAGGGAGTGCGCCACTCCTTCCAGCCGATATTGGCGAAGCCGAAGAGCGTGTTGCGGGCCAGGACGCCGTCAATGTCGACCCCCAGCATCTCTGCCAGGTCCGGGGCGATCTCTCCGAGCATCTGATACGGCTCGATTAGTTTCACCGGCTCCGCCGCGAGGCCGTAATACTCTCGCATAGCCGCCACGGTGGAGATGTGCATGCCCGTGACGGCCGTGCTTCCGAAATCCACCGGTACCGGGCCATTCCGATGTTCCAATGCCGCTTGAAGTTTATCGCGTGAAGTCATTGTGTCTCCTCCGTCTCGATGTTATATGTCCGGCCGGATACTCGACTTTCCCTCACCTGTGTTTTCGCGGCCGGATGTAGCTGCGGGTGGTACCGCCCCGGTCGGACGGTCCGGCTACCCCGATCCGGGAGAGGACCCTGCGTATCACCGGCAAGGCCTTCGCGTATTTCACCTGCAGCCGCTCCTGGTAGGAGAGTTCATCTACCACCCTGTCTGTCTTCGTAGGAGACAACACGGTGTACACGTCTTTTCGTTCATCCGGAGTGAGGAAGAGGAGGCACATGGAGAGTTCCCTGTCCGGGACGCGCATCAACGCGTTCTGGGCCTCCACCGTGGGAATGCTGCGGATGAATTCGTAAAAAGTGTACTCGGGTGAGTAGTCCATCGA
>CAZAKE010000095.1:5104-18659 GCA_964485495.1 uncultured Spirochaetales bacterium
GCCTTGTCTATGAGATACTCCTCTGCCTCGAGGCACCACAGGCCGCCGGATTCGTCCATGATGTCCGCCAGGCCGGCGTAGAGAGGATCGCTCTTTCCCTTCTCTCTGAAATCGGCGATGGCGGTCAGGGGCATTTCGATGTTGGTGTAGATCAGCTTCTTCCCGCCGGGGATGTCCGGGAGGTGCAGGGTCGTGTCGACCACGGCGTTCATGCCGCCCACGTGGGTGATCATGGTGGCCGGATTGATGATCTCCTTGGCCATCATCGACAGCGATTCCACCATATCGTCGGTGTTTCCGCCGCTGGTGCCTACCACGTGGGTGAAGGCGTAATGCACGTTGTAGAAGTTGAACATGGCCGAGAATTTCGGATCGGTCGGGCCCGCGAAGAAGTTGAGGCAGCCGTCCTTCCCTAAGATGGCGTCCCCCTGTTCGACCACCGGCTTGACCGGAGCGAACACGAAGACATCGTCATATCCCGTGCCGCCGGACATCTTGATCAATTCGGCCACCGGATCGGCCAATTCTTTGGTGTTGACGTAGGTGAGGTCGACACCGTTCTCCTTGGCCTCTTCCGGAGAATAAAATTCCTTGGCCCGGTCGATCCGGACCTGGTCGATATCGGTGACCACGATCGACTTCGGGCGTCTACCGCAGTGGATGGCGTAGTCGATGGCTCCGAGGCCCATGGGACCCACGCCGGCGAGGATGGCCATCTTCCCGCCCTCCGTAATACCCATCTCGTGGATGTAGGACCCTTGTGTGGTGTGGTAGCTGGCGTGGAATGCTCCGGCGATGCAGGACATCGGCTCCGCCAGCGAACCGTAGAAGAAGGCGTCTCCCTCGTAGGCCAACAGGCAGTTCATCTCCATCACCTCTTTGGGGATGATGATGTAGGTGGCGTCTCCGCCGATGTACTGGTAGGAGTATCCGGGTGCATCCAGGCTGCCCTTGTAGTTCAACGCCGGTTGGATCGAGAACTTCTGCCCCGCCCGGAACTGGTCCTGCCATTTGGCACCGACCTCCACCAGCTGGCCGCAGAACTCGTGCCCCACGATCACCGGGTTCTCCGCCACGTCGTCCGGGACGCGCTTGTGATCGGCACCCTGCTTGGCCGCCTTGTATGAGCTCATGCAGATGCTGTCGGTGATGATATGTGCCAGGATCTCGTCATCCTTGATGGGCGGAAGATCGAACTCCTCCAGACGGAGGTCTTCTTTTCCGTACAGGCGTACAGCTTTGGTCTTCATCGATTGTTCTCCTCATGTTGTGGGCCGTTTACGTGGCCGTGATTCTCGGAACTATCTTGACTTCTCAGTCCTCTCCATCTTGACTTCTCAGTCTTCTTCTACCAGTTTCGTGTAAAAAAGGCGACAAGGCAAGTCTTCATTTCAGCATCACCTGACCCCCGGTCACGGGTACCGCCTGGCCGGTCTCGTAGTGTTGTTCGATCACGTACAGGATGGCCTGTACCACGTCGCGTCCCTCGCAGCCTCGTTTCATGGGGACCTTCTCCTCGTAGAAGCGTTTCACATCGGCGACGGTAGTGGCGCCGGGTACCTTACCGGCATTGAGATACTGCACGAACAGGCCCCGGTCCGGATCGGACCACAGGGGTCCGTCGAAGAAGTTGCCCGGGCAGATGGAGTTCACCTTGATGTTGTCCTCCACCAGCTCCAGGGCGAAGCTCTGGGTGAGACCGATACCGCCGAATTTTCCTCCGGCATAGGCCCCGTTCTTGTTGGATCCCTCGAGTCCCGACTTGGAGTTGATCTGGATGATGTCGGAGAAGTAGGTTCCCGCCGTCCGATTCTGCAGCGCCATCACCCCAGAGGCGTATTTCGTGATCAGGAAGTACCCGATGTAGTTGACGTCGGTGACGAACCGAAAATCTTTGAGGGTGAGTTCCTTGACACTCCCCGCCTTGAGTACCCCGGCGTTGCTCACCGCCAGGTCGATACCGCCGGTCTGGCTGATGATGGTCTCGAAGAGTCCCTTGACGGAGCCCTCGTCCGACACGTTCACCGCTGCCGCCATGGCCACGGTTCGGCCCGCCTTCGAGTTGAGCTCCTCGGCGAGTTTTTGAGCGCCCTGCAGGTTCAGGTCGGCGATGACTGCGAAGGCGCCGGCTTCCACCAGCGCCCGCACGATCTCCTCGCCGAATCCCTGGGCCCCGCCGGTGACCATGCAGATTGTATCCTTCACTGTCGAATTTCGATCCTTCGGATCTTCGGCAGGCATCGTGAAGGCCCGGGCTTTCCCCGACTCCGCCGAAGATTTGGCGTGGTCGTACTGGTCCGAGAGGAAGAAGGTGCCGATTCCTGCGACCGAAACCGCGCCGGGATAGTTCTCGCCGTTTCCACGTTTGAAATCTTCGAAGGCGGTTTTCAGCGTCGCTACGATTGCATCGGAATCGTCTATTCCCTGAGAGATGGTCACTATCGTATCACTCCCAGAGAGAACGTCCTCCGAAAATGTCACATATGCGCCGCGACGTCCGTTATAGGTGAGTCCCCGAATCGCCGGGGCGATATCTTGTATCGTCATCTGTCGTCTCCTTTGTGTATCTGTCGGTAGTTATCCATTGCCCGGTCGGGTCGATGGTGGTCCATCTCGCGTCCTACCGCCGCGTATGCGGCGATCCTCTCCGGGAGCGGCTTCGCCGCTATGGGGTTTTGCGGCGAGAAGAGGGCGTAGTCCTCGTCGATACCGGCCAGCTTTTCGTGGGCCACCAGGGCCCAGGTAGCATCGATGAGGTGTTCGAACTCCGGCTCGAGGATCTCCGGGCAGTTGAAGCTCTGTCTGGATGAGTTGATGTCCACGCCGCTGATCTCCATGAGGCCGTGTTCGGTGCACAGCCGCTGCACCCGTAGCAGCTGCTCCGTGGTGTTCCGCGGCGGCATGTAGGTTACCGCCTTGTATCCCAGCTCCACCAGCAGCGCAAAGAGCTCATCCAGGAAGTCATCCTCGAACTTCTCGGCCTTCTTGTCGCCGGTGGGGCTCTCGGTGACATCGCCGAGGTAGGCGTAGGCGGGGATTGCGCCGATATGGTTGGCGAACTCCACCGCTCGGGCCACCGGGATGCACTCCCTGTGATCGGGCTGAATGAAGAAACGCGGGGTGAAGGACCCCTTCAGCACCCCCAGCAGGTCGTAAACATAGTGGGGGTTCGCGGCGTCCGCCAGGTACCCCTCCAGCCGGGGGGGGAGGTCGAGGCCGAGACGTCGGGTGATGAACTCGACCACCTCGCCCCCCGGAGCATGATGTTCCATGATCTTCCGGCACAGGGCGTAGATGAGATGCCGTTCGGTGATGGACCCGCCGTCGTGTGCCATAGAAACCGCCGCCACGTCCCGCTCGAAGTCCAGGGCGCCGATGCCGAACGGTTCGATCACCTTGTTCAGCCGGTCGGTCATGGCCCGGTTCCGCTCATTCCGGAGCCGGTTCACCGGGGCGAGGAACTCACCGGCCTCGTCGATCCTGCCGGCGGGAACGCCATGCACCGCCATGTAGACGATGTCCGCCGAGTCAGGGCTGTTGAACTTCCTGCCGGCCAGGGGTGTGTCCGCGAAATTCACCCTGATCTCGAATCCGACCGTGGTAGCCATGCCGATGAACGCCCCGGCCCTCATCATCTCGTCCGCGCCGGCGATGGAGTCGTGGTCCATGCTGCCCACCGCTAACAATCCGGCCTCCCAGGCCTTGAACGCCGCCAGGGTGGGGGAGTATGGACTGAAGGAGTAGGTGGTGTGAACGTGGTTGTTCACCTCCCGGGTGCGGGGGATGGAAATTTTCCCCGCGTCAATGATCTTTCCGGCCGTCTCGGCTGCCGACAGCCGGTCTGTTGTTTGCGGCGCGTTCATGGCCGCGGTATCTATCGTCATATGCCCAGCTTTCCCCGGCGAATCATCTCGCCGGTGGTACGCACCGTTGCGGGTGTGTAGTCCGGGAGGGGCATGATCCGTTCGTGGATGGTGTCGAGAACCCACTCCTTCTGCGGGAAGAAGTAGTCCTCCATCTCGGCGGCCGGGCTGATCCAGTTGCGGGAGCCTACCACCGTGGCGGGGCCGTCGAGGTAGTCGAAGGCCAGCTGTGAGAGATCGGCCGCCACGTTGTGGAGGAAGGAGCCCCGTTCCACCGCGTCGGAGACCAGCACCACCTTGCCGGTCTTCTTGATCGACGCGACCAAAGGCGTATAATCCAGGGGATTGATGAACCTGAGGTCCCACACGTCGGCGTTGATGCCCATCTTCTCGAGTTCGTCCGCCGCCTCGAGGCCGGTATATAGCCCGGGACCCAGCGTGAGGATGGTGATGTCGTCGCCTGCCCTTCGGTTGACCGGCTGTCCCTCCGGCACCTCATAGTACCCTTCCGGGACCCCGTCCTTCTCGAACATCTCGCCGATGCCGTAGAGCTTCTGACTCTCGAAGAAGAGCACCGGATCGGTGCCCCTGAGGGCCAGGTTCAGCATCCCCTTGGCGTCATAGGGAGTGGCCGGATACATGGCCTTCAGTCCGGGGATGTGAGCGATCATGCTGGTCCAGTCCTGAGAGTGCTGGGCGCCGTACTTGTTACCGATGGAGATGCGTATCACCAACGGCATGGTGAGGATGCCGGCGCTCATGGCCTGCCACTTGGCGGCCTGGTTGAATATTTCGTCGCCGGCCCGGCCCATGAAGTCACAGTACATCAGTTCCACCACCGCACGGCCGCCGCTCAGGGCATACCCGACGCCGGAGCCGACGATGGCCCCCTCCGAAATGGGGCTGTTGAACAGGCGGTGGTAGGGGAGGGCCTCGGTGAGACCACGGTATACGGCGAAGGCGCCCCCCCAATCTCGGTTCTCCTCGCCCCAGGCCGCCATCGTCGGGTCTTCGTAGAAGCGATGGAGCATGGCCTCGAACAGGGCGTCCCTGAGTACGAAGGTACGGGCGGCGGGGTGTTCCTTCCCGTTCTCGTCGAAGGCGTACCGGAACTTCCGGTCGTTCGATTTCACTCGGGGGTTCTCCTCCTTGGGCAGGAGAACTACCGGTTCACGGTCGTCGAGTTTGTCTGCCTGTTTGTTGGAAAACATCACCGTATCGCTGAAAAACTCGGTTACCCTGGGTGAGACCTCCATGTCCACCGCCAGCTTGACGATGCGGACCATGTTGTCCCGCACCTCTTCACGCATCGTCTGCACGGCGGCCGAGTCGAGGACCGTGTTCTCGGTCAGGTATCCTGCGAAGCCCTCGATGCAGTCGTTCTCCTCCCAGAGTTGCAGCTCCTCCTTGGTGCGGTAGGAGGAGGCGTCTGAGGGGCTGTGACCGGAGAGGCGGTAGGTGATGGTGTCCATCAGGACCGGACCCTTGCCCTCGAGAAGAATCTTCTTCTTTCTGGAGACGGCGTCCGCCACCGCCAGCGGGTTGTATCCGTCCACCCGTTCGGCGTGCATTCCATCGGGATTCACTCCCGCGCCGACCCGGGCGAGGACCTGGTATCCCATGGTTTCGCCGCTGGTCTGGCCGCCCATGCCGTAGAAGTTGTTGAAGAAGTTGAACATCACCGGAGGAGCCCCGCCGACCTCCTCGTCCCACAGGGTGGTATACTGGTCCATGGCGGCCATCATCATTCCCTCCCATACCGGACCGCAGCCCATGGAGGCGTCGCCGATGTTACCGATGACGATTCCCGGCTTGCGGTTGATGCGCTTGAAGAGGGCCGCGCCGACGCAGATATCGCCGGAGCCGCCGACGATGGCGTTGTTGGGCATGGAGCCGAAGGGGGGGAAGAAGGCGTGCATGGAGCCGCCCATGCCCATGTTGATCCCTGCCGCCTTGGCAAAGATTTCCGCCAGGACGCCGTAGACGATGAAGTCTTCGGCCAACCGCTTGACCTGATCCGGTCCTTCCTTCTCGACCACCTTCAGGGTGGCGCCGCCGAGGTAGGACTCCATGATCTTCCGTAATGCATCGTCGTCGATCTGCCGAATGGCGCTCATGCACTTGGCCAGGATCTCGCCGTGGCTGCGGTGGGAGCCGAAGATGAAATCCTCCGGCGTTAGGTTGTAGCTCTGGCCTACCGCGGCCGACTCCTGTCCGATGGACAGGTGCGCCGGTCCCTTGTGGTTGTACTCGATTCCCTCGTAGGCCCCCTGAGTCTTTATCGAGTTGAGCATGGTCTCGAATTCACGAATCACCATCATGTCATGAAGGATGGCCAGGAAGCCCTCCTTCTTGTAGGTCTTCTTCTCTTTCTGAAAGTCCGTCTTGTACTGATTGACCGGAATGTCTTTGATCACGATCTTTCCCGGCTTTCTCACATCTTTGGGATCGACGACTATTGATTTGGGCATCTCTCTCTCCTTGTCTTCTGTGTCTATGTACGCTTCTATGTATTATGTATGGGTCATCGCCCAGACCGCATCCTTGATGATCTCCGATACGCTGGGGTGCGGAAACACGATCTCCTTGATGTCCCGGATACGCAGCTCCGCTTCGATCATGGCGGCGGCGCCGTAGATGATCTCCGAGCAGGAGTCTCCCAGCATGTGTACGCCCAGGAGAACTCCGGTTTCCGCGTCCGCCACGACCTTGCAGAGCCCCGGCGCGCGTTTGCCGTATTCGGCCAGGAAGCGGCCGTTGGCCCGCATCTGCGCTTCCCCCGTGATCACCTGGTGTCCGGCCTTGGCCGCCTCCTCCTCGGTCAGGCCGCATCCGGCCGCCTCGGGGAAGGTGTACACGGCCCACGGAATAGCGCCGTAGCGCATGATCTGCCTGCCGCCGGTGATGGAATCCACGGCCACCTCTCCCATCCTGGATGCGGAGTGGGCCAGGAGGGATTTGCCGGTGACATCGCCTGCCGCGTATACGCCGGGCAGGTTTGTCTGCATCGTTTCGTTCACCGCGATTCCCTGTCGGCCGATGTCCAAGCCCAGTTCTTCCAGGCCGGCGGTGTTGGGCCGACGGCCGACGCTCATGAGCACCAGGTCCCCTTCGGTGTGATCGGTTTTTCCGTCCTGCTCGAAGGTGACGCTCCCGCCGTCGATTCCGGTGACCTTGGCACTCAAGCGGAACTCGACGTCAGGGAGTGCCCTGCGCATGAGCTTGGAGAAGTCGGCGTCCATGAGGGGAATGATCTCATCCAGCATCTCTACGACGGTCACCTTCGTGCCGATCGCGGAGAAGAAGCAGGCAAATTCGATGCCGATCACCCCGCCGCCGATGATAGTGAGCCGTTGCGGGATCTCCTCGATTTGGAGGATCTCGCGGTTGGTGACAACCTTCGGCCCGTCGGCACCGGGGATCGGCGGCACGAAGGCCGAGGACCCCGTGGCGACGATCAGGTTCTTGTACCGGTACCTCTCTCCTGCCGCCAGCACGACGCCCCGTTCCGGACATTCGGCCCTGCCCGGTACCACCTCCACCTTGCTCTTCTTCATCAGGAAGGCGATGCCGTTCCGCAGGGTCTCCACAGTCTCGTTCTTCCAGGCCATGGCCTCCGAAAGGTCGAAGCGGGGATTTTCGAAGTGGACGCCGTACTTGTCGGCCTTTTTACCGTGGGCCAGGTGTTTGGCCGCGTTCAGCAGCGCCTTGGTGGGGATGCAGCCCTCGTTGGTGCACACTCCACCGAGTTCGGCCTGCTCCACCAGCAGCACGGATAGGCCCTGATCCCCGGCCCGTTCCGCGGCGACGTACCCCCCGGGGCCGGCGCCGATCACGATCAGATCATACTCTTTCATACTCATATCTCTCATCTCTCCGTCTATTACTCACTGAATATCACTTACTGAATATCACTCGGCCAGGAGCAAATCGTAGTTGCCGACGGCCTCACACAGGGCCTTTAGAAACCTGGCACCGGGTGCACCGTCCACCGCCTGGTGGTTGATGGTCAGGCTCAGGCCGATGTGGGGAACGAACTCCGCCTCCCCGTCACTCCCCTCGAGTACCGGCTTCGGCTCGATGGAGCAGACTCCGAGTATGCCCACCTCCGGGGTGTTGAGGACCGGCGTGAAGCTCTCGATTCCCAGGGCACCCAGGTTGGTCACCGTAAAGGTGCCCCCCTGTAACTCGTCGGGACCGATGCCCCCTTCGAGGCAGCCTTTCGCGAGCCGTTTCGTTTCCAGCGCCAGGTTCTTCAGAGAGAGCGCGTGGGCGTTTTTCACCACCGGCACCATGAGGCCCCGTTCGGTGTCGACGGCGAAGCCCAGGTTCACGCTGCCGTGTTCTACTATCTTGTCTCCCATGAAGTGGGCGTTCATGAAGGGGAAGCGGGGAAGGGTCTTCACGACCGCGAACAGCAGGAGGTCGTTGATGGTTACCGCCGACAGTCCCGTCTCTTCCGGAGCGGACTTGAGCCGCTTCCTGTACGCGAGAATCTGCCTGGCATCCGCCGAGGAGTGCATGGTGAGTTGGGCCGTGCCCGTTAGGCTGGCGGCCATACGTTCGGCGATGATCTTGCGGATTCCCTTCACCGGGATCTCCCGGGTCTCTCCGAAGGGCGGCGCTTCTCGTACCGCGCCGGTCGTCGCGCCGGCTTTGTCCGTAACCGAGTCGACCGCGTCGGTGGAGCGAGCCGCGGTACCAAGGTCGCGTGCGGTGATCCGACCGCCGATGCCGGTGCCCTGGGCCGGCACACGCGTTCCCTCTTTCAGGTGTGCTTCTATGGCCGCGGGTGTCATCGGCTGCCTGCCGCCCAGGACCGCCTGTACGTCGCGCTCGATGATCCTTCCGCCGGGACCGCTACCCCGGATCGATGAGGGATCAACTCCCTGGGAGGATGCCAGGGTCCGGGCCCGGGGAGAGATGCCGGGAGCCGATGCTCCGGCACCCGTGTCCGCTTGGGAGGCCTCCGCCTTTCGGGCCTGCGATTGTGGGGGTGGTGTTCCGGCCTCCGGCGGTGCGGCGGCAGGCGGTGCGTTCTCGGAACCATCCGTACCGCCTGCCTCTTCCAACATCGCCGAAATGTCCTCTCCGTCCTCGCCGACGATGGCGATCGGTTTCAGGACGGGCACGTCGTCCCCCTCCTCATAGAGGTGTTTCAGCACGGTACCGGCCGATTCACTCTCCACCTCGAAGGTGGCCTTGTCGGTCTCCACCTCGCAAACGGCCTCGCCGATTTCCACCGCATCTCCCTCCTGCTTCTTCCATTCTAAAATAATGCAGGACTCGACCGTGTTTCCTTGTCGTGGCATCAATATTTCCGTAGCCATTGATCTTCTCTCCTTCTTCTCTCGTTATCCCTTCTCAGGGTATATGCTCGCACCTTCATTTTTGATGATACACTCGCAAGTTTCTTGCTTCTTCTTGAGCCCAATAGCCGGAGCCGCGCAGCAGGCTCCTGATAGGTCATGCCAATTTCACCGTGATCGCCGCAGCCTTCAGTTCGGCGGTGATCTCCCCATCGAGTTCACTGTCTGAGATGATCGTATCTGCGGAGGTTAACGGCAGCACTCGGACGAATCCGGTCTTGCCGTATTTCGACGAATCGGCCACCAGGACGGTCTTCTGCGCCTGTGCAGACATACGCTTCACGATCTCGGCTCCCTCGAGCAGGTGCGTGGTCAACCCGTTCTCGATGGAAAATCCGTCGGTGCCCACGAAGGCGATACTCACGTGGAACTCCTCGAGTTCCCGCAGTGCCATCGGCCCTACCAGCGATTCGGTGGAGGACTGGAACGACCCGCCGACGATGGTCACGTGCAACGAAGGGTTGAAACGGGCATAGGGGAGGATCAGTGTCGAGTTGGAAACGACGTGAACGTCACGCTTGCCCAACAGGTATTTGGCGATCAGGGCGGTGGTGGTTCCAGCCTCTATCATGATCGTGTCACCGGGCTCTACCATCGCAGCCGCCGCCTTGGCGATGCGAATCTTGGCCTCCGTCATGGATTTCTGCCGTGCAACGATGCTGCGGTGGAATGCGGGGAACGCGCCTCCGCGTGTCCTGACGATGAACCCCTTCTCCTCGAGCCCGGAGAGGTCGTTGCGTGCCGTCACCTGCGAGACTCTCACCGCCGCGGCGATGTCGGCGATGGAGGTCGATCCGTCGTCGGCGAGCATCTCCAGAATGAGTCGTTCCCTTTCGGTAAGCTTGTCAAACACTAATCAATACCTAACCAAATATTGATAAAACGCTTATAAAAGTCCTTCGATTTGCTTTCATATTAGTTATAAAAGCGTTTCGCGTCAAGTGTTCGCGGCCAAAAAAACGTTGCGGAGGGTAAGAATGGTCGGAATCCGTTGCGTCGGTCGAGAGGGTTCTGTATGATAGGACTACACCAGAAGTGAGAGGGCAGCAGTTGGAATATATCGCCTGGAATGAATCGTTTTCGGTGAAGGTGCCGTCGTTGGATGAGCAACACCAGCAGCTCGTGGGATATCTCAACGAGCTGCACGCCATGGTGCTCGAGCCGCCACAGGATTCGAACGGCTACGAGCCGATCCTCGAGAAACTCACTGCGTATGCGGATCAGCATTTCTCCCATGAGGAGAGGTTGATGCGTCGATGCGGGTATCCCGACTATATCGAACACAAGGGGATGCACGGAGAATTCCTCACGGAGGTCCGGAAATTCGAAGATCAGATGAGAGAGGGTAGTATCGTTGGACAAGAGCTTCTCTTCTTTCTTCAGAATTGGTTGATATCCCATATCAAGGGCACCGACAAGGAGTACTCGGATCTCCTGGTCGCGCATGGAATCGAGTAGACAAATGTCTGAAATACGACTGAAAAAACTCGATATCGCCGGTGCGGCCGGTTTTCTCGCCTATTCCTCGAGTGCGGTGATAACGCCGATCTGCCTGCTCGAGTTGGCGTCCGACCTGGATTTCTCCTTGGCGGGCGGCGGTGGGATCGAAGCGGTTCGAACCTTCCTGATCCTGGTGATTCTGTTGGCGGGCGGGTTCGCCGCCGCCAGGTGGGGTAAGTCGAAGGTTATGGCGCTAGGTTCGTTGGTCCTGGCAGGCGGAATGCTGGCTTATTCGTTTGCGCCGGTGTATGGGGTGGTGCTTGCGGCTATGGTCTTCGTTGGAGTTGGGGGAGGAATTCTCGAGGGACTCATCAATCCACTCGTCCAGGAGATGCACCCGAAGGATTCCGGACGGTACCTGAATATAGTCAACGCCTTCTGGTCGATAGGGGTCATGTCTTCGATGCTCCTGGTGGGAGACCTCCTGACGCGGGGCGTCTCCTGGCGGATCATCGTAGCCGCCTTCTCTGCTCCCGGCATCGTCGCCGGCGTGCTGTTCCTGATCTTCAGCGGAGAGGATCGTTCGGCGGGAAGTACCGCCGCTTCTGGGTCGCAGTCCGAGACGATCCCGAGCCTCGATTCCTGGGACCACGTGAAGGATATTCTCCGTCGTGGCCGCTTCTGGGTCTTCGGCGCGGCCATGTTTTTCGCGGCGGGGGCCGAGGCGGCCTTCACCTTCTGGAGCGCCAGTTATATCCAGCTGCACTTCAATGCCCTGGCCAGGGCCGGCGGATTCGGCACCGCCTGTTTCGCCGGCGGCATGATCGCCGGGAGGCTGCTCTCGGGGAGGTTTGTGCGGCAGGAGGGGCTGCGAACACTCATCCTGATCACCGCCTTCAGCGGCGCCATCGTCAGCACCCTGGTGTTCATGATCGGCAGCCTGCCTGGGTTCTTCGTGCTCCTGTTCATGGCCGGCCTGTCGGTGGCCTGTTTCTGGCCCAGCATCCAGTCTTATGCGGCCGACTGTATGACGGTGGACTCGACCATGCTGTTCATCCTGCTCTCATGCGGGGGGATTCCGGGCTTTGGGTTCGCCTCGTGGCTCATGGGGATTCTCGGTGATGCATACGGCTTGCAGGTGAGTTTCGCGGTGATACCGGTGTTCTTCGTGGTTCTCGGAGTGATCATCTTCTTCGAGCGAAAGAACGGTCGCTGAACGCATACGGCATGTACGAACGATGAGGTTACAATCAACCCGACTGCAATAATTTCCATGCTGGGCGGCTCAGCGCCCGCAGGGCTTCGGATACATCCTCTACCGCCTGGACCTATGCTTCGATACAATCTCCCCGAAGGGTCGGACTTCGCACCGTTCAGCCCACTCCTCGTACCTCCCGATCATCTGCGCACGCCTCTCCGGCATACGGTCGGACAGGTCGTGCAGTTCGGTTCGGTCCGCGCTCATGTCGTAGAGTTCCCAATCTTTATCGTAAAGCCGAACCAGTTTATACTCACTTTCCCTGAGGGCGCAGTTGCCCTCGTGCTCGAACCCGATCGGCTGTTCCCGTGTCCAGTCTTTATCGTCGAAAAGGGCAGCAAAACTCTCCCCCTCCGCCGGCATGATCGATTTCCCGCCGTACTCGGCCGGGTAGGATGCCCCGCACACGTCGTAGATCGTCGCCGTGATATCCACCAGGTGGCACGCCTCGTGTCGAATACTCCCGGAGGAGCCTTCGGGGCGGATACGATTGGGCCAATGGGCGATGAATGGGGTGCTGATGCCGCCCTCGTGCACCCAGTGTTTGAATCTGCGGAAGGGGGAGTTGGAGGCGTTGGCCCAGGGCAGGTCGTAGCTCATGAAGGTGTCGGCCGAACCGGGAAGCAGGTCCTGACGGTTTCCGAACTTCATGGGAACGCCGTCGGGGGTACTCTGGATCTCCATGGCCCGTGGCCCGACCCCGACCGGTTCGGCGCATCCGCCGTTGTCGGAGAGGAAGATGATCAGTGTGTCGTCCAACACGCCCCGCTCTCTGAGACGCGCCATTGCGCGTCCGATGTTCCGGTCCATCCGGTCGACCATGGCGGCATAGGCCGCCATGCGGGCGTCCTCCCAGTCATGGTTCCCGGCATCCGCCCACGGCGGTGCCTCCTCGTCGCGGGGAGAGATCTCCCACTTGTTACTGAGTATGTCCAAACCCTTGAGCTCTTCGTGCCGGGCGGTCCGGACGGCGTCCCATCCCTCCCGGTATCTGCCGGTGTACTTGACGATATCTTCCGGAAGGGCGTGCAGCGGCCAGTGGGGCGCGTTGTAGCAGAGGTGGACGAAGAACGGTTTCTCTGAGTCGATCGCCTCGTCCATCATGGTGATGGCGGCGTCGGTGTAGTTATCGGTGGTGTAGAACTCTTCCGGAAGTTCCAGGAGGCCCTGCTCGTTGGCCAGGTGTATGTTGAAATAGCTGCCGCCGCCGGCCAGGTTACCGTAGAACCGGTCGAAGCCGCGGCTCATGGGAGTCGGATGGGCCGGATCGTCGAACCGCCAGTCGAGTTGGTCACCGTCGGCGCGCTTCCACTGACCCCCGGCATGCCACTTGCCGCTGTACCCGGTGAAGTACCCCGCCGGCTTGAGCACCTCCGCCAGGGTGACAACGTCGTCTTTGAGGTATCCTTGGTAGGAGGGGTGGCCCATATTCTGGATCATATGCCCGACTCCCGCCTGATGGGGGTAGACGCCGGTCAGCAGCGAGGCCCGCGAGGGACAGCATCTGGCGCAGTTGTACATACTCGACATCCGTAACCCCGAGGTTGCCAGCGTGTCCAGGTTGGGTGTATCGATCTCGCCGCCGAAGCAGCCGATGTCCGAATACCCCATGTCGTCGCAGAGAA
>CAZAKE010000096.1:0-18545 GCA_964485495.1 uncultured Spirochaetales bacterium
CCGTGGTACGCGGCGATATCCCGGCGAAGGCGGGTGCAATCGGAGTCGGGATATCGGGTACAGAGTTTCCCGTCTGCCGCCGCGGCCCGATATACCCGTTCCGGCAGCGGAAAGGGATTGACACTCACCGAGAAATCGAGCACGTCCTCGGGTGAGATGCCCATCCGTGCGAGCTTGGCGTAATCCAAGCCGCCGTGGGCGGAGTGTTTCCCGTTGGGTCGGCCGGTCATCGTACGAGCCCCCGGATGCCCAACGCCACGCACGCCGCCGGAAGGAGCGTGGTGCAGACGAGCCAGACAACGGCGGCAATCCGCACGATGCGGACGGATCGTCTTACCATCGCGGAATCAGGCAGCGGCGCCTCCGGGTTCAACGTGTAGGCCCCGTGTTTCACGAGCCGAACGCCGAGGGCGCCGGCCATGGCCGCCATCGTCCAGCCTGCGTTGGGACTCGAAGTCTTGCCGTGGTCTCGACGCATGATCCGGAGCGCCCCTGACACCGACCCTCCGCCGGACCATGCAGTTAACGCGATCAGCGGGCCGCCGATCCTGGCCGGAATCCAGTTCAGGACCGAATCGGTTACTGCGGCCGCCTTGCCGAAATACTCATACTCCCGGGTTCTGTACCCGATCATCGCGTCGGCGGTGTTGACGAACCGGTAGAACCAGGCACCGGCAAGCCCCGCCGGAACGAAGTAAAACAGCGGTGAGATAAAACTGTCGGTGAGGTTTTCGGCTACCGATTCAACCGCGGCCGATGCCGTCTCACCCTCACTCAGGCCCTCAACCGGCCGGGAAACCAGATGATACGCTACGCAACGGTGTGCACCCTCGAGATCACCGGCGTCGAGGAGATCGGCCGTCTCGAGGCCGGCCCTGCAGAGGCTCCGCAGCGAGAACGCGGCCTTCAACAGGAGTGCCGCGGGCGGAATGATCCATGCCGCCGACAACCCGCTCGAGGAACCCCATGCGACCGTGCGAATCTGGAGAAACCATAGGGGCACGGCGAAGAGGGCCGCACCCGCGATGAGCACCCCCAGCCCTGCTATGAAGGCGATAGCAGGGGACTCCGGACGGTTCAGCATCTTCCCGATACCGATGATCCGTCCCATGAGGGCGACCGGGTGCAGCCGGTTCGGCGGATCGCCGAACGAAGCATCCAGCACGAACGCCACCGGAACGATCAGTGCAGTCATCAGCTGCAGCGACAGCGTCGAGTCCGGCATCGTCATAGACCGATGATCCTCTCGATCGCCATCATATCGAGATGCTCCGCTACATGATCGGCAAGGCGGTCGAATTCTTCGCTTCTGACATCCGAAAGGGTGCGGGGCGGACCGATAGGCACATATCCCAGCGAGCGTAACCAGGCGCGGCGGAACCCGGGACGATCGAAGACGCCGTGGATGTAGGTTCCCCAGGAGTTGCCCAGGACGGTCCCCTCGGGGGTGCCGTCCGCGAGGATGAATAACGGCCTGACCCCCGTGTCGCTCGAAGCGGACGTCACCGCGGTCGATATCGACCCGATGGGTCGAGAGTGCCCCATATGGATCTCATACCCTTCGACCGTTGCATCCTCAGATTCAAATCCGGTCGTCGGATGTATCCTTCCCATGACCCGAACCGTATGCTTCTCGGTCTCGAACTCGGTCCGCAGGGGGAGCATTCCCAATGCCGTGTGAGTTCCGGGTGAGCCCTCCACGCCGGCAGGGTCGCAGATCTCTACTCCGAGCATCTGATATCCGCCGCAGATACCGCCGACCGGCGTGCCGTGTCCAGCCATTCGTAGTATGTGGTCGGCCATGCCGCTCGCGGTGAGCCAACCGAGGTCGCCGACGGTATTCTTCGTGCCGGGAAGCAGGATGGCGTCGACTCCGTCGAGGTCCGACGGTGTCCGCGCCAAGACGATCCTGACACCGGGTTCCAGCAGGAGCGCGTCGATGTCGTCGTAGTTGGACACCCTCGGGAGGGCCACTACGCCTATCTGTACTCCCTTCCCGGATCTCCCGCCGGCAGATCCCGGATCTACCGGAGATTCGAAGACACGCTTGTCTTCGAGGAACACCGAGTCCTCCTGGGCGATCTTGAGGTCATGCATGTACGGGATAACTCCCAGAGTCGGTCGGCCGTCGGTCAGATCGGCCAGCATCTCCAGCCCCGGCTCCAGGAGTGATAGATCGCCGCGGAACTTGTTGATCAGGAATCCCTTGACCAGGCGCTTCTCCTCCTCATCGAGGAGGGCCAGTGTGCCGTAGAGGAAGGCGAACACTCCGCCTCGGTCGATGTCCGCGGCCAGCAGCACCGGGGCCTCCAGGTGTCTGGCCACCCGCATGTTCACGATCTCGTGGGCCTTCAAGTTGATCTCGGCCGGGCTTCCGGCCCCTTCGATAACGATGAGGTCGTATGCGGTATTCAGCCGCCCGAGGGCGGCGGTAACTGCCCCCCAGAGTTCCGGTTTTGCGGTGTAATATTCACCGGCCTTCAGGGTCTTCCAGGGTTTTCCGGCTACTACCACCTGTGACCGGCTGTCTCCTTCGGGTTTCAAGAGGATCGGGTTCATGTCCGCGGACATCTCGATGCCGGCGGCCTGGGCCTGCGCCGCTTGAGAACGCCCGATCTCCAATCCGTCGGGGGTCACGAACGAGTTAAGCGCCATGTTTTGGGCTTTGAACGGCGCGACCCGGATACCCTTACGGGCAAAGATGCGGCAAAAAGCGGTGACGAGGACGCTTTTCCCGACCGAGGAGGAGGTTCCCTGGATCATGAGATGTCGAGCCATCGAAGATTCCTTTCCCTTTCCGTGCTGCGTTGTCGCTCTCTGCCGCTTGTACTATTTTCCGTCTTTTTTGTCGAGGCACCCGCACTCGTTTACATTCCCGGCTTGAGCAGGTACTCTATGTACACGAGGAGGGACGGCATGGAAATCTATGATGGCCCTTGGATATCCGCGTGGATATCCGCGAGACCCGGCTCCGGTAACAAGGAAACGGCTTTCTTTACACGAAATCATCAGATACGAAAGGAGGTAGGCCATGAGTACGAAACAGATTCCCGATATCGCCGGTGAATCGACGCTTCCGAGGTTGCTGCGACGCATCGCGGAGGCGCTCCCGGACGCACCGGCTCAGTTTACGAAGGACAGGCGCGAACCGAAGGGTGTGGAAGGCGAATTCGAACCGGTATCCTTTTCGGAACTCTACCGGCAAGTCACCGCGGTTGCGAGGGGTCTCTCTTCGATCGGCGTCAATCGCGGCGATCACGTCGGCCTCATCTCGGAGAACAGACAGGAGTGGCTGGTATGCGACCTGGCCGTGGTATCGTTGGGGGCGGCGGACGTGCCCAGAAGCTGTGACGCCACCACCGGTGAATTGGAGTTCATCCTGGGATTCTCGGAGTGCCGTCTGGTAATCGTCGAAGATGGTACGCAGGCCGGCCGCGTCGCCTCGCTCTCCGGTACGCTGAAGGACCTCGAAACGATACTCGTCATCGATCCGGCCTTCGATCCTGCCGATGCCGGTTTCGATCCTCCGAGGAAGCTTTCCCTCGTGACGTACGCCGAGCTCCTCGAGAAGGGTGAGGCCGCGGAGAACGCCAACGACGCTCTCGATGTCGAGAAGGAGATCGATGCCGGCGAGGAAAATGACGTCGCCACCATCATCTTCACCTCCGGTACGACGGGAGCGCCGAAGGGTGTCATGCTGAGTCACGGAAACTTCCTTCATCAGGTGCGGCACGTTCCGGATCTCATCGAGGTAGGTCCCGGAGACAGATGGCTCTGCGTGTTGCCGGTGTGGCATTCCTTCGAACGGATCATGCAGTACGTCGCCATCGGGAGCGCATCGAGTCTGTGCTACTCTAAGCCGAAGGGCCCGGTGCTCCTCGCCGACATGGCCGCCGTACGGCCGACCTGGATGGCGTCGGTGCCGAGGATCTGGGAAGCCCTGATGAGCGGTGTGTACAGGAACATCCGTGCGAAAGGCGGAATCTCGTTCTCTCTGTTTACCTTCTTCGTCGCCGTCGGCGGTGCCCACGCATCCGCCACGGATCGAGTACTCGGCCGCAAGCCACGCTTCTCTCCGCGGTCGAGGATAGTGGACTTCCTGGCCGGTATCGTCCCCTACCTCCTACTGTTCCCGCTACGGGCGCTCGGAAATGTGCTCGTGTTCGCAAAGATCAAGGAGAAACTCGGCGGCAGATTTGTGGCCGGCATCTCCGGCGGCGGTGCCCTTCCGGAGGCGGTGGACACCTTCTTCTCCGCCGCGGGCATCCTTCTCCTCGAAGGATACGGACTGACCGAATCGGCGCCGGTCCTGTCCTTCCGTCCCCAAAACCACCCGGTACCGGGAACAATCGGACCCATCTTCCCCGGCACCGAGTACCGGATCGTGGATGAATCGGGAAGAATAGTACCCCCTGGAGAACAGGGCATCCTGTTGGCAAAAGGGCCGCAGGTGATGCTCGGGTATTACCGGAAACCGGAGCTTACCCGCGAGGTGCTCTCGGAGGATGGATGGCTCAATACGGGGGATCTCGCGGTAGCGACTATCGACGGAGAATTGAAGATCGTAGGTCGCGCCAAGGATACCATCGTCCTCAGGGGAGGAGAGAACGTCGAACCTCTCCCTATCGAACAGAAGCTGCAGGAATCAACCTATATCCAGACCGCAGTCACCGTCGGGCAGGATAAGAAGTATATCGCCGCACTCCTGGTTCCCGATTTCGAGAGTCTCGAGACATACGCCAAGGAGCAGGGGACGGTAGTCGGAGATCGTTCCGAACTGCTCGCTTCGGACAGGATCCAGGGCTTGATTCAGGCGGAGGTCTCCCGGCTCGTTTCCAGAGACACCGGGTTCAAGACATTTGAGAGAATCGCCCGTTTCAGGCTCCTGGAGCGCGAGTTCGAGGTCGGCGGGGAGCTCTCGGCCAAGCAGGAGATCAAGCGTCACGTTATCGACGAGCAGTACTCCCGGGAGATCGAAGCACTCTTCGAGGCGTGAGACGTACGGTCGAGGTTTTGTCGATGCGTGGATAGGGCCCGCTCAGGTTTCCTTGTAGGTTTCGCCGATCTCCTCGATGGCCTTCCTGCGCTTGAGAAACGCGCCGACGAGATCGGGATCGAAGTGGGTGCCCGCGTCCTCCTCGATCACCTTCATGGCCCGTTCCTTGGGCCACGCACGCTTATACGGGCGCTCGGTGGTGAGTGCGTCGAAGACGTCGGCTATCGCCACGATACGGCCGATGAGTGGGATCTCCTCCCCCGACAAGCCTCGGGGATACCCACCTCCGTCCCATTTTTCGTGATGGGTGAAGGCGCAAACTGCAGCCTGTTGGAGCAGGTTCGACGGATGGTCTCCGATTATGTCGCCGCCGATCTTGGGATGACGCCGCATGAACTTCCACTCCTCATCGTCCAGAGGCCCCGGTTTGAGTAGGATCGAATCGGGGATTCCGATCTTCCCGATATCGTGCATCGGCGATGTCAGGAGGATCAGATCGGCCTCCTCATTCGACACGCCGTATTCCAGCGCGATCTCACGGGCGTATGAGCTCATCCGGATTACATGCAGTCCCGTTTCGTTGTCTTTGAATTCGGCCGCACGGCCTAAGCGTCTGATGATCTCGAGCCGGGTTTCCTGCAGTTCCGTGGTCCGCTCGCGCACACGCTCCTCCAACTCCCGGTTCTGATCGTAGAGGGCAAGATGGGTCTTCACCCGGGCGCGTACGATCGGAGGACTCACGGGCTTGCTGATATAATCGATGGCTCCGGTCTCGAAGCCCTGGGTCTCGTGGGCGGTATCCGATTTCGCCGTCACGAAGATCACCGGGATATGTTTTGTGCGCGGGTCCTGTTTCAGCAGCCTGCACGTCTCGAACCCGTCCATCCGTGGCATGATCACGTCCAATAAGATGAGGTCCGGCGGATTGGATGAGCCGGCGATCCGGATCGCCGTGGCTCCGTCGGTGGCGGCTTTGACCGAATATTCATCCGAGAGTATATTCACGAGGACGTCGATATTATCGGGGACATCGTCGACAACGAGTACAACCTGCTTTTCCATCGATCTCATCTACAGTCGGCTCCTTCGTATGCGTTTCGTAGAATCATAGCGAATGTCGTCACTCCTCTTCGAGGAGTCTGAGTGTATCTCGACGGTACTCGGGATAGCATTCCCGGGCCTTCTTGAAGTTATAACTGCCGAGGGCCTGGGAGATGTTCTTCTCTTTCCCTCCGTACTCTCCATCGTCGGCCAGTCCGTCGGATTCCAATCGCTCGTGTATCTCGAGGAGAATCAACTTGGCCTCGGTGTCGAAATCTCCGATTGATCGGGAGAGCCGGTCTAAGAGATCCATGATCTCCTCGACACCGCCTACGGATTTTTCCTCCGATTCGGATTCCGCCGAGTCGTGAGCCGATGCCCTGTTCGACTCCGGCGTCCCTTCGAGATACTCTGCAACCGCCGATGTCAGAGATGCGAACGCTCGTTCGGCCGATCGGATCGAATCGGCAGCCTCCTGTTGTGCGATCTCCTCTGAGCCAAGCAGATCCTCCAAGCCGGCGAGAAGTTTCATCATATTCTCCGCACCGATATTTCCAACGACGCCTTTGAGGGTATGGGCGGCCTTCGACGCCTCCTCCCACCGTCGCTCCTCATGTAATTTGCGTATTTCCGCCAAGGCCGGGGAGTGGTTGTCGATGAAGGAGAGAAGCAATCGTCTATATCCATCCAGACTGCCTCCCATCCGTTCGATTCCGAGTCGCGTCCGAACCCCCTCGATTCGTGGCGCCGCACTCCGGTCGCGCGGCGTTGTCTCGGGGGGGAGTCTACTCGCATCGTGGTGCTCATCCCTCGTGACGCCGGGTTCACCGAGCCAGATCGAGAGTGTTTTCTTCAATTCTGCGAGGCGGAATGGCTTCGCGATATAATCTTTGAACCCCTGCTTGAGGACGCGATCTTTAACGGATCCGACCGCATCGGCCGTGAGGGCTATTATCGGCATTTCACAGAAGCGGGGGTCGTCAAGTATGTTTTTTGCGGCCTCATACCCGTCCATTATCGGCATCTGCAGATCCATGAGGATGAGATCGAAGGTGTCCGCAGGCACTTCTTCGAGTTCCGCGAGGGCCTTGACTCCGTTTTCCGCCACGGTAACCGCGTGGCCGAGTCTCTTGAGACTCTCGACGGCCACTACCTGATTGAGCTCGTTGTCTTCTACCAGCAAAATATGTGCCGGGGTTTGTCTTCGTTTCTCCAGATCCTCGACCGGCTCGGATGATCTGTTTGTAGAATACACCGGTGTGGCGGAATCCGGCTTCGGTGCATCGGGCTTCCGGCTTTCGGTGTCTCCGGAAGCCGGCGTTTTCCGGCCTTGCTCTGCCGTCGAGGCTTCCGTGAGCTCGAAGGGCAGTATCAGGTCGAAGGTGCTACCGATCCCGGTCTCGCTGCGTGCGTGGATCGAGCCTCCCATCATTTCGGCGAGATGCCGGCAGATACTCAATCCGAGACCGGTACCCCCATATCGGCGCGTCGTAGAATAGTCGGCCTGATTGAAGGCGGTGAAAAGCCGACCGAGCTGCTCCTCGCTCATGCCTATTCCGCTATCCTGAACTACGAATCGGATCGCCGCCATGGTCTCCTGAATGTTCACCGTCTCCGCCTTGACCGAAATCCGGCCCTTGTGGGTAAACTTCACGGCATTATCGAGCAGGTTCGCCAGGATCTGAATCAGCCGTGCCCGGTCGCCCAGTACCCAATCGGGTACCGACTCATCGAGTGTAAATACGGAATCCAGCCCTTTCTCCTCGGCTTTGTAGGAGATCATCTCTTCGACCTCCGACATCACCTCGTGAATCGCGAATGGTTCGGCCTCGAGTACGAGTGTGCCGGCTTCTATCTTGGAATAATCGAGGACCTCGTTGAGGATCTCCATCAGCCGAATCGCCGACCCTTCGATCTTGAGTACGTAATCTCTCTGCCGAGGAGTTAGGTCGGTATCGGAGAGGAGCCGATCGAATCCGAGGATCGCATTCATCGGGGTCCGAATCTCGTGACTCATATTTGCCAGGAATGCACTCTTCGCGGCGTTGGCCTCCTCGGCTGCACGTCTGGCATTGCGGAGCTCCTCCTCGAAATTCTTCAGTTTCGTGATGTCCTGAACCGATCCGATGACCCGATTCGGGTGCTGTTTGTCGAATAACGGTTTGGCGATCCCGTGGACGTGGATCAGACGCCCGTCCGGCGTATGGTGGCGAACCTCGATATCGTAGGGTTCCAGGCGTTCGGTAAGGTTGCGCAGCTTCTCCAGCAGCTCCTCTCTATCGTCTTCGTGGACCGTGTCGACGTACTCCTGAAAGGAGGGAGGAGCACCGTTCGGGTCCATCCCGAAGATTTCAAAGGTCTCCTCGGACCACTCTATCTCGTGCGTATCCAGATTGTACTCCCAGGTTCCGAGACGGGCTAAGCGCTGCGTCTCCCGCAACTTGGTCTCGCTGATTCTGAGCGCATTCCCTGTGTCGATGGTGCTCAAGCGCATGAAACTCCTCGACCCATATTCTACTACACTTAGCGAGGCGATCGCTACACAAAAAACTCCAAATTTCTGCACATACGCCCTGCAGACGCGTACTGCTCGCGCGTGTGCCGGTCGACCTCAATCTGTCGAGAGGATCCTCCGGCGTTTCCGGTAGGTGCCGGGGGTGACCCCGGTGCGTTTCTTGAAGAGCCGTGAAAAATATGCCGGATCTCCGTACCCAACCTGTGCCGCGATCTCCTTCAGCGGGAGGTCTGTGGTCCAGAGAAGGATCTGACTCCTCTCGATCCGTTTCCTGAGCACATACTCCATGGGCGGCAGTCCCATGATGCGGGAAAATCTCCCGGAAAAATAATTCGGGTGAACGTTGAGGAGTCCTGCCATGTTTTCGACCCGTAGTTCATCGTCGATATGACGGTCGATAAACTCGAGGACCGGTATGAAGCGGCGTGCTCCGTCGTACCGAATCGAACCGGTACGCCTGCTCACTGTGATAAACGGCAGGAGCAGGAGTCGAATCAACGCCTGGGATTCGAGAATCTGCGAGGGAGTTTTTCCCGGCGGCTCGGATCGTTCGATCTCCACGAGTCTCCGGGCCATCTCGCCCGTCTCAGCCGGGTTTTCTATGGGTATTTCGTGAGGGCATTCGAGGGTATCGAACACCTCTATCCCGGCCACCAGGCGTGCGGTGAAGTGGATCCAGTAGTGGCTGAGGCCCGGAGAGTCGATGTTCCTGAACGGTTGTCGTGCCGGAATGAGGTACATGTTGCCGGGTGACAGTCGGATTCTCCTGTTCCGGTACTCCAACTCACCGGCGCCGTCGTCGACGAGGTACAGACGTGAGTATACATCGGTGTGAAGGGGGCAGTTGGCCCACTGTGAAGAGACCGCCGTATGCTGTGCGGTGATGATCTCGATTCGCATCGAATCGAAGGGCAGGGATGTTTCCGGTTGTGATCTCATATACTGAACCCTATGATACCGGAAAACCTGAGAATAATCCAATAATTGGATCGACTTCTCCATTGCAGCGACATCGGTGTGACCGTACAATTGGAGGCAAATCAACGCGAGGGTACCTCGGGGTACTCGAGGCGGACTCTCGAAGAAACTGGAGGATGAGACGATGTTGAAACCGGAGAAGACACCCGGAGATACCTCTTGGTTCGTGAAGGACAGGTTCGGCCTGTTCATCCACTGGGGAATTTACGCGCTGCCGGCTCGTCACGAATGGGTAAAGAACCGTGAAGAGATACCGGATGAGGAGTATGAGAAGTATTTCCGATATTTCGATCCCGATCTGTATGATCCGGCCCTGTGGGCCAAGGCCGCCGCCGGGGCCGGAATGAAATACTTCGTGGTGACTACGAAGCACCACGACGGGTTTTGTCTGTGGGACAGCGCCCTCACGGACTATAAGGCGACCAATACCCCCTACGGGAAGGACCTGATCGCTCCCATGGTCACGGCTTTCAGGGGTGAGAACATGCGGGTCGGATTCTATCATTCACTCATCGATTGGCACCATCCTGAGTTTCCTGTCGATATGCTGCATCCGATGCGGAATCATGGCGATGCCGCCCAATGGAACAAGACTCGGGACGTCTCCAAATATGCGGCCTATCTTCATGGACAGGTCGAAGAGCTCCTCTCGAATTACGGACAGATCGATGTGATGTGGTTCGATTTCTCCTATTCCCAGGCGAAGTGGGCCCGGGACGAACGGTATCGGGGGAAGGGAAAGGCGGATTGGCAGAGTGAGAAGTTGATCGAGATAGTCCGCGGATGTCAGCCGAATATTATCCTCAACGATCGGACCGAGATTCCTCAGGACATCAAGACCCCCGAACAGTTTCAGCCCCAGGGATGGGTCAAAGTCGACGGTAAGCCGGTGGTATGGGAAGCCTGTCACACCTTCAGCGGTTCTTGGGGATATCATCGTGACGAGATGACCTGGAAGAGCCCGAAGCAGCTGATCGGATTGCTGGTGAATTCGGTCTCCTGTGGAGGCAACCTGCTGATGAACGTCGGCCCCACCGGCCGGGGGGAATTCGACGAACGCGCCCTCTCGGCCCTCGAGGTGTACGGTGTTTGGATGCGGCGCCATTCGAGATCGATCTACGGCTGCACGATGAGCGAGTTCGATGCTCCTTCCGGTTGCCGCTATACCCAGAACGGAAAGCGGCTCTACTGCCACGTCTTCGACTGGCCGTTCCGACATCTCCATCTGCCGGAATTGAGCGGCAAGGTCGAGTATGCGCAGCTCCTCAATGACGCCTCGGAGGTGAAGTTCAAGGATGCGGGATCGATGGAATTCCACGGCATGGATGTAGGGCAGAAGAGGGGAAATTTGGTGCTCGAATTACCGGTGGTGAAACCGAATGTCACGGTGCCGGTCATCGAGATCTTCTTGAAGTAGGACGCGGTCGACCGGCTTCAATATCTAAATGAACTTCCGCCGATGAACTCACGCAGTATCGATTCACTCGGGACGTGTCTGTCCGGGATGGACGCGAAATTCGTCAAGAAGGCCTGCAGCCGTGTGGCCTCGGCATATTCGGACTCACCCGGTTTGACCGTCCTGAGGAGCGGTTCCGCATACACCTTGAGCACCGCGAGTTCGTAATCCAGGGCGGAGTTGAGTGCCGAATCCGCGTTGTTTTGGTAGGGAAAGATATTCCGCTCTTCGCCGCGTCGCACCGAAGGCCACATCTTGAAGGTGTCCCGGGCACTGTGTCCCCGGAATTGGTAGTCGCGAACCATGCGCCGGACCAGTCGATTGTCCGTCGTAGAGATCCTGTTATGGTCATCGAGATTCAACTGGGTAAGGGCCGAGATATACACCAAATATTTGTTTTCTCGAGCCACCTCCTCGGTGAGACGTGGATTGAGTCCGTGGATCCCCTCCATCAAAAGGATGCCGCTCTCGGCGAGGGTGAGGACTCTCCCGGATCTCTTCCGCGAACCGGTTTTGAAGTCGAACGCGGGTACTTCGATCTCCCCGCCGTCGAGAAGAATGTTGAGATGTTCGTTCAACAGCCTGATATCGATGGCGTCGATAGACTCGAAATCGTACTCTCCCCGTTCATCTCTGGGAGTGAGTTCCCGGGGAACGAAATAGTCGTCAAGGCTGATGACGGCCGGTTCCAAGCCGTCCACCTTCAGCTGGATAGCCAGTTTCTTCGTGAACGTAGTCTTTCCTGAGGAGGAGGGGCCTGCGATGAGAACGATCTTCACGTCCTGGGAGTGTTCGGCGATGGAGTCGGCGATCTGTGAGATATTCTTGTCGTGCAGGGCCTCGGATACCCGGATGAATTCACGGATCTCTTCGGTGCCGGAGATCCGGTTCAATTTGCCGACACAGTCGACGTCGAGGATGTTCCCCCACTTCTTATGTTCCTGGAAGATTGAGAAGAGTACCCGGTTTTCCCTGAATTCCGACAGTTCTTCCGGAGTGGTTCTGGAGGGATACCGCAGGAGGAAACCGGGAGGATACCGGGTTAGGTCGAACACCGAGAGAAGCGAAGTACTCGGTACGAGAGGTTCGTAGGAGAGGGTTCTGACCTTTCCACAGCAGTAGAGCGGGATCTTCGGATCGTTCCGCTGCTCGAGCAACAGCAGGGTCGCCTCTTCTGTGGTTCCCTTGAAATACTCGATGGCGGTGAGATAGCCGACGGACCGCCTGATGATCGGCCTGTTTTCATCGACGATCTCGCGCATCCGACCATTCAGCAGTTTCAGATCGCGTTCATCCGGAACAACACCTGAATCGTAGTAGTAATAGTATCCCTCGCCGAGGGCGTGCCCGATCACGAGCCGGCGTTCCGGGAATATCTCACGACTCGCCATCGTCAGCAAAAAGGAGAGAGAACGCCGGTAGATCCTGGCACCGTAATCGGAATCCAGGGTGACGGCTTCGATTCGGGCGTCTACCTCCACCTTGAATGAAAGGCTGACGACCACGTCGTTGACAATGGCGGCAATGATGGGGTAGTCGCTCTTGCCGCGGTCGTCCATGCGGATCACCGTCTCGACTCTGGTTCCGTAATCGAAATCACGGACGTTTCCGGAGGGAAGCTGTACTCGTACCGTATCCATATGGCTCCGATTATCTACAATTGGAATTCATTCCGCAAGTAGTGCGGCTTCCTATCGGAATTACGACGCTTCTTCGCACCGGGAGTCGCGAGGGCCAGCCAAGGGCCGGGTCCGACATATTTCGGCCTGAATGGAATTGCATTCCGAAGCTCGGAAAAGGTTTTTATAGAGTTGATCTCCCGGAGGTCTTTTTTGCGGGCGAGTATCTCCGGAACGAGAGTCGTCGTTGCTTGGGTCTCTCTCGATCCGAGGCGCATCGATTCGGCTTTCCTCTTCATCCTCTTCATCCTCTTCTCATATTGGCAGTGTTTTCTCCAATGGCCCCGCTGTCGATTGTTTTCTCTACGCGGTGAACAGTTCCAACTGCACCGGGCCCTTTCGGGGGGTATCGGCCATCTCGCGAGACCGATCAGATTTCGAGGGTTTCCGCGGTTCGTCACCCCCGGGCGATATATCATCCTGGATGAAGCCTGTCTCTCCTTCGACGGCGTGGAGCAGCGATCGGAGGATACCATCACTGGTCATGCCGGATGCAACCGGCGGAAACACATCGGATAGTGAAGCGTGCAGGATCTCTGCGATTCCCGAGAGAAGGGTAGCGAGACTCTTCTCGAAGCTCTCGCCATACTCTTCACTCGCCGTTTCGGCCGCCGTGAATCGGCCATATGCCTCGAAGATGAGAGATAAAAACGCCGCGACATCTACCACCGAAGGAATTCTGTTCGCGAGGAGTGAGTCGAAGGCCTTGATCCAATAGAGGACACTGATGCCCGGTTCGAGTTCTTCCATCGCCACGGCGACGATACGATTCGCCTCGCAGGCTCCGAAGATATACTGTAGGTTCTCGAGGAGGATAACTGTGGAGAGATCGTGTTTCCAGCAGCGTTGCATGGCGAAAACAGCGACCGCAACCGCGAATTCCGTAGATTCTTCCTTCAACTCCTGGATCAGCAGGGTAATCGAATCGGTGAACTCCTCTTCCGCATCGGCCTCGAGCAACGCCTCGGCCGAACCGATCAAGTGCACCAATCGTCCGTCATAATCGAGGATCGATTCGATTAAGGTTTCTCCTGCGTGGTCGCACCGTATAGGCTCATCGGTGCGGATGGGGTCCTTTTCATGCATGAGCAGGTCGACTCGATCGCAAAGCCCGATCAACACATCGGATATCCGTCTGGGAGGAATTGCGAGCGGGATCCGTTTTGCTTTCGACCTGGCTTCCGAGATCTCACCGTTGTAGAAGTGTGCGATGGCCTCGATCACGTATCGCCACGGCGCGAATACCGAGTCCGGATCGATCTCCGCTATCTTTTCGACGGTGTACGGTTCGTACATGCCGTTCGATACGGCCTCGAGGGCGTCCATGATGATGCGCCCCTCTCGTTTCAACGAGGTGGTGTCCGAAATGGTAATACAGTTCTCAACCATGGCGGGATCAGTGACGGCCTCCATGAGTAGCGACTTGGCGCGTTCTCGTGTCCTGTCGTCGTCTGAAAACAGATACTTCACCGCCAGGGTCGCGACCGGGGCGCCGGCTACGGAGACTCCGTCTGTGTGGATCTGCCCTTCGGTTTCCTTCTCAAGCTTCATTCGGGCGATGCCTTCTCTATCTGCCGATTCGTATGAATTCTCTTCGAATCATCGTTCGAAAGGGGACCAAACCGTATAGAAATCTGAATCTGATGTCAACAGATATTCGGAAGAATTGTGGTACGCACGCCCAGGCGAATCGAGGGTGAAACCGACGAGAGATCAATCCGAGTTTTGGGGCAGTTTTTCCTTGAGTTCTTCGACTTCCTGCTTGTTGAGCGCCTTTGTGATCCTGATCTCGTCACCCTCGCGGGTTTGGAGGATCGGTTGTTCCATGTAGGGAACTCCCTCCTCGTTGAGGAGTAATTCAATAACCGGATTCTTGGGATCTTCCGGATTGGTACGGATGACCCGTCCGACGGCATCGTTGCTGAGGCCGACATATGTGCCGATCGGATAGATCGAGAGGGTGAAAACGAACGCCCGCATGATCTTTTCGTCGAAGTTCCTGTTGATCAATTTCAGCATGTCCATGATGCCGGTATGCCCGTCCAACCCGTCTCTGTACGGTCGCCTCGATGTCGAGGCGTTATATTGGCATGCTATCGTCAGCATCTTACCGTAGAGGCTTATCTTATCTCCCGTCAACTTACGAGGATATCCGGAACCGTCAACCGCCTCGTGATGCTCGAGGACGGCGAGACATACCGGCATCGGAAATCCGGCGTTCTTCAGCACCCTGAAGGCGATCACGGGATGGGTGGTGATGATCTGCTTCTCCTTCTCGCTCAAAGAGTGACCGCCGAGGTAGATCTCTTTCGGTATGCGGAGCATGCCGATCTCGTGAAGTAATCCGGCCAGGCCGATCTCGATCTGGCGATGCAGCGGTACCTTGAGATAATCGGCCAGCGCTAAGAGCACGAAGGTAGAATTCACCGAATGGCATACGATGTAGTTGTCACAGATCTTCTCGGGCTCCGGTATGCTCATGATGAACCGTCTGGAATTCTTGACCATGGTGATCATGGCTTTGACGCGGTCGGAGATTTGATTGATACGAAACTCGTCGCGTTCGAGGTAGAGCTCGAACACCTCGTCGAGGAATTTCACCGTTTCCGTGAAGAACTGTACGGCTTCCTCGTATTGTTCGTGTTCCTTGATATTTTTCTCCAGGAGGGCCGTTCCGAGTTCCGGAGAGAGCGTGGTTGCGTGTGCCGGACCATCGGTTACCGAACCATCGGTCAATATCTCGGAGAAGCCCCACTCCCGCAGACGGCGTTTCAATTCCGCCTTGATGGGTATATCGGGGGAGAGGAGGATGAATTTCCCATCCAGAAACACCGGCGAGTCGATATACGAGTTATCGGGCAAGCTGTCGATGGATACCGTATTCATGCAGTCTCATACCACCTTTCAGTATAATTATACCACCGTACACGAAGCCCGCAACGGTGGACTATCCAATAGAAAATTATTACACTGCAATCTAATAGGATAAATTCTCGTCTTTACTAGTATAGGAAACAGTATAGGAGATTTTTGCGTGAAATTTAAGGTTATCTTCATATTATTCAACGTCGTTATCGTGTTTTCATTTCTGATAATCTTCTTCATGCCGTTACTCATGCTCGGATGGGAGTATACGAAGATATTCTGGGGTGAAAACTGGTTTCTCCCTATCCTCTTCGTTTGTATTATCGGCGGATTGAACTCGTATTTCCTCATGAATTGGAAATTATTTCAACTCCTCGAACAGGAAGATTGGGTGGGTCTCATACAGTACCTCGAGGATCAGATCTACCGGATGGGAAGGTTCCGGACCCAGCATATACGGATATTGGTAAATGCGTATCTCGTACGGTCCCGTACCGATGATATCACACGACTCGAGGATCATATTCGGCAGGAAAAGCCCGACGCACTGCCGAAATATGCTATCCTCTTCGGAATTCCCCATATTCTTCGTAACGATCCCCCGGAAATGGAGGCATATTTCTCGGAATTCATGGAGAAGAAGTCTCCCGACACGTATTGGATCGCATGGTGTTATGCCTTCGCCCTTGCGGTACAGCGGAAAACCGAACAGGCCAAAGAAGTCGTGAAGCGTTTCGTCGGACAGTTTCGCGAGCCGGTACTCCAACTCCTCTACTATTATCTGATCGAGTCGTTTTCGGCGGATGACGATGAACTCGCCGGGATCGTAGAGCGGGGTACCGGGGAACTTCGCAGGAAGTATGACAGATCCGCATGGGAAAAGGAGATCGAGAATGCTCGGAACAGCATTCAGGTCGTAATCCTCTCACGACTCATCGACGAGGCGACCGACTGGTTATACGACGAAAGCGTGGCCAACAAAGGCAACGACACGATCCACTGAAGGTAGGGTTCGGATGCGAGTCTTCAAAAAGTCCGGCAAGCTGGAAGAGGTATGCTACGATATCCGAGGTCCCGTTCTCGAGGAGGCCAAACGGCTGGAGGAAGAGGGTTACACGGTATTGCGCCTCAACATAGGAAATCCTTACGCCTTTGGATTCAACGCGCCGGATGAGATCATCCACGACGTAATCATCAATCTCCGGAATGCCCAGGGGTATTGCGATTCAAAGGGGTTGTTCGCCGCCAGAAAGGCGGTGATGCAGTACTGCCAGCAGAAGAATTTTCCCGAAATCGGAATTGACGACGTCTATATCGGAAACGGAGTGAGTGAACTCATCGTGATGTCCATGCAGGGACTCCTCGACAACGGTGACGAGATTCTGATTCCGTCACCCGACTATCCCCTCTGGACCGCGGCGGTCAATCTTTCAGGCGGCCGAGGGGTACACTACATCTGTGATGAGCAGAGCGGTTGGTATCCGGATGTCGCGGATATTGAAAAGAAGGTAACCGATCGTACCAAAGGCATCGTGATTATAAATCCCAACAATCCAACCGGCAGCGTATATCCGGCCGAGGTGCTCGAGCAGATCGTGGAGATTGCCCGGGAGCACGAACTCATCCTTTTCGCCGATGAGATATACGACAAGATCGTCTACGACGACGGAGAGCATGTCTCGGTGGCTTCGCTGGCCGGTGATCATTTTACCATTTCCATGAACGGTCTGTCGAAGGCGTATCGAGCGGCCGGGTTCCGGGCCGGTTGGATGGTCCTCAGCGGTCGTTCCGATTCGGCCAAGGGGTATCGAGAAGGGCTTGATATCTTGGCCAATATGAGACTCTGCAGCAACGTCCCGGCGCAGTTTGCGATTCAGACGGCTCTGGGGGGGTATCAGAGTATCACGGACCTCGTGTTGCCCGGAGGCCGCCTGAGGGAACAGCGAGACAGGGCGTATGAGCTCCTCACCGCCATTCCGGGAATAACCTGTGTGCTTCCTAAGGGGGCGTTGTATCTGTTTCCACGAATCGATACCGAGAAATTTTCGATCACCGACGATGCGAGATTCGTCCTGGACCTCCTCATCGAGAAGAAGGTCCTCATCGTTCAAGGCACAGGATTCAACTGGCCCGAACCGGATCATTTCAGAATCGTGTTTCTCCCGGACATCGAAACTCTGGAGACGGCGATGTGCGCCTTGACGAGTTTTCTGGGAACATACAGACAAGGGACAAGGATAGGACAATAGCATGAACGGAAACGATGGACTACAGATACTAAAAGAACGCGGATTTCTCAAGCAGTGTACCGATGAGAATCAGCTGGAAACGTTGCTCGCGGACGGGCCGATGACATTTTATGCCGGATTCGATCCCACCGGACCGAGTCTGCATGCCGGGCACCTGATTCCCCTCTTTGCCATGGCGCACCTACAACGCGCCGGACACCGGCCGATCGCCCTCGTCGGCGGCGGCACAGCCATGATCGGAGATCCTTCGGGCAAGACCGAGATGCGGAAGATGCTGACAAAGGACGATATCCGGGAAAATGCATCGCGTATCGGCGAGCAGATAGGCAAGTTCCTCGATTTTACCGAAGACAGAGCGGTTCGGGTGAACAATGTCGACTGGCTCGCAGAGCTGAACTACATCGATTTCCTGCGAGACATCGGCAAACATTTTTCCGTGAATCGGATGCTGTCGTTCGAGACCTATAAGCTCCGGCTCGAAACCGGACTGTCCTTTATCGAGTTCAATTACCAACTGTTGCAGTCCTACGACTTCTTGGTGCTGAGACGTCGCTACGGTTGCCGTCTCCAGATCGGCGGAGACGATCAGTGGGGAAACATCGTCGCCGGCGTCGATCTGAACCGGAGGGTTGACGGAGAAGATGTCTACGGCCTGACCTTTCCGTTGGTCACCCGCTCAGACGGCAAGAAGATGGGCAAGACCGAGAAGGGCGCTCTCTTCCTCGATCCGAAGATGATATCTCCCTATGAGTTCTTCCAGTACTGG
>CAZAKE010000097.1:0-18100 GCA_964485495.1 uncultured Spirochaetales bacterium
CCTGGACTACCGCTCGACCCCCTACATCGGCGACCACCGGGTGCAGGGCCCGCTGGTCTATCCGGGGGCGGGTCATGTGGACCTGTCTATCGGCGTCGGACTCAACTCCTACGGTGAGAGTTTCGGTTTCGTCGAAGACTTCAACTTCCACACGGCGCTATTCCTGCCGGATGAGGGCGATCCCTACCCGGTGCAGTTCGAGGTGCACTCAGACAATGGCGATTTCGTCATCAGCTCGAAAAACTCGGAGGACGCGCCGTGGGTGCCCCACTCAAACGGAAAGCTCAATCATATCGGCGACGAATTCTCCCCGAAGCCGGTGGATCTGGAAAATTTGAAGAAGAGCGTCACCAACGAGGTCGACCTGGAGGTGCTGTTCCAGGAACTGTGGGACGGCGGATTGCAACTCGGACCGACCTTCAGGGGACTCACCGAATGCTGGAAGGGCGAAGGACTTGAATCCCTCGGACACATCGTCGTCCACGAGAGTATCAGACACGGCTTCTCCGAATTCAATATCCATCCGGCGATCCTGGATGCGTGCTTCCAGACCGCCTTCGGCATGTCGCCGGACCTCGGTCGGGAGCCTATCGGCGTGTACATCCCGGTCCACATCGACCGGATCAAGTTTTTCGGAAAGCCGACCGGATTCACCGTCTGGAGCTACACCAAGGCCATCGAGTATTCGGAGGAACAGATCTACGCGAACGTCTGGATCATGAACGAAGACGGTTCTCCGGTAGCGGAGATTCAAGGCTTCACCGCTCAATATTTGAAAGGGTCCAAGGGCGAGGTGGCCGGTCGCATGGACAGCTGGTTGTACGAATACGTCTGGCAGATCCGAGACCGGTACGTAGACTCGATCCAACGCGACCCGAAATCCTACCTGACGGCCCCCTCGGAGATGGCTGAAGCCGGGCAGAAGGATGCCGCGGCCATCAACGAGGACCCGATCGTACGGTTGTACCTGGACGAGTTCGAGGCGGAACTCGACAGACTGACCCTCGCATACATCACCGACGCCCTCGACCGGCTGGGATTCGAATTCAAGCCCGGTGCCGAGATCCGAATCGAGGAGTTGGCGGACGAACTTCAGGTGGTGGATCGGCACAGAAGACTCTTCAACCACATGTTCCTCCTCCTCTCGGAGCACGATTACACCGAAAAGACGAAGGACGGATGGAAGATCAAGGACGCACCCGTGAAGGGTGAATCCGATGAACTCCTCGAAACCCTCGCGGCCAAGTATCACGACTTCGACGACGAACTCACCCTCACGGGCCGCTGTGGGCCCCATCTGGCGGACGTCCTCACCGGTGCCACCGATCCTGTGCAACTCATCTTTCCCGAGAAGGATTGGGACAGCGTCGTCCAGTACTACATCAATTCCATCTCCTTCAGGCAATACAACGTGTTGATGCGCCAGGCCATCGAACGACTCATCGCCGAAGTGCCGGACCACCGGACCATACGAGTGCTGGAGATCGGGGCCGGTACCGGCGGAATGACCCAAGCGGTTCTCCCCTGCTTCCCCGCCGACAGGACCGAGTATATTTTTACAGACATCTCACCGATGTTTTCGGTCCAGGCCAAGAAACGTTTCGGGAAGTACCCCTTCGTCTCATACAGCGTATACGACGCCGACAAGGAGCCGGCCGCTCAGGGGTACGACCCCGGGTCGTTCGACATCATCATCGCCTCGGACGTGATCCATGCCACCAAGTCGATCGAGGCGACCATCGGCAACGCCAGGAAACTCCTGGCTCCGGGCGGCGTGCTGGCGATGCTGGAGGTTACCAAGGCCCCCATCTATCTGGAGTTGATCTTCGGAATGACCGAGGGATGGTGGGCCTTCGAAGACCTGGACCTGCGGCCGGTGCACTGCTCGCTGCCGGCCAAGGCGTGGATGAAGGTCCTGCCGGATCTCGGATTCGACGATGTCGTCGCATTGGCCGACGATCCCGACTCGAAGCGGACCTCGCAGACGGTCTTCCTCTGCCGCAACGAGCAGTACGAGTACGAACAGGAATTGAAGCGGGAGATCGACCCCGGGAAGTGGCTCGTGTTTGCCGACAGAAAGGGTTTCGGTGGAAGACTGATAGAAGGGCTTTCGAAGAAAGGGATGGAGTGCATCACCGTCACCTACGGCGATGAATACTCCTTCGACGGCGCCGCCGCGACGGTGGATCCGATCGATAAAGACCACTATACCCGTCTTCTCGAAGATGTCGGCGGCCTCTCCGCACTCAGCGCGATGCTGCATTCCTGGGCCCTCGACAGCGCGGAGATCGGCGAGATCAGCGCCGAACGGCTGGAACGTGACCAGAAGATCTCGTCCGCGGCGGTGGCCGCCTTGAGTGGCGCCATCGTCGAGACCGGCGCCCAGGAGGTGCCGCGGTTCTGGATCTTCACCTCCGAGGCGGAGAGCCTGCCCGGCGATACGACGCCGATGATCTCGCAGTCGCCCCTGTGGGGATTACTGCGGGTGATCGTACACGAACCTCCGATGCCGCCGGCGACGATAGTCGACGTCTCCCGGAAACCCTCGCAGGATGAGATCGGCGAGATCATGACGGAGTTGCTGACACCGATCGCACCGATGACCGAAGAAGAGATAGCCTTCAGAGGCAAGAAACGATACACCCACAAATTCGTGCGGGTGATTCCGGCGAAGGCGGCGGCAGAGGCCGCAATCGAGATGCCGGCTTCCGGCGGGGCGTATCACGCGGAGATCGATGATTACGGCGTCCTGGACACCGTGGTGCTCCGCTCCCGAGAAGAGGTTCCACTCGAAGACGACGAGGTGCGGATCGACGTGAAGGCCGCGCCCCTCAACTTCCGCGACGTGATGGTGGCCTTAGGGCTCCTCTCAGACGACGCCATCTCCGGTGGCACCTACGAGACCGATTTCGGTCTCGAGTGCGCCGGCGTAGTCCGTGAGGTTGGAAAGAACGCAGACTCCCGAAAACCCGGAGACGAGGTTGTGGCCCTCGCCGGTGACTGTATCGCCGGCTCGGTCACGGCCAAGGCCTGCCATGTTATCGAGAAGCCTGCCTCCCTGACCTTCCAGGAGGCGGCCACCCTTCCCATGGTCTATATCACCGCCTACTACTCGCTGGTACACCAGGCCCGTATGGAGGCCGGGGAGCGGGTGCTGATCCACGCCGGTGCGGGGGGCGTCGGCATCGCGGCCATCCGGATCGCCCTGGCGGCCGGCGCCGAGGTGTTCGCCACCGCGTCGGAGCCGAAACAGGAGTTCCTGCGCTCCCTTGGGGTACAGCACGTCTATAATTCCCGCGATACGAAATTCTTCGACGGCATCATGGCCGATACCGACGGCAGAGGCGTGGACATCGTCCTCAACTCCCTGGCAGGCAAGATCCTCACCCAGAGCATCAAGTGTCTCGCGCCGTACGGACGGTTCGTCGAGATCGGCAAGGCCGACATCTACTCGGACAAGCGGATCGGACTGAAGCCGTTCGGCGACAACCTCTCCTACTTCGCGGTGGATATCGATAGGATGCTCAAGCAGAAGCCGCAGTTGGCCGGCCGCCTCTTCGCCGAGGCGATCGGGCTCTTCGAGGAGAAGGATTTCCCGCCGCATCCGGTGACCGCGTTCGGCATCCAGGAGGCCGCCGAGGCCTTCCGGTACATGACCCAGGGCCGGCATATGGGGAAGGTGGTGCTCTCACTCGACGGGGGCACTGTCAAGGTGCAGCCGCCCAAGCGGTTGGCATTGAAAGAAGACGGCGCATATCTCATCGTCGGCGGAACCGGCGGATTCGGCCTGGCCATCGCCAAGTGGATGACCGGCCGCGGCGCCCGGCATCTGGCATTGATGTCCAGGAGCGGCGTCAAAACCGACGAGGACCAGGCGGTGATCGACAGCATGCTGAAAGACGGCTTCGACGTTAGGATCATCAAGGCCGACGTAACCTCCAAACAGGATGTAACGGAGGCGGTCAAGGAGATCGAATCCGAGATGGCTCCCCTGAAGGGTGTCATCAACTCGGCTCTGATACTGGAAGACGCCATGCTGCCCAACCAAGACTACGACCGGTTCATGCGGGTCATGCGCCCGAAGATGACCGGAACCTGGCACCTCCACGAAGCGACTCTGAACTGCAGACTCGACTACTTCGTGATGTTCAGCTCCGTTGCCGCTCAGTTCGGCACCCCCGGACAGGCCAACTACGCCGCGGCCAACGGCTTCCTGGATATGTTCGCCTACTATCGACGCAGCCTCGGGCTCCCGGGCATGACCATCAACTGGGGCGTCATCGGCGACGTCGGGTTCGTCTCGCGGACCGAGAAGGTCTTCACCATCCTCTCAAACCAGGGATGGACCGCCTTCAGGCTGCGCGACTCACTGGCGATCCTGGAGCGGATGCTCATCGAGCAGCCGGTGCTGCGGGGAGCCGCGGACAGCGACTGGGAGAAGGTGAAGGACGTATTCTCGAATTTCGCTACCTCGGTTCGGTTCGCCCACCTCCTCCGCGAGAAGATCGGCGACATGATGGGCGGCGGCGGCCAGGACGCGAAACTGCGTGAGACCGTCCTCTCATTGGAGGAGGACGGAGACCGGCTGAACCTGCTGGAGCAGGAGTGCCTCGCGGCCGTGGCCAAGGTCTTAGGGACCTCGGCCAACAAGATGGATCCGGGTACCCCGATCACCAAGATGGGCCTGGACTCTCTCATGGCCAACCAGCTCCGCAGCTGGATCAGCACCAACGTCGGCCTCGACTACTCACTGATGCGGATCATGCAGGGGCCGTCTACCTCGCAGCTGGCCATGCACCTGTTGGAGGAGCTGGAGAAGACAGGCGGTCACGGCGCCGGCGGCGCGGCCGAAGGCGAGACGCCCTGGGTGGTACGCCCGGTGCCTCGCCCGGACGCCACGGTCAGGCTGTTCTGCTTTGCCTATATGGGAGGTGGCGCCTCGATCTACAACAACTGGGCCGAGAACCTTCCCGAGGACGTAGAGGCCTGCCTGGTACAGCTTCCGGGCAGGGAAGAGCGGCTCGCGGAGGAGCCGATCTACGACAACGAGGAACTCCTCGACGAACTCGTCGACAACATCCTGCCCTTCTCAGACAAACCCATCGCCTTCTACGGCCACAGCTTCGGCGCCGTTCTCGCGGCGCACACCGCTCACAGGTTGCAGGAGGACCACGGCATCACCCTGGCTCATATCTTCGTGGCGGCGTCGGCGGCACCTCAGGTGCACAATCCGTTGTCGGAGATATTCGAAAAGTCGGAAGTCGAGGCGGAGACGCCCGATGAGATCCCGGAGGATCTGATCATGGAGCTCCTCGAAAAACTCGAGACTCCGGAGACGCTTCTCGGGAACGAAGAGATGCTGGAACGTACCATGCCTGCGATCCGAGCCGACCTCCTGATCATGCGGGAGAGTCGCAAACAGGGACCCGAGGGCTCGTTGGACTGCCCGATGACCATCTTCTACGGAGAGCACGATTCGGTGTACCCCGTCGACCTGTTGCGCCCATGGTCCGAGTTCGCCGCCAACGGCAACGCCATGGTTCCCATCAACGGCGGACACCTGTTCATCCACGAGGACGATGGCAAAACCGAACTCCTTGAGAAGATCGGCACGGCTCTGGCGGGAGTCGAAGCGGAGTAATGGTCTCGGTATACGGTTACTGTCGGTGAACGATAAAACCAGATAAAATGGAAGCTTGATTACAAATCAGCGCCCCGGGACTCCCGGGGCGCTGTTATTTTTCCTGCATGAATTCTATATCTCAATGAATTCTATGGTGACGTTCGCTCGCACGGAATGGACTCGCGGACCGTATCGAGGCATCCTATGGCGTTGATAGTGCACCTTCGAAAATTTCTGGTTGGGTACTATTTTCAGCGAAAACAAGGGTCTCCCGGATACCCAATCCGGCGGCAACGGACCGTGCTACGGATTGTCCCAGCCAGTTCGGCTGGTGTGCGTCGGAACCGATCACGAAGGCGCGGACATCCACCCAGGGCGTGTAGTATGAGAGGGCATCTCTTCTCCACACGTAACGATTGTTGACCTCCACCAGGGCTTCCGGAACGAGTTTGCTTAGGGACACTCCGTAGACCATCGGGTGGGAGACGATTGTGGGCTTGCCCGTTTCCACGAGCAGCTCCGCTCCCGCATACTCACTCCGACGGTCGCGGCAGTGGTAGATGAAGTAATCGAAGGGATATTCCACCGCCTCGCGAGCCTCCTCGGCGCCGTCGATCTCACATCCCAGATACAGTCCCTGATTCCGCACCGCGTCCCGATACGCCGGAAACGAGCCGTCCCTGAGCGAGATGAAATGGTCGCTGATGCCGACAACACGGGCGTGCCGGACCCGGGCGATCAACTCTACAGTCATCTCGGGAACCACCGCACTGTCGGAGGCTGAAAAGGTTGAGTGGATGTGAAGATCCTGTGGTACCATGCGGGCACTATGTCTCGACACGGTTAGAGAATCACCAGGGGTATGTTGGTTTTTCGTTAGGATTCCACCGGCGGCCGCATTATCGAGCGTATTCGAGACAGCGCCTGCGGTAATGCCGGTAATCCGCCAGGGAAACCTCTTCGGGCACCCCATGGTCGCTGGTGGGGATGAAGCCGCCCCGGTCCCGCATCGCCGGAAAGATCCGGTCGATCTCCCTGTCGATGGCCTCCGGGCCTGCCGCCAAGATCCGCTTGTCGATGCCGCCGAACATGGCCAGGTCCGGATACTCCCTGCCGGTCCGAACGACGTCGCATCCGGAAGCCACCTCGAAGGGGCTCATCGCATCCATGCCCAACTCCCGGTACAAGGGTATCACGGGATCGGCAAATCCGTCGGTGTCGATGTGAAAATGCATGTGACGATTACGGTCGATTTGACGTGCCCGAATGTTGTTGAGCAGCTGCTCATAATAGGGAAATAGGAACTCGCGGATCATGTCTGGTGAGATCAAGGGGCCGTGGTTGTAACAGATATCCTCACCGAAGAACAACTCGTCGAAGGTCACATATTGCTGGTGCCTGGCAGTCACGGCATCGGCCAAATCAAGCCAGGTCTGCATACAGTCGTGCACCAGCTCAGGATCGTCGTAGAACATGTAGAGCACGCCCTCCGGCCCCATCAGTGCGCGCAGATACATGTATCCACCGATTATCCGCTGGCTGATCATCAGCCCCCGACCTGCGGCCTCCCGGGCGGCTTCCATCCTATCCTCCAGATCGGCATATCGGGCCGGAGTTGCGGGATCGAGACGAGGCTTCACGTCCTCTTCCCAACTCGCTCTGTCTTTCACGGGATGGGCCACATACTCGGGCATGAAGCCGCTCCGACGCCCCTTGAAGTAGAGTACGTGACGGCCGGCGGTGTCTCTGGCCAGCTCATACTCGCCTCGATCCTCGATCACCGCCTCCGTATACAAAGGAGAGAAGCCGGGAGCAGTCCAACCAAGTTCGGAAAGTCCGAAGTTACCAGGCGGATCGTATCCGAACTCCTCTCTGAGGTCTGTGTCTTCCGGCAATCCCTGCTCTCTCCAACGTTCCAGGCAATAGAACCCGAACTCTCGCTGGAAAAACGGCAGCCCCGGGGTTACCGCATAGGTCGCCCTGAGAAGTTTTGCACTCGGGTCCATCTTGTCTTCCGGCACCATCGCGTGGATACCGTCTTGTTGCACGGTCTGCATCTCTGTCTCCTTTTACGAATCTCTCCTGCAGAATGACTTGAATTCGGACATGAGAAACGGATACTATGTATTTATCGGAATCTCCTTACATGGTACATGGGTATTTCGGCGAGATCGATGTATATTTCGGAACACGATACATATTGCTACGGAGCGGATAGGTACCTCCTTATTACGCATGGTTTTTCGTATGTACATGACATCCAAGCATCTATTTTTTCGCGGTGCCCACACGTAAACCGGTCGCAGACCGGAGTAATTGAGGTGAAGGATACAACATGCACTCGGTATTCGCAAAAACACAGACCCCTACCCCGGCGCTGCACATTGTACTCCATACGGCATTCATCGTAGACGCCGACCGAACCTACAACGTCCACCGGTATCCTACCAGGAACAGCTCAGAGTTGGAACCTAAATGGGAGGTGTTTCGAACGATCTCCGGATGCGGCATGATAGAAGCCGGCCATTCGGCACAAGTCGGCAAAGACTCCGTATTTCAGGCCAAGGCCGATTCGATCACGCGATACGCATGCGTAGGCACACACTGGAAATTCCTCTGGTTCAGGTTCGGGTTCGGATCTGTTCGGCATCCTTCGTCGAAAGTGTGTGAGTCACTCCATTCACACCGTACACCGTGGACGGCCTCTGGGGCGGGACTCGAAGAGGCTTCGGCCATCCGTTGTATCGAACTCCTCCGCGATCCGGACGAGACCTCCGCCGCCGGTGCGAGTGCCCTCTTTACTTCGCTGATTCACAAGTGGCTGACGAGAACAGATGAGACGACCGACCTTCAACCCTCAATGAGCGCCCGCATACGAAATGTCGTTGTCAGAATGCAGGCCTCGGAAAATCATCCCCTCAGCATGCACGCACTCGCGAAAGAGATGGGGATGAGCCCTCGTAACTTCCGTTCGGTATTCCACGATACGATGGAAGTGGCTCCGAAGCGTTTCTACGACAAGGCCCGGATCCGGACCGCCTGTGAACTCCTGCGTCTCACTTCGGACTCCATCGCTACCATCGCCGACCGACTCGGGTTTTGCGATCAGTTCCACTTCAGCAAGCTGTTCAAATCCGTGACGGGCACGTCGCCTTCCGGGTATCGCCGAGTGGGGATACCCGGATAGGCGGTTGAGGATCTCTCAATCTCTGCTTTCCTTAGTACGTTACGACGATCCCCTCGAACCGGTTGCCGTGGACGACTGGAAGGATCACTGATGATACTCCTCGACACACATACGTGGGTTTGGTTTATAAACGATCCTGACGGCATTTCCAACGCAGCTATCGAGCGAATCAATCGAGAGATACCGCGAAATCGAGTTCTCATTTCTGCATTCAGTGTGTGGGAGGTCCATATGTTGGTGAAAAAAAAGCCTCTGGTAGCATCGATCACACGTGGCCGTAACGGGTTTCCAACAACTTCTTCAGCTTCGTCACGTCTCCGATGACGGTACCGTCACGGTTGTCCAGGTATTCGATGGCCACCGCATCCTGATATCCCGAGCCGTCGAGAGCCTCGAACACCCACATAAAGTCGAGTGCGCCGGAGTCCATCGGCGCCTGGAAGTTGCCCTTCACGGCGTTCCGCAGATGCACGTGGGCGGTATAGGGGAGGAGGACATTCGAATCCCGCAAAGACATCTCACCCATCACGAAGTGGCTCGGATCGTACGCCAGTTTAAGCCCGGGAACCTCGGTCACGAAGTTCAGGGCCTGATCATAACTCTCGGCGAGAGAGCCTGAATGGGTTTCGATGGCAACGACAATCTTGAACTTCGCCGCTTGTTCGCAGATTGAGTGGAGGGCTTCGAAGGAAGCCCGGAGTGCGGAATCCGGATCGTCACCGGGTTTCCCGGGCTGCAGCACGATTACCGGAATCTCGAGACGCCTGGCGAACCGGATGAGGCCGGACGCCTCATCCTTGATGCGTTCCCTGCCGACCTCATCGGTTGACGAAAGGGGCACGGAAAAGTTTGCATTAATCGCTACCGCCTTGAGTCCGAACCTTTTGAGCAGCCCCTCCACCGAGGAGGCCGTGCCGCGAGGATCTTCGGTCAGCTCGGACGGATTAATATGGGCCCAGTTTTCCATCATCAGTAGATCGACATGCGTGAAGCCCAGATTGGAAATCGCCTTCAAGGCTTCCTCCAGAGGCTTCCGCGTAAACGCCGTCGTAGAGCATGCTATGTTCATACCCTGCAGAGTATCCTACACGCGTCGAATTCGCAAGTACACCCCCCGCAGGCCGGAACGCTTCCGGCCTACTCCTATTCCCGTATACTCAGAACCTGTCGAAGCTTTCATCGTCGAGGTTGATCACCTCCGACGGATCGGCGGTCTCGTCCGCATCACCGGCAGGGACCGTGATGGCGGTGGTTTCACGGCTGTTGTCGGAGGAGGAGGATCCGTTCCACTCTCGGCTGCCGCTCCTGTCTCTCCCGTCATCGGTTCTTCCGGTGGATGTCATCCGCCCCGTGCGGTTCGATTCGAGGCGGGGAACTTCCTGCACACCCGCCTTTCGGTTGTCGAGTTGAAACTGCGCGATCATCGCCTTGAGCTGCTCCGCCTGGGAGGCCAACTCCTCCGCCGAGGAGGCACTCTCCTCGGCGCTGGCGGTGTTGGATTGGGTCACCTGGTCGATCTGATCCAGCGCCTCGGTGATCTGTTCGATCCCCTGCGTCTGCTCTCTGCTGGCTACGGTGATCTCATCGAGGAACTCCGCGACCCTGTTGGAACCATTGACGATATCCTCCAGCTGTTTCGACGTCTGCTCGACGAGGTCGCTGCCGAGTTTGATGTTCTTGTTGGCCTCCTCCACTCGGAGGGATGTTTCCTGCACCGACTCTCCGCTCCGATTGGCGAGGTTTCGAACCTCCTCGGCTACTACCGCAAAACCTTTACCGTACTTGCCGGCCCGGGCAGCCTCGACGTTCGCGTTCAAGGCCAACAGGTTAATTTGGAAGGAGATGTCGTCGATAGTCTTGACGATGTTGTTGATCTCATCGGACGACGCGGTGATCCCCTGCATGGCTTCGATGAGCCGAGTCATCTGTTCGCTCCCCTGGTTTGCGGCGGTGCTCGCCTCCTTGGCCAGCGTATTGGCCTCCTCGGCGCTCTTGGTGTTTCCCTGAGACTGGCTGTTTATCTCGTTGATGGATGAGGTGATCTCCTCCAGGCTGCTGGCCTGCTCCGTGGCCCCCTGAGAGAGGTTCTGACTGGCCTGGGAAACCTGGTCCGATCCGGTGGATACCTGGTCGACCGCGATGTTTACCTGACCGAGCATTATATTGAGAGAGTTGACCATCTCGGTGAAGGCCTTTCCGAGGGCATCCTGTTCGGAGGAGATCGACGCCTCGACACGTAGATTCTTCGCGGCGATCTCCTGGGCGATTGCGACCTTCTCCTTCTGGTACTCGATCAGTGTGCTGAAGGATTGTCCGATTCTCCCGAGTTCGTCGGCCCGTGCGTTGATCTTCGCGATTTCATTCCAATCCATGCCGGTGAGTTCTATATCCCCGACTGCCAGGTGGTTGGCTCCGTCTACGACCAGGAGAATCGGTTTCGAGATGGTCCGAGAGAAGAGCACCGCCACCACAATCGAGATCGCGATCATCACCAGGGCGCTCACGATGATAAAAACCAACAGGGCGTTGATCGGGGCCCTGACCTCGGCCTCGTCGATCTCGGAGAGGATCGCCCATTTCGTCTCATACACGTCGACAGGCGTAAAGGCCGAAAGCACCGGATTACCGTTGTAATCGGTAATGATCTTGGCATCGGTCTCGCCGGAGAGAGCGAGTCGGGCGGCTTCGGTATCGACCTGGCCGGTTTCCGGTCGGGAGAAGGAGGCCAGGACCGAATGGTTCTCCGGATCGAGGAATGAGTCGGATCGCATCAGCTTGTTCGGACCGATCAGGTAGCTCTCGCCGGTCTCTCCCATTCCGGTGCGCTCCATCATGATGGCATTGATTCCCTCCAGCGGAAGCTGCAGGGCCACCACCGCCTCGACCTTGCCGTTGTTCACCACGGGTTGGGCGATGAAGGCGGCGGGAGCGCCGTTCGAAGGCGCATACGGCAGAAAATCCGCGAAGCCGAACCCTTGCGTCTCCATGACCCGACGCGTGAGCGCGCCGAGGTTCGACCCCGAGAACTTCCCGTTCACCATGTTGGTACCGTAATCGGCCTCCCGGGTTACGGTGTAGAAGACGAATCCGTCCGGGTTCATCAGGAACAGATCGTAGTAGCCGTACTTCTCGATATACTTCGCAAAATAATACACGCCGTTCTCGTCTACCGGACAGAACGCCTCGGCCACATCCATCTCACTCATCATCGCCCAATATACGCCGTCACCCAGATCGATCCGATCCCAACAGGAGAGAACCGGGTTTCCGTTGTAGTCGATGATGACCTCCTGGCCCTCCCTCCCCGCAAGGGATTCGCGGACGGCTTTGGTGTCGACGGTATTCTCCTTCGCGAAGGACGCGGTAACCGAATACCCCTCGGGATCGAGAAAGGAATCGGATCGCATCAGGTTGTCCTGCCCGACGAGATAGGTCTCGCCGGTCTCTCCCATGCCGGCGCGCTCGAGCATGATCTCATTGATCTTGTCCAGGGGGATCTGGAGCGCGACATACCCGCGCAGCGATCCGCCGACCAAGACCTTCGCCAACATGAATCCGGCCGCTTGTCCGCCCGAAGGAGCATAGGGTGCGAAGTCGGCCACCACGACACTCTCTGTGTCGGCTCCGACAACCTTCTCGAACCCCCTCCCGATGGGCGAATCGGCCAGGGGACCGTAGGCAAGAGTCTGCCCCAGGTCACTCTCCCGGCCTACGGTGTATACTATATGGCCGCCGCGGTCGATGAGGAAGAGGTCATACCAGCCGTTGTCGTTCATGATATCGGCCATGCGATCGTTGTACCGTCCGGCCGCCGATCGCCACACGGAGGTATCTGTCCGTCCGCCTCCTTCGCCGAAGGCCCCTGCCAACTGTTCGATCGCATCCGCCGTGTACGGATCGTCCTTCAACACCCGCAACTGGTTTTTCAAGACGTCGATGTAATCGATCAAGGCGTGCTTCTTCTGCTCCTGGATCGCCTCGAGTTTAGAAAAGGCCTCACGGCGGAGGGTGTTGACCGTTTCCATCAAGACACCCATATCACCTTCACGCTCCTGGAAGTACCGTACGATCTGACTCTTCTTGATCTCCCTGATGGCCACGAGTTGGTTATAGGAGCTGTCCATCAGTGCCCCGGAGGACTGAATCACGGACAAGACCGTTACGGCTCCGATCGATACGAGTACGATGAGGGTGATGATCATCATGATCTTCCCGCCGATACTCCGCATAAACGTAATTTTTCCTGCTTTCATCTCTTATTCTCCTTTGTATTCGGTGCACACGATAGCACGACCGTGCGAGACGCGACCTGTCACGCTTCCGCCGCATTCACTAGATGTTCGATCTCTTCGTCTTCTATGAGCCGGTCTACATCCAGCAGTATCTTTACTTCCTCGCCGACCTTCCCGATTCCGCCGACGTATCGTTCCCTTCCTTCAGTTTCGCTGTGAAACCGCGGCGGGGGATCGACATCCTTATCGGGAATGGTCTCCACTTCGGACACGGTGTCGACGATGAGCCCGACCATTGCATCCCCTATCCGGGTGATGACCGTGCATGTGCGATCATCATAGTCGCGCTCCGGCATGTTGAATTTCAATCTGAGATCTATCACCGGAATAACGGTTCCCCGCAGATTAATGATTCCCTTGACGAAGGGCGGCATTTCGGGAACCTGTACGATCTTCCGCATCTCCTCGATACTCTGGACATAGGAGATACGTATGCCGTAATCCTCGTCTTTGATCTTACAGAGAAGGTATTTGTTTTCTTGATATATCTCATCCTCATCGTCATACAATTCCGAGTCGTTCATGACACCCCCACTCAATCCACAAAAATTTAGATACTAACAAGAATAGTAGTAAATTGAAGAATTGAGTGCATGTCAAAGTTTGTGTGATTCTTATGCCACAGATTCTGTGGCAACCGGGCTATTCGATGAGGGTATTCCTGATGACGTATTTTATCAGATCGGCATTCGTCCGCATGCGCATCTTCTCGAGGAGTCTGGCGCGATATGAGTTCACCGTGTTTACACTCAAGCACAAGGTTTCAGCCGCTTCCCTGACGGATTTGCCGTCTCCCAGCAGGAGGAGGATCTGATACTCACGATCCGAGAGTCTGTCGTGAGGGGTATTCTCTCCCATCTGTCTTCCGGGACGGGACTCGGCAATTTCCGCCGCCAAGATGTCCGCCAGGGTATCGGTGATATAGGTTCCGTCCGTGTGGATCTTTCGAATGGCACTCACCAGCTCCTCCGCCGCCCGGTCCTTGGTGATATACCCGCCGGCACCGTTTCGGATGGCCCGTTTCGCGTATCGGCCTTCGGGATGCATACTCAGGATGAGTACTCGGGGGGGATGGGCGAGGGTCTGGAGGTCTTTCAAAACCTCGATCCCGTTCCTGTCCGGCAGGCCGATGTCCAACACTACGATATCGGCATTCTCACAGTGGAGTATCTCGAACAGCCCCGCGGCATCCTCAGCCTCACCTACCAGTGCGAGATCGTTCTCCTTGGCGATGAGCTTGGCGAATCCGTCTCTGATGAGTACATGATCGTCGGCGATTACGATTCGAATCATTCTGCTTCTCCCAACGGAATGGTAGCGACGACCTTCGTTCCCTTCCCGGGACTACTCTCGACCCGCAGACGGCCGTCGTATCGTTGTGCCCTCTCCCGCATGCCGAATAGTCCGAATCGTGATCCCAGGGTGGTATCGGTTGAATCGAAGCCGACGCCGTCGTCCAGAACCGTTATCCACAGATTGCCTTCCACACACACGGCTCGTACCGCGATGGTGTCGGGGTTCGCGTGTCGCGCCGCATTCGTCAGCGCCTCCTGTACGATCCGGTAGACGGCCAGGGATTTCTCCTCTCCCAACTCGATCTCATCGGTATCCGAATGGAAGCTCACGTCGATCCCGAACAACTCCCGAAACTCGCTCACCTGCCACTCGATGGCTTCCAAGATCCCCAGCGTATCGAGTACCGGCGGCCTAAGTTCTACCGTCATGGCGTGAATCTTGGACGACATGTCGGCGACAATCTTCTTCATGAATGCGATCAAGGGTTCCGACGTTCCGGACACGCCGTCACCCGCCGGCGATGCCTCGGCGTCTTCCCGATTCAGCAGCGACAGATTCATCTTGAGCGCAGCCAGGGACTGCCCTAAATCGTCGTGAATTTCCTGCGCGATCTTCACGTCATGCTCCTCTGTCACCTTCAACAGATGGTTGGATAGTTCTCTGTATTGGCGTTCCCGCTCTACGAGCGCATTCTCCTTCCGTTTTAACTCGCTTACCTCTCGGCATGTGTAGAGCCGGGTCGCTTCTCTTATTGCGACACGCTTTATGTTCACGAGGATCGTGTGCGCAACACCGAATTTGTCCTCGACCGTCCGCTCCATGTTCATCCTCTCCCCGAGTTCGTCCAGCTCCTCCTTGGTGACGAGGCTTTCACCAAAGAGTTTCCGTATCGAGCCGAAGGCGGACACCTCCGCTTCATCGTACCCGAAGATCACCTCGACATTGGGGCAGACATAGTGGAAAAGGTCCTCCTCATCGGTGAGAAACACCGTATCGGAGATGCTACTCAGGATCATTCGGTGAAGAATCTCGGAATTCCGCAGATCCTTCTCTGCACGCTCTCGCCGGGCCATCTCTCGGAGACCCGCGTCATACAGGGTCCTGTAAGAATCGAGCTGTGTCTCGAGTGATTTCTCGGTCCGATGGAGGGTAAGGGCCATCTCGATGGTGGCGAGTATCACCTGCTCGTTCCCCGGCAGCTTCTGGATGTATCCGTATCTCCTGAAATTCTTGGTTCGCTCTATCGTCTCGTGATCGGAATAGGCGGAATGCAGGACTACGGGTATGTCATACTCCTTCTGAATCAACCGCGCGGTCTCGCATCCGTCCATCTTACCTCGACCAAGGTGTATATCCATGAGGATCAGATCGGGACGAAACCCGGTTTCGATGCGTGTGAGACAACGACGACCGTCGGCACAATGTTCGGCCATGTATCCGGAGTTATCGAGAAAGGTACACAGATTCAAGCCGGTGAAGGCTTCGTCCTCTACGACGAGTATCGTTTCGGCCATAACGGATTCGGTCAGCAGATCGATAGTGACACTACCGATCTCGCAGGAAGCTGTACAGTCACCGTGTCTCCGGAGACGGTGACCTCACTATCCGGTAAGGAAACCGGAATCACCGCGTCGGGGATGTCGAAGGTGTTGTGGGCATTGATGGTGTCCGCCGTAAGGATCGTACCGGCGGCCGTGGAAAATTTCATACCCCGAATATGGCAGGTGACCGGTATTTCCGAGCCGGGATGTGTATTGCATAGGGTAACATGGACTCTCCCCGTCGCGTCGCGAGATCCGGAAACACTCACCAACGGCATCGAATCTCCTTCCCTCTCATATCTCCCTCCCTGCACCACCGAAGGAAGCAACGTCGCATCCTGATGGACCCGATACATGTCGAAGACGTGATACGTCGGCGTCAGGACCATCCTGTCGCCTTTCTCTTCGGTGAGAACCAACGCCTGCAGCACGTTGACCGTCTGTGCCAGGTTGCCCATGCGTACCCGGTCGGCGTGATTGTTGAAGATGTTCAAAGTAAGCCCGGCCACCAGGGCATCCCGTATCGTGTTCTGTTGGTAGAGAAAGCGGGGATTCGTGCCGGGTTCCACCTCATACCAGGTGCCCCACTCGTCCACCACCAGCGCCACCCGCTTCTCCGGATCGTAGCGGTCCATTATTACACCGTGCCTGCGGATGAGTTCCTCCATGTGGAGGGCCTTCTTTAGAATCGTATACCACTCGTCCTCATCGAACTCGGTGGCCGATCCGTATCGCCGGCCGTCCTTCCGCATGGATGTGTAGTAGTGGAGCGCCAGCCCGTCCATGAACCGTCCGGCCTCACGCATCAGCACCTCGGTCCAGTGATACTCGTCACTATTCGGCCCGCAGGCGATCCTGAAGAGCTTGCTCTCGCCGTAATCACGGCAGTAGAGTCCGTAGCGCCGGTAGAGGTCGGCGTAGTATTCGGGTCGCATCCGACCGCCGCACCCCCAGTTCTCGTTGCCGACCCCCCAGTAGGTCACGCCCCAGGGCGCCTTCCGTCCGTTCTCGGCCCTGAGGGCGGCCATGGGGGTCCCCGAAGAGTTGACGTACTCCACCCAACTCGACATCTCCCGCACGGTGCCGCTGCCCACGTTACCGCAGATATAGGGTTCGCAGCCGATCTGTTCGCAGGCGTCGAGGAATTCGTGGGTGCCGAAGCTGTTGTCCTCCACCACGTCGCCCCAGTGGGTGTTGATCATCTTCGGACGCCTTTCGGGATTCCCGATGCCGTCGCGCCAGTGATACTCGTCGGCGAAGCAGCCGCCCGGCCAGCGCAATACCGGCAGCCGGATCTTCCGGAGGGCTTCGACCACGTCGCGCCGTACGCCTCGGGTGTTCGGAATACTCGAATCACGGCCGGCCCAGATGCCGCCGTAGATGCATCGGCCGAGGTGCTCCGAGAAGTGTCCGTATATGTTTCGATCGATGGTGTGGACCCCCTGATCGGCGTTTACGATCACGTCTACTCTCTCACGTTCCATGTAGATTCTCCTGTGTCGGTAGTCGTTGTGTATCGTGGATCAGTGTGGATCAAAAATTGGGAATGTACAACGGTCCGTCGATGATGACGGGAAATACTGGACAGCCTTTCTATATGTGGTGGATTTTCAGGCCTGCCTTTCGACCTTCTTCGGAATTCCAAAGAGATAGGTGTGCATCTGTGCCAGGATCCAGCGGGTATCCACCGGCGCGCCGTCGAGCGAAACAGTAACTTGCGCGATCTCATCCGGCGGGACGCTCCATGTCGGATCTTCCGGTTCCGGTAAGAATTCCGGTGGGAGAACCGCCGGTAGATCCGGCGGCACAACCTCCCAGAGAGGACGTTCGTCGCCATATTCATATCCGGTCAGGTACCGGGTGAGCCCGGTAGTGTCCAGGGCATCCGCCGGCCACGCGGAGAGGACCGTCACGCCTTCCGGCAGTATCGGCAGTGACCCGGGGGCGTCTCCCGGCCGAGGCGGCTCGATCCCGAGGTGATCCGCCAAAAAGGCACGCACCAGGATAAGCCGCTCTTCGTCCCAGGAGTGCTCCCCCGGGACCATCCGCAGTTCCAGCATATCCTCGGCCTCCAAGAACTGGTAACAACGGAGCACTTGCCTGGCGGTACGCCGGAACACGTCCTGGGCGAAGAAGTGATCGAGGTTCCCCTGGAATAGGA
>CAZAKE010000098.1:0-13395 GCA_964485495.1 uncultured Spirochaetales bacterium
GGCCTCCGCCCGCCTCGAAATCCGTGATCTTGATGCCCACGATCGTCACATCGGCGCCGAGGTATAGCTTCTGTTTCAATGTTGCTTCCGCGGAAAGTTCTGGAGATATTTCTACGGAGAAATCATTGCTGCCGGAAGTGGTGAGACCTGTCGGAACCATGTACGGAACCTGACCGTCGAGCAGGCATTTCGCACCGGCGCTTCCGGCCGCACTGAGAGTAATCGGAAGCGAGAGCGAGAGCGAACCTTCCAGCACCGTTTGGGTGAAGAGACCGACGTTCGCGGCGACCCCGGAATTCGGCGTTCCGAAGCCATAGAGAAGGATGGGAGACAGAGTGAAGGCTTCGGCCGCTTTGGAGCCGGATGCATCCTCATCGTCGGACTCGGCGGAGACGCCTACCGTAAAATTGAATCCGCCTGCAAGATCGAGATCATAATCGAAATCTCCTTCGATGTACCCACGCTCATATTTCAACTTAAATTTCCACTTCCAGAACTTCCAAGTCCTTACCTTTATCTGGACGACCGAAGGAGCCTTGAACCCGATGCCGACACTGCTTGTGAGGGTAGCTCCTGCGTTGACATCGATTGAGGCGGGAGGGTCTTCATAGAGGGTTTTTTCGAACTCAACAGAAAAGGTTGCGCGCGGATCGGTGGATCGCCGTATCTGATAACCGGTCCCCTCGAGCGTGTCGGGTAGGAAATTTCCCTCGTTGAATATGATGGTTTGATAGGGAATCTCCGCGTAGAGGAAGACTTCCTCGAACCGCGGCTGCACCGTATCGATATAGATCTCGTTACCTATTTTGGTAACCTCGGTGACCTTTTTCGCGTTTCCATCGACGTCGATGAAGATATCGCCAACCTCGAGATCTCCGGGAGACGGTTCGACGAGTACGCCGCCCCTGAATGCCCCGGTCAGACCGTTCTCACGGAAGTCGATGACGTACGATCGAAAGTCCAGGATCGTTCCCACGAATCGAGTTTGCTGCGCCGCGATCGAAAGAACTACTCCACAAGACAAAAGAATGAAAAAGACTATCCGTTTCATACTCTACTCCTCAGTCTTCAACACATTTCGCCTGGACGTTTCCATACTCGTCCGTCTGCATGATTCCGTCTAACGCGCCGTCCTCGGTATAGAAATACTCGATGTCCATCACCGTGGTGGAGCCCTTCCCATCTACCATCGATTTCGACGTAAAAGACCGGCGGTTGCCTGAGCTCCTGCCCGACTCGCCATGGCTGAAAACGGTCTCCGACCACGTTGCCTGTGTTTCCCGTGTAACGGATTCCAATTCGTCTTCATCGTCGTAGAAGTAGCGACGGGTGACTACGGTGCCGCTACGGTCGGTAGACGTGGAGTGTCGCATCTTTCCGGCCTCATCGAGTTCATATGTCGTCTGCACCTCACCGGCGTTGCGGATGTACACCGTCGTTCTTGTATTCGGCGGGTCTATCCCGCACGCCGCGAGGATAAGGATCAAAATACCGACAATACCTCTCTTCATACGATTCTCCTGTCTTTGAAAATCGGGACACCGGTCGTTACCCGGTGACGACGTGAATGAGTCGAGGCCGACGAGCAGATGGCGAGTAGCACAATGCGGGAAGCAAGACCCCGGCCGGATACCGACCATGGCTCATACTAAAATAGAGATCTCACCGAATTGGTACATGCGCGATTCAGAGAAGATTGTTTCGTTAGTTAGGGATTACGGATTCTCGCGTCTGTAATTTGGACCAGGCTTCTTCGAATCCCTGCCTCGACCTGGTTCGTATCCGCCGCTTATCTTGTCCAGATCATCCATGGCGAGTTCATCGGCATTCTGTTTTTTTTTCTCCTGGTCTTGACCCTTCTTCTCTTTCTTTTCTTTCTTTTTCTTCATACAGTCACTCCTCCTAATTGAGTGAGGAAAAAATTAACGCCATCAGTATAGCACCCCGATCGGCCGAGTGCAAATAGGCTGCACTAGTATTCTACTACCGTGCAGTACGACACTCCTAAAAACCATAGAACCGATGATTACTCTTCGAACCGCTCGAACCGGCCGTCACACACCACCTTTATCAGGATCTCGCATCCTGAACGGTCACCCTTCTCATCGAACAGGTACATGCCTGTCACGCCTGTGAAATCTGTCATATCTCGAAGCGCTTCGGAAATCCGGTCCGGTACCGTACAACCGGCATCCTCGATCGCCCGGGCCAAGACTCGTACGGTATCGTACCCTTGTGCCGCCGCGGCGTCCGGTACCGTTCCCCACCTGCGCCGATACGTTTCGACAAACGCTCTTGTCTCCGGTCGCGTATCATCGGCTATGAATACGGAACCGACAAACGTCCCCTCCGCCGCGTCACCGGCAATCTCGAGGAACTCCGGGGTGTCCAGCCCCTGGCCGGTAAGGATACCCACCTCGACACCCATGTCCCGGACTACCTTGACGAATAAGGCCGCGTGGGGAACCGTGCCGGCGACAAAAACTCCGTCGAATACGAAGTGTTCGATCCAGAAGGTGACGTCTCTTCGAAATGTACCCGTATCACTACCCGAATCGTACGCGAGTCGATCAGGCACCACGATGCCCTGAGACTCGCATTCCTTCTCGAAGGCGTTCGCAAGGCCGTTTCCATAGGCGTTACGGGCATGATAGACCATCACACGCTCCATTCCACGGCTTGCCGCAAAACGAGCAATCTGCGTGCCGAATTGAATATCGTCCGGTATCGTTCGGAACACTCGACTGAAACCCTGCCGGGTGAGTTTCGGATTGGTCGAGAGGGGCGAGATCATCAACAACCCGTAGTACTCGTACATAATCGAATTCGGAAGCGAGATGAAGGAGTCGCTGTGTCCAAGGACCGCGACCATGTCCGGCTGATCAACAAAACTCTGGGCAATCAGTTTTCCGCGATCGACAGTGTTCCGATCATCTTTCTTCACCACGGCGAGTTCCCGGCCGAGTACTCCTCCGGCTGCGTGTATCTCCTCTATGCCCAGCTCAATCCCCGACCATAACGCCGCGCCTTGGTCTGTCGCCCACGGGCCGCCGACACCGATTACAATTTGGGAATTTGCACGAGCCGCCCGGATCGCCCTCCGCTCAGCGGGATTGGGCTCCGTGCAGGCTGAAAACAGCACGGTCAACACCAGAACGGTCGTCGTAATTGCCACCTGCCGGCTTCTCATGATCATCCTCCCGATGGGAACTCCCTCAAATAATCTGTCTGCCGGCCAGTTCGTAAAACAGTCCCCGGGCATCCATACACTCCGCATAGGATCCCTGCTCTACGATCTCACCTCGGTCCAGTACATAGATACGATCCGCGTTCATTATCGTACTCAATCGATGGGCAATCACGACACGTGTCACTTGCAGCGCCTCGAGACTCCTACTCACCATCGCCTGAGTCCTGTTGTCGAGAGCACTGGTCGCCTCGTCGAAAAACAGGATCCTGGGTTTGCGTACAATAGCCCGTGCGATGAGAATTCGCTGCCGTTGTCCTCCCGACAATGTTCCCCCGCCCGCCGGAACCATCGTATACATGCCCATCGGCATCTCGCGAATATCCTGATCCAACCCGACCAGCCGGGCGGCTTCCCATGCATCCTCATCGCTGAGCATAGAGGAGCCTACAATCGACGTGCGAATATCCCCAGGCATCAGGTGGCCGTTCTGAAGCACGACACCGATCTGATGGCGTACCTCCTGTACATCCAACGAAGCAAGATCTTTGCCGTCATAGTAGATCGCACCGGCGGCCGGTGATGTGAAACCGAGAAGCAACCGGAGAAGAGTCGACTTCCCCGAACCGGAGCCACCAACGATCGCAACGAATTCCCCCGGTTCGACCCTCAAGGAGACGTCATTCAGTATGAGGGGACCATCAGGATCATAGCGGAACGTGAGATGATGCACCACGACCCTTCCGCCAAGGATACCCGGCTTCTCTCTTCTTTCATCGACCTCCGACGGCGTTTTCAAGATCGGGCGCATTCGATCGTAGATGGGGATGATATCGAGAGACAATATGATCGCCGAACCGGCCTGTAGCAGCGCGTTCTGGAGCGCGATGACGGCAACCATGAAGGCGACGAATATACCGGTACTCAATCCTGCGGCGGGTTCTCGAGTGGCCATGAAGAAGAGTACCATGAGAGTGATGATCGGAAACATGGCCTCGAATGAATCGAGGATATTCTCGATGCCGCCGGCACGGAACTCATGCTTCCGCTTTTCTGAGAAGGAATCGGCCCACAGCGAGAACGCGCCGTTCTCCGAACCGGTAATGCGGATCTTCGTGATTCCGGTCAACAGCTGAAAGACGATCCCGCTGTTCTTACCCTCGAGTTCGACGGCTCGTTTTCGATGATGAAGGAGGAAAAGACCGATACTAAGGACGACCGCCAGGCCGACCATATTCACACAGACGACGATCAAGGCGAGGTTTGGACTGTAGTGGAACATGAGTCCGACATTTACCAAAGAAAACAGGGACGCCAGAACGGTAACGATCACCGTGTCCGCCAGGATGGAGCGGATCGCATCGAAGCCCATACTCCGCTCCGCAAGATCACCGGCGGGGGGTTTCGAGAAGAAAGTCACCGGCAGGGTGAGGAGCCGATCCCACAACGCTGCCTGGACCGATCCGTCGGCCCTGCTCTCTATCCGCAGAAGAGCGATTCCATGGGTGACATTAAAGAGAAGGATGGCGAGCGCGCCGACGAATAGAATCCCTCCCAACCGGATGAGTTGTCCCGATTCCCCCTCCGTGATAATCGTGTCGATGAGAAATCCGGTGAACCAAGGGATAAGCAGGCCAAGGAGGGCACCGCAGAGACCGACCACCAGGGCCATACTGATATCCCGACGAGAACCACGCACCCCAAACCGGATCAGATCGGGTCCGCGGATGGGGGTGGCTGGAAACGGCCGATAAAATACATGGGCGGTGTCGTCCAGTGATGCTGCCGTCGTGCGGTCAACCGGCACGACGGTCCCCTCCACCGGATCGACCAGCTCATACCGCTTCCCCGATTCCGGAATCGCCGCGAGTGGCCGCCCGTCGGTGGCATGATATACCAACAGCGGTCCGTTGTCCCTCCGCCACCACAACTCTCGCAACCTGACCCGGCGGGTCCTGAATCCGGAGGAGCGCGAGATCTCTTCTAAAGACTCGGCAGAGTCGTTCTCCGACAAGCCGGTTCCCGAAGAACGCACCGAGATTCCCGCGGCTTGACCGACGACGCGGCAGGCGGCAAAGAGTGGAAGACGCCGTTCGGTCTCGGCATCGACGGACACTCTCGTGGAATCGGAGATCGAGGCAAGTCGTGCGACTCCTCGTTGGAGGAGTGCGTGCTGCATCTCCTGCCGGCGGCGCATCCTATCCCGCCGGCAGTCTTCCACCTTTCGGATATTGGCGATACTGCAGGCAAGGACAAAAGTGCCAAACCATCGGAGTGCCGACCCTAGCTCGTCACCCTCCGGTGATGGCCACTCTTCACAGAACGAGAGAACCGTCTCCTCCTGTACTCGCAACCACGCTCCTCGTACGAGAGGAAACGGCCGATCGTCTCGAATTTCCGGTAAATCGTGTCGACCCATAAACGATAGACCACCCGACTCGACCCGGACCCATATCGTCTTGAACGTCGGGTGGATACTGTTGCCGGCATGAATCGTCATGCGGCCTTCGCCGCCAAGGTCCTTGGAGTGCCTGGGCATGATCTCGTTTCTGCCGATGGCCAATGAAGCGTTCCGGATCCAACGTCTCATCAGTCTTTGTATCTCATCAACCATCGACGGCAGTGACGCAAGCCGGAAGAATTCCCGTATATCGATCTCGCACACGATGGTTCCGACCGAACCGATCCCTATTATCCTATGATCCCCCATACCATCTTTGGGTCCGGTTCCTAAGAGTATGTCACCCGTCGGCACGGTACAGAATGGAAAGCGGGCGCCTTCGGGACGACCGTCTCTGAGCCTGACCGTGAAGAGGTCAACATGTCCTCTCTCGACCATCAAAATCGTTTCCGTACGATCGAGGATGATGGGGGTATTCCTTCCGGTATCTCTGGAGATACCGGAATCTTTCAAAAGATGCATATGGGCGCCTCCAAAACTAGACGTTTGGATGTCATGCACATACGAAAAACCATGCTTTATACGGAGTTACATATCCGCTACGTAGCAATATGTATGGTTTTTTCGATGTGCCAATATGTTCGAACGCCTCGGTCGACACTGCCAACTCCTACTGCATCCTGATCATCTCTGCATAGAGCCCACCGGCGTCCCACAGCTGTTCGTGGGTGCCCCGCTGGACGATCACTCCCCGGTCGAGTACGATGATCTCATCACAATCCCGAATCGTAGAGAGTCGGTGCGCCATGATGAGGCAGGTGCATCCGCGTTTCCTCAAGTTATCGTCTACGAGTTTTTCAGTCGGCGGGTCCAATGCACTCGTCGCTTCGTCGAGAATCAGAAGTGTCGGATTATTTACCAGAGCTCTCGCAATCTCCAACCGTTGGCGTTGTCCTCCGCTGTAGTTTCTTCCAGCTTCTCCGATTTTGCTCTGATATGCTCCCGGCCGGACTTCGATGTCGTCATGGATACACGCGTCTCCGGCCGCCTCACTGATTTCGATTTCCGGGACACTCTCATCCCACATCGATAGATTATTCCTTACGCTATCTTCGAACAGAAAGATCTCTTGATTAACCATGGAGACCGAGTTCGCCAAGAGTGTACGAGGAAGTTCGCTTCTAGGCTTGCCGTCGAACAGAATCATACCCTCCCATGGCTCGTACAGTCCCGCTATCAGTTTCGCGACAGTCGACTTCCCAGAGCCGGATAGACCGACGATAGCTACCCGCGCACCGGGTTTCACGTGAAGATTGAAATCGCGGATCAACGGAGGGGCGAGGTGGTTGTACCCGAAGGTCACCCCACGAAGCTCGAGTTCTCCGCTTAGTTTGGCCGAATACGGATGCGGTGCCGCAGACTCGGTCTCGTCAGAAAAACGGTCGTCGAAAAACCGATTGTCTATCCGATGCATCAATACGTCGTCGAGACGATACATCTCGGCGCTCGCTTCCTGGAACCGTGCTCCCATACTCACCATCCGGTTGACCGGCACCATAAAACTGATCATCAGACTCTGGAAGGCGACCAGCATTCCGATCGTGAGATGTCCCTCCATGACGCGTAACCCGCCGACCATGAGGATGGCCGCATGTATGATGGCCGCCAGAAAGACCGGGACAGTCTGGACGAGATGAGAAGGGATCGAAAGCTGCTGCCGCACGTTCACCACTTTCGCATGGTGTCCGGCCCATTGCTCGAAGAACTCTCCTTCCAACCCGCCCGCCTTTATCGTCTCGATCATCTGTAATCCGCTCATGGAGAGTCCGATGAGTTTCCCATCCTCCTGGCGTAGTCGCCTACTCATCACTCGCCGCTTCTCCGATACGAACTTCAGAACGAGTAAATTCAACACCGTCGTTCCGATTCCAATCAAGGTCAAGACGATATCGTACCGTACCATTACTACGGCATAAAATATGATCATGACGAGGTTGAGGAGGGTCACCGCCAGCTTCCTAGAGAGAAGGTCGGCCACTCTGTCGTTCAGGATGACACGTGAGCCGATCTCGCCACTCATCCGTTGTGAGAAGAACTCCATCGGCAAGCGCAACACGTGTCGAAAGAACCGGGCAGAACCGGTTACCGCCATCTTCAGTTCGATCCGCACAAGATGCGATCGCTGCAGCCAGGTTAAGCCTCCTCGGAGCACGGCGGTGGCGGACATCGCGAGAAGCAACGGTCCCAGCCAGCCATCCAGCCGGTTGATGAGGATGCCGTCGACGAACACCCTGGCGAAGGTGGGTATGAGGAGAGCAGGGACTACGAGCAAGAGGCCGGTGGCGACGACGAATACCAACGCCTTTTCCAACCCGGCCAGGCGGCCGCGCAGAGAAGCGATCAGGGATCGTTTTTGCCCGCCTCGCCTGAATCCGGGACCGGGTTCGAAGGTCAACACGACGCCGGTGAACGACCGGTCGAATTCCTCATCCGTGACGACCAAGGGACCGACGGCCGGATCATTGATCCACACCCGCCCTCGCTTCGACCCTTCGAACACTACGAAATGGTTGAAATTCCAGAACACGATCATCGGCAGCGGCAGCCGTTTGAGATCCTCCGGTTCCTTGGTGAAGCCTCGCGCCTCGAGTCCGTATTTTTGAGCCGCGAGGATTATGTTCGACGCCTTACTCCCGTCTCGGGATATCCCGCATTCGACTCGGAGTTCCTCGAGCGGCACGATCAAGCCGTGATATGCAAGGACCATCGCGAGTGCCGCGGCTCCGCACTCGACGGCCTCGAGTTGGAGTACGGTGGGGGTCTTCACCCGCTTCTCACTCCAGAGGTGTATATTCGGGCCTATTTCCGGCGCTATGGATTTCGTGTTCATCAATCGGTTCTCGAGAGTCTCTTGAGTGGCGGAAACACCAGATCGATGGGTCTTCGTTTCGAAACGACAACCGATACACGACAGATCATACCCGTCTGCAGACATAGATTCGGTCCCAGAGAGGTCGACCATTTATATCCGCTTGGGGTGGACGGGTCCGGAATCAAGTCGGCGTACGCCTCGAGTGGCGGGCCGTCCAGCGTCAGCGAATCGACCAGCGCCTCATTCGGCAGCACCCGCAGCATGCCCCGGCGGGAGGAGGGAAAGGCCGAGACCCGGGTTACGAGACCTTTCAGGAAGCCATACTCGGACCGCTCCACGACGAGCGGCGATATCTGCGCCTCCATTCCCTGCCGGATCTTCTCGCCGGAACCCACAGGAAAGTACATCACTACCTGTATGCTGCCGATCTCGTTGCCCTCTAATTCGATCTTCATCAGTGACGAACCGCGGTCGACCATGTCGCCGATCCGAACCGTCAACTCGACAATCCTGCCGGTGAACGGACTCGTGATCCGGGAAGCCGTATCGTACTCGTCCCGTAGAATCTGGAGCGAGCGTTCGGCGTCTCGGATGCGTTCATCGAGTACCTCCGTGCCGATGTAGGCGGAGTCTCCGGGTTGCCGGCGCTCCCTCTCCGTCTGCAACTCGTTCAGTAGAATCGAGGCCTCCCTGATGCGTCCGAGTAACTCCGGCTGATGCAGACGCGCAACCGTTCGGCCTCTTTCGATGATCTCACCCGGCTCGAAGTAGATGCCTTTCACCTGCCCGGAACTTGCGGCGACTATCTCGTGCATCCCGCCGGTGCGCAGCATCATTCCCTGGCCCGTTACCTTGACCGGAATATATCCCGTGACTCCCCAGATGACGAGATATCCGATGAGTATGCATACGGCCAAGAGAGAGGGCCACCCGAAAGGAGAGACGAGTTGTGTGGGTATGTCCAACTGATCAGCAGATGCATTGCGTTCGAGGGCGATTTTTCGATACAGTCGTTCCGCCATTGATTCCTTCCTCTTCGGCGTCTCTCCCCTCCGGGTACTCTCTTCCTTTTTCGATCCGACTACTCATACGAGTCTCATCTCTCTTTACCATACTGTCAAGATAGAATACGACCTTTTTCCTCGTCGGCCAGGACTACCAAAAAGCGATATCAATGATTGAGAAAATTTATTGGATTAGATCCGCATGATCAGACTAATTGTACTACCAATCTCAAGATAAGAAGACTCTGAAGAGAATCAATTCACGTATTGAAGATATGCCGCGCAGCCCCTTTGAAGGAATTGGTAAACCTGAGAAGCTAACAGAAAATTTATCCGGGTTTTTATCAAGAAGGATTGCTGGATACAACAGAACGCTCGATCGATTTCCATCCCCACATTTCAATACTCCTTCTCACAGTTGGCTAACGGTCGGGCATGAGGAGCGCGGGTCTACGAGCGTCTCGTTCCATGCCCTTGTTTGGCATTGGTCTGTCGCCTGATGACTGCAACGAGGCTGCTCAGCGCTTCGTTCACGGAGTCGTGGTCGGGAAAAAACTCAGCCACATCCGGCTCGATCACCACTACGTTGCTGCCTTCCCGGAAACGTTGTGCATATTTCCCGCGAACTCCACCGCTGAAGTCATATTCCTCCATCAGGTCCGGATCATCCTTATTCTCTTTCATATGACCTTCGCTCCTTTCTTGTTGCCAACCTTGCGCTGATCACTCGGATTCGTTCGTCGCGTTCCGTATGGACGACGACCAACACTCGTCGAACGAGACCCCATGAATCCGTTTATTCCGTTCGGCTTTGCTTGAGTCTCATTCGAATAGAAGCCCCATTTCCATTCAACGTACACCCTTCTCGCCGAAAACAACTAGACGCCTTCCATCAGCCGCGTGCCGCACCCGGCCGGTATGGTCACCAGGTCGGCCTCGACCATTCTCATTACGGTATCCAGAATAGCACAGAAATCAAAGATTAGGAAAAGGTATCCGAGGCATCAAGGCGAAAACCGGGGAAATTGAAGACATTCCACCCAAATTCGGCAGAATCATCGCTCTGGAGCGAACGACCAGGCTGCAGGAGGGGTTGGTCACTCGCTTCGCTCTGGATGCAGAAATCGGTGAAATGACGCTCGAAGACCTCATGGAGGGTGTTTCTCACCCGTGAGAGGAGCTTGAGCGGCGGCAATGCGCGCTATGAACTCGGTAGGCGTCTCGACGACGGCACCCCGTGTCTTTGGATCAGGAGACTGCCGTGTATTACCGGTTACCAGCGGCACTTGTGCCTCTATACTCACCTCCAAGAAGGGGGCATCCCCGGGATCTGGGAGGTCCAAGATTTGTCGTGTCGAGACGATGATCACGCTGTTCCCATGAAGGAACTCGAGGATGTAATCTCTGTCGATTTGTGAAAAGTAACAATTCGAACGAGGCCGGACTGTAGCAGGTCTACTATTCGTCCCGGAGGGCCGTGGGGATTAATGAGTCCCGATACCAACACATTCGTATCGAGCACGATTTTCGCGCACGTCGGCGTATTCGTTCGATTCTGCCTTCACATGAATCACCACGACTGGATCCTGCGTAACCATAGGTAATGCCTGTTTTGCGGAGCAGGGTTGGCGGTGTATCACGTCTACGGTATTGTCCCGGAGGGATTATCCGCGTCCATGCGGGCGATACCCAGTGTGTGTCCACACGGGAAGCAGAAGCATACCTACCCTTCCGCTGCAAAACCCAGGCAATGCAGGGGAATACGATCCGGTCCAGGGCGGCTCTCGGCGGTATCGGTGTGGGAGAGCACCACCTTGCGCGTGTATTCGACCTCCTTGAATTGGGTACGGCCTTTCCCCTTCCCTCCGACTTCCAGGACGATGGTTTTACCGTCCAGGTCGATGAGGAAATCCGGCGTTTTCCTGCCGCGAGTGGTCTTCAGGTATTGAAACGGGATTCGGTGTTGGTGTAATGCGAGCGCGAAGAAGTCCTCTCGTATCGCACCGAGACAATCCGCATACTCTCGAAACAGAAGGCGATAGGGCAGTTCCATGAATATCTTCGGTTCCCTGACCACATTGGCACCCGCCGGCATGGCTCGATAGAGAAGGAAGCTCCTCTGCAACAGATCGACATATTTCTCCGCCATGTATTTGGTGATGCCGATGTTTCTTGACAGCGAACTGTAATTAATCCCATCGATAGACGACCTTCCGACGAATGTCAGGACCTTCTCGATCGAAAGGATATCTTCATAGCTCAATGTGGGATCGGAAGCCGGAATGTCGGTACGAAGTATCTTCTGCATGATGCCTTCGAATCCTTGCATTCTGGCCCCAGGCTCCAACATGAGCGGGTACAATCCGCCACGAAGATATCCTTCGAATCGAAACACGGTACGCGCATAATCCGATGTACTACCTCGGGAGAATATCTCTGTTAGGGGCAACGCCGGCAGCAATGAGTCGTCATGAAACCACAGGTACTCGCGGAAGGTGAAAGGGAGCAGGTTATGGCTCAGTACTCGACGTGAGAGATCCCAGGTGGAAACGGTGAGGGAAAGGGCCGATGACGAGGTAAAGAACATCTTGACGGGGAAGAAATCATAGATCTGCTTGAGGGTAGCTTGGTACTCTTTCAGGAAATGAATTTCATCGATATAGAAGGTATCGATACCATACCCTTCGAAAAAACGCCTCACTAAATCCACCAGCGTATCATCCCGCTTCAGCGTATCGGCCGAGACATAGAGCGCGGCATCACGCAGTGCCCGGAGTTGCCGTAGCATGACCGTCTTGCCGACACCTCGCGGTCCGATCAGCGCGACGAATGGACGGCCCTCTTCCCGTTCCACGGTAGAAAACAGAAACCTGCGTTTCTGCAGAGTCTCCACCGACCGGACCGCACGGGAATCGAATTCCATGATTTCGGCCATATTCATACCGCCAAATGTACCACTAAACTATCATTCCGTCAAATAATTGAACAGATTGATAGTCATTCCGTCAAATAATTGAACAGAATGTCGGTATTATAGACAGCCGTCGGGATCCACCCACCGGAGAGGAAAACCGACCTAAAAATGCATGCTGCTGCGCGTCGGACAAGTACTACGGAATTTCTGTGTTACAGCTAATCTAACGTGCAGAAATAACAAATAACGATGAGTTCATATACTATCCCTATGAAGGGAACGATCACACTCCCGGCAAAGCCGCGGAACGCTTTTCGGTCGGACCATCGGGGGGATGTTCACCACCGGTCACCTGGGGGTTTTCTGCGGCCGGGCTTCCGGCACCAGATCCACGCCCGTCGCGCCGGTACCACCGCGTACCGGCACCTTTTTTCCGTTTCGCGCCCGTTGTTTCATGACACCTTGCCATATTCCTGCAGCACATCGCCGATGTTCCAGTGCATGTTTTCCAGCATCGCCTTCATCGCCCGGACAGAAAGAAGTCATTCGTCCCATGACAGCGCCTATCGATATCTGTTCTCTAATACGCGAAAATAAGCGAATCTTCCATCAGCTCTTAACGAAATTCGTTCAGGAAGAGTTCGTACGAGATATTGGTATCGCAGATATCCATACAGTGCGAGAATCGTTCGTATCAGATGTATTCCTCCCGCGAGAAACAGACCTGATATACCAGGTAGAGGCCGGTTTGCGCGAAGCGGTCGACCAGGTAGTCGAGCTCATCCACACAGAGAGACCGGAAGAGCTGTGGATGTTCGCCAATTGGCTGAACAGGATGTTTCGTCGGACGTTGGAACCTGAGGAAATTGAGACGATCACTCGGTATACCGGGCTGAGTATAGAAGACCTTCAGCGGCTATAACAGTTTTTAAGTGAGTCAGACAGTATCATCCTGATACCTAGCCTCAATGCTCTGTTCACCAGCTTGAGCAGTGCTGCTTCGAATCAATTTTCTTT
>CAZAKE010000098.1:13495-18097 GCA_964485495.1 uncultured Spirochaetales bacterium
ATTCGCGGCGTGCCGGATCAAAATCGGAGACGAGTAGCGGTATGGCACCACATGGGTTGGCGATCTGTACCGCAATTGTGCCGATGAGTCCCACTCCGGCTATCATAGCCGCCTCACTTATCTCGAACCTCTACTTGTGCACACCGAGAAGGGAAAAACGATGCGATATGCGCGAACGCGGCGTCGATGGAGTCGAAGACGATATACTTATCCGGTTATATCCATCAATCTCCTGCTACGTTAGATCCTGATTATATGCGTATGCAAGAGCGGCGGTAATCCTGATGTGTCAATATAGATGCCGCCGATAGACTCATGGCTGCCCGGGTTATGGTTTCATACATGTAATATTTCACGAAAGCCGCTAGGTCGCCCAATCTGCAAGGTGACAAGGTTGATGAGTTGCTGAATCAAATATCGATAGGAAATTTGTAAGGGAATTTGTATGGCTTCCGGGGCGGTGTTTGGGGGTTTGATAGATTTTTTGGATTAATAACCACGGATTTCGCGGATAGCCACGGATGGGAGGATAATGGGCTGGATGGGCTTTCGGGCTAGGGTTTGGTGGGATTGTTTGATGAATAGTACCTTCTATGCCTCCTCTTTAAATTGTACCTTCCGGCATTTCTTGGGGCGGTGGTGCCTCCGTAAGGAGGCACAAGATGCTGATATACAAAGGTCTCAAAGACAGGATAATCGGTGGTATTATCGCGGTACACAAGACTTGGGGCGTAGGGCTCTTGGAGGCGCCGTACCACAACGCGTTGTACTATGAGCTGCAGAGCCGCAGGTTGGCGTTCGAGTACAACGTTCCGTTTTCGGTGAAGTACCGGGGGCAGGTGGTGGATGAGTATTTCGCAGATCTGGTTTTTGATAGAAAGGTAATCATAGAGGTGAAATCGGTACGGTCTTTGTCACCGGAGATGAAGGCGCATTTTGAGAGACGAGTCTTAAACGGAGTGCCGGTGAGAGAAGAGACACAGGGTAAATCTTCTGTGGATTTTGATGCGAAAAATCCGCCGAATTGCCGGATCTGCTATGTTTTCTTCATTACTCCATGATACACTCACTAAGATATGAGGTCTGACACTCTCGCATACTACGATACCCACGCCTCTGAAATATCTTCATCGTACGAGGAGGTTGATTTCAGTGGCGTATTGGCAAAACTATGTAAACACCTCCCGGAAGAGGCTCGTTTCCTTGAAATCGGCTGCGGGAGTGGTAGAGATTCGGCATATTTCTGTTCACTGGGTTATGACGTTATCGCTTTAGACGGCAGTGTACAGATGCTTAATCATGCACGCAGACTGCATCCCGAATTGCACGGTAATTTTTACCACCATGTTCTCCCAAAGACATTACCATTCAATACTCTCTATTTCGACGTCGTCATGTCGTGGGCGGTATTGATGCACCTCGAGGAAAAGATACTACTTCCGGTTATCCAAGACATCGCAAGGATTCTGAAGAAAGATGGCATCTTCGCATATTCGGTAAATACCCAACGATGTGGTCTCGATGAAAGAGGCACCGATGCAAGAGGAAGACATTTCACCTGTCTTCATGCCTCATCATGGGAATCGCTACACCTTCAAACCGGATTCGAAACGTTGGAACGATATGAATCAGACGATATTACCGGCCGTCCAGGAATCAAGTGGGTTACATTCATTACTAGAAAGAGATAGTACGTGACATCTGAAATTCGAGATGAAGTAAGTGAACTAATCGCCGACCTGCACCGATTATACAGGGCAACAGATGTTCAATCATTTCACAATGATATAGGGAACATACGCAATCGGATAGATGCACTCTCGGTCAAAGCGACTACATTGACAAGCGTTAAATCAGTCACAGGTGAAATACCGGGTGTAGTCACGACTCAAGATTCGCCACCCTTCCATATCCGGTTGAAGCAACATATCCATCAGTCAGATCATGTTCGAATCGCTTCGGCATTTTTATCCGCCTCCGACATGAATCCGATTGTATTACCAATCAAAGACCTATTGGATCGTGGCGGAAAGGTGGCCATTCTCACATCACTCATGGGTTTTCTGAATAGCCCCGAAACGTTGCGCAGTTTCTGTGAATGGGGAACTGGTCTCGAATGCAGGATTTATGCAAATGATGTTTCTCAACCATATGGACTATTCTCAGACGAACCTCCTGCGTTTCATGCCAAAGCAATACTGATGAATAAATCCGATTTGCCGGACGTTCTTGTAGTCGGATCCTCAAACTTCACTGTGGCTGGATTCAAGAATAATATCGAGTGGAACTATATCTCGGATTTTGAAGTCAATTCTCCATTTGCTGACGGACCATCAGCTTATACGCGTGCTGTTACTCTATTCGAACGTCTCTGGAAGGAACATGGGTATAGCCCGGACAGTACATTCCTCGCGCGATATTCCAAGCTATACGCGCGCGCACAAAGCTTACGCCGAGAACTCCGGAAAATATCCAGTTCAACTTTTCGAGACTCGATATCCCAAGACACATTCGAATCGGAAATCGTGCCTCGTCCGGTGCAACAAATAGCCTTGCGAAAAATTGCAGATCTTCGTCACGACGGTGCAGACAGATGTGCTCTCATCGCTGCTTCAGGTCTCGGGAAGACGTTTCTTAGTGCGTTCGATGCAAGAAACTTCGGGGCTCGTCGTGTCCTATTTGTGTGCCACCGAGAATCTATACTCAATCAGGCAAGAGAGAGTTATACGAAAGTATTCGGGAGAACTAAACAGATCATAATACAGGGACGGAACAGTCTATCAGGATTATCGGCGAATGCAACACAAGAGATCCAAGTATTTGGAATGGTCCAAACATTAGGTAATCTTAAATCACTCGAAAGACTTGGGAGTGACTTCTTTGACTATATCGTCGTAGATGAATTCCATCATTCGGCTGCGCCGACATATCGAAGGCTCATTGACTATTTTCACCCGAAATTCCTTCTTGGACTCACCGCTACACCCGAGCGTGCGGATGGTCGCGATGTGTTGTCAATATGTAACTATGTAATCGCCTATGAAGTGCGATTATTCGATGCAATTCGAAAAGGATGGCTCTGCACATTTCACTATTATGCGTTGTATGATCCCACCGATTATTCAAAGGTACGCTGGACCGGCACCGGATACGATGAAGAACAATTGGAACAGACGCTCTCTAAAGACACTCGAGTCGAGTTGATTGTACGAAACCTCAGGAGATTCCAACCGCCAAATGGAAAGCGAAAAGCCATCGCATTCTGCAGCAATGTAGGCCACGCCATTTGGATGGCGAAGGCGTTCAATGGACTAGGTATATCGGCAGAGAGTCTGCTTGGTTCTACCTCGAATGAAGACCGCGCTCACTACCTAAAGAACTTACAGGACGAGGACCACGAACTAGAAATAGTATGTGCGGTCGATGTACTTAACGAAGGGGTCGATATCCCTTCGCTCACACATGTACTCCTGCTTCGTCCGACATCATCATTTACGGTTTTTCTTCAACAGATCGGCCGCGGTCTCCGCATGAGTCCAGGAAAGCCATTCGTCACGATACTTGATTTCGTTGGTAATTTCCACAATAGCTTCATCGCTCCTCTTACGTTCAACGAGCATTATGGAATGCCGTTCAAGCTGAAAAAGAAAATGATTGACGACACATTCAATCTTCCCGACGGTTGCTATGTTGATGTTGAAAGAAGAGTCCAAAGAATATGGAATCAACAGATCGAACAGAAATTCCTGAAAGTGAGTAATATCGATAGAATCAGAACTATGTTAGACGAACTCGTAGAAGACCCCGAATTTCATGTACACGAGATTTCGGAGATTCGACTTCCCGATCTATTCACTCTGAGTGATAGCCAACAAGTAGCGAAACTCATCCGCAAAATGGGTGGATGGCTTAAGGTAAAATCACGACTAGGGATTGCATATGAATATGAGAAATCACTGATAAACGGACCGGCTGAAAATTTCCTGGCGCATATCGAAGAAGAACTTCATCCTTCAAAATCCTATAAGATGACAGTGCTTCATTCGTTGCTGGTATTAGAATACACCAAACAAGAAAGGATGATCGCGTGGAACATAGAGGAAATCGCCGAATCATTCTTGAGATATTATCTACAAGATCCTGTCAAGCGGCAGGACTGGCCTGAACTCGATAGAGCAGAAGATCCGTTCTCTTTTCCTTTGAGTAAGGCTATTTCTCATATCTGCAAAATGCCATTGCACTTTCTGTCAGATAAGGAGGAGAAGTACTTTATATTATTGGAAGATGAAAACTCCTTCTTTTTGAAAAACCCATTCTGCGTATTCTGGGAGAATTCTGATTTCCATCGACTGGTCAAGGAACGTGTAGAATATGCCGAAGCGCTATACTGGTACAGCCGATCGAGAAGAGAGTAGCTTTCATGCTACCCTACGGGACTCAAAAAGAAGGTTGTAGTATCGGGTGTGTTTTAAAGCATCGATCGAGTCTACGCAACACGAATAATGGAGTCTTTTAACTCAAGAGCACATATGGAGCCCATCACCGATATCACAAGGGATACAGTCCACAATCATCATCACAGACTTCAATAACTAATCATAA
>CAZAKE010000099.1:0-10316 GCA_964485495.1 uncultured Spirochaetales bacterium
GGGAGCAGATCCTGGCCCGGATGGAGCGGGAGCTCTCCGGCGACCTGCTGGAGCGGGTACGAGAGATCATAGGAGACGCATGGGATGAGGATTGACCTCAAGCCGCAGATTCGGTTCGTCGCGGCGGTCCTTCTCATCCTGATCCTCATCGCCGGCGGGACGACGGGCTACATGTTGATCGAGGGGTGGAGCATCTCCGAGAGCCTCTATATGACCTTCATCACCATCTCCACCGTCGGGTTCGCAGAGGTACAACCGCTTTCTCCGGCAGGAAGGCACTTCACCATCATCTTTCTCATATTCGGTATCGCGACGTTCGGGTATTCGATCTCTACCGTCTTCTCCTTCTTCTTCGAGGGACAGGTGGTGCAATCATTGAGGGACAGAAGAATGAATATTTTCATCGACAGACTGAAAGACCACTACATCATCTGCGGCTGCGGAGACATCGGACGGGAGGTAGCAACCGAATTGCGCCAGGCGGGACGCAAGTTCGTGGTGATCGACCAAAAGCCGGAGGATTCGGAACTTGCCCGGGACAGTTCGGTGCATATCATCAAGGGGAACGCCATCGACGAAGAGGTTCTCACGGAGGCCAAGATAGAACGGGCGGAAGGACTGATAGCGGCCCTGCCTACCGACGAGGCCAATGTCTTCGTAGTACTCACCGCCCGTCAGTTGAATCCATCTCTCAAGATCGTTTCGAAGGCTGCGGAGCAGTCGACGGTGAAGAAGCTGATGAAGGCCGGGGCGAACCGGGTGATCTCTCCCAAGGAGATCGCCGGCAGGCGGATGGCCGCGCTGATCCTGCATCCGGCGGTGGTGAACTTCCTCGATATCATGGTCGGCGGCGACGCCACCGCGGTCAGAATCGAGGAGGTGGAAGTGCTGAATGAGTCCCCCTTCCTCGGGAAGACCCTGAAAGACATCGGAGTCGGGCAGCATACCGGCGCGATCGTCATCGGGATACAGGATTCGGGAGGACGGCCCAGAATCGATCCGGATACGGCCAAGATGCTGGCCGCCGTCCCGTTACACGAAGGTGACACCCTATTCGTGCTCGGAAACGAGAACCAGATCTCGCGGCTGCGCGAGTTCATGAAGAAAGGCAAGTAATTCGGTGTTTAAATGCGTTCCGGATTGACGATCTCGAGGCCGCCGCAGGTACTCGATGACGAGAACACGGTTTCCCCTCCCCGTGTCAATCGCGCATCGATATGCGCATCGAGAGACTCCGTGATGGTTCCCTCCATCCGGCCGTCGATCGGTGAGATGAGACGCGGTTCGTGTTCGGAGACGGATTCGGCTTCGATCTGAAGGGTCCACTCCTTGCGTATGACAGTGATGATTGCGGAGTTCTCTCCTGTATCCACCCGTTCAATTTTGGCCCCGTTGTATGGCGTGAATCTGAGAAGAGCAGGTTCGAAACTCGGAAGATAGAGGCCGATGATGAATCCGGGGAAGGTCGTCCCCCGGAAGGGAACACGGGCCACGGAGCAGGTCAGCGAGGGTACTCCCGAGGTCGGGTCGTCTGCGTCTGTGCCTGTCGAGTGGGACTCATCGAACCGGTTGGCCTGGATCCACACCCATCCCTCGGGAAAGGAGCGACCCCAATCCTTCTCCACATACAACCTGCCCTCCACCGTATCGCCGTTTATCGTGCCCGAGGCCTGTGCATCGAGAATGAGAATTCCATGGTAGCACTCCATGGAGGGCACGAACGCATACGGCCCCATCGAAGTCGGCGAGAGGAGCGATGAAGGCCACCGTGCCGCATCCTGGAAGACGAGACTCGCGGTACTGTCCGGAAGATTGATGGAAAGCTCCTCCATGGAGAACGAATTTCCCCCGACTGAGATACGAAACCGATGGGTGTCTTGAATGAATTCGTCCAGAGGAAATTTCTCGTATCCGGTGTGTCCCGTGATGGAGTTGTTGGTCTGTACGAAGGCGTGTTCTGCACCGGCATCCTTCCCCAATGAGACTCCGGGGATCCATGCATATGTCCCGTCGTGTGAGGAAAACTTGTAGTACCAGCCTTCGAAATACCCTCGGCGGCGCCTGAAACCGCTTCTCCCCTGAAAATACTCGGGACGGTAGAGTCGTCTGATGGGATTCACATCGCTGCCTCCGGTTATTCTCCGACGATGGTGGGAGAACCGCCGCCGGAATCGAGTGAAAGAAGACGCGATACCTCGGCCAGCAACTCGGCCTCCTGATCGATCTCACTGCCGCCCCGGTCGCCTCTCCCTTCGCCTGCTGCGGCGCCCTCACCCGATGCCACGTGAGGCACCATGGCGATCTTGTAGAGGGGCGAGGTTTGCTTGACCGGCCCCTTGATGAATTTCGCCGGCGCGTACCCGCCGAGATCGCCGTCCAAACGGGCGTTGTCCTTGACCTGGATCTCGGGAACATCCGTCCGTCCGCCGATGCTGGCATAGGCGATCCGTCTGCCCCGTCTGCTCAGGGGGCCGATCGTCACGAGAGACCCCGAAAAGGTGAGGGCGATCGCACCGTCCGGGGCGTCCTCGGGAAAGACGGTCGCTTCTTTCAGGCCCCTGTCGGCGACGATCCGTTCGAATGCGGCCAACTTTTCCAACCACCCCTGCGCGATGGTTTCGAACATCCCGTCCGCATCCTTCCCGGCCGACTTCTTCACCATACTCCGTAGATACGCCTTGACGTTATCCGGCAGCCTTGTGCTCATCCGTCCCTCCTTATTTGAAAGTGCTCCCTCATGTATCGATACAACTCACGGGTAGATCGGCCGTTGGGCTTCATGCCGCAATTCACGATGATGTCGTCCCGGTTCCGCTCCAGCCACCGATAGAGTCGAACCGCTCCCTCCTCCTCATCATCGGTATCATGAGCGATGGTGACGAGTCTGTAGATCTCGTCTTCGTCCATGATCTTTCGTTCCGCGCCGACCACCAGGATGTAACTCTGACCGAACGCGCCCTTCTCGACGTGCACGCCGGGACTCGACTCATCCTTGTGGGGTGCGTCCTTTTGTTGGCCACTCGACTCCCGTACATCGGAGACCCGTTTCGCGGCCATGTTCAACTCCTCTACCTTCTGATTGTAGATAAGGACATTCGCCTGTTCGATGAGGAACTTGAGTCCATCGACGTCTACCTCTCGAGCCAGAGTCATGAGTTCCTCGATGAGGGGTTCCTGAGAATCGTCTTTCGTTGAATGTTTTGCCATTCTCTTCTCCCGTGTATCTATCGGAATGAAGTATGCATATCATCACCCATACCGCGCGTACGGTCAAGTCGGGACTCGCGTCGCCGTTCACGATGAACGGCTCCATTGTCAATGTCTTTGCAGGGCGTGAACCGGGCGAGAGTTTTCGTGTATACTGCTATCCTCTATGCCTCGATTTGCATGGGTGGATGATCTTGCCTGAATTCGAACCGTGAGAGGGGGTAGTGCCGAGGTGCTGTCGTTGATGATCGTGGAGGACGAGAAGGATATCCGTGAGGGGATTCGTGACGGAGTCGAATGGGCTCGTTACGGTATCCGGGTAGCCGACGATGCTCCGAACGGCCGGGAGGCGTTGGAGAAGATCAAGAAGGCTCCGGTGGACATCGTCATCACCGATGTAGTAATGCCGTTCTTGAACGGAATCGATTTCGTACGGGGGCTGCGCACCGCAGGCCTGGACCCCGAGATCATCTTCATAAGCGGATATCAGGATCTCGATTACCTGAAGTCTGCCTTTAAGCTCGAAGCCATCGATTACCTGTTCAAGCCCGTCGACATCGACGAGTTGGATGCCGTCCTGAAGCGTACGGTAGAGACCCGGAAACGGAAGCTGGCGATTCTCAGGGCCGAGAAGGAACTACATCCGCCGTTCGGCGAGACAGCTCATGAAGATCCTTCGACCGGAACGGGGATGCCGAGACGGGCTGTGGCTCCGCATACCAGGGAGCTGGATTATCGCTCGAGTGAGGATGTGGTGGCCTCGGTCCGGCAGGGTGATGTCGATGGGACCAGGAAGGCGTTGAAGCGATTCATCGAGACGATCCGTACCCGCGGGCCACACGACCTGACCCTGGTGCGGGATCTCTTCATCGACGTGGTCATCTCGATCAACAAGGTCACGGCGGGAATGGATGTCGAGGAGATCGGCCCGATCGATTGGGAACCGATCCATGCGATTCGCTCCTTCGGGACCATGTCGGAGTGGCTTCGAACCGAACTCGGACGATTTTCGGAGGCCGTTCGAAGATCGAGAGAGAATCGTTCCACCCTTATGATCGAACGAATGAAACGAGAGATACGAAGGCGTATCCACGAGGATGTATCGACGAAGCTGCTGGCGGAGCAGTTTCAACTCACGCCGAACTACATCTCGCGGCTCTTCAAACAGGAGACCGGTGAGACCTTTCACGATTTCGTGACCTCGGAGAGACTGAAAGCGGCGGTCCGGCTCCTTGCCGATCCGTCGAAGCGGTTGTACCAGGTGGCCAACGAAATTGGGTATAAGGACTCCGACTATTTCACCAAGGTTTTCAAGAGACACTTCGGAATGTCACCCAATGAGTATCGGAACGAGGTACTGGAGTGAGAGTACTCTCCAGGATTTTCCAAAACCTGCCGCTCAGAGAGAAATTTTTATTCTCCTATCTATTCATGTTGATCATCCCAATGGTTCTCGCAGGCATGCTCCTCTTCTATTGGGGCTCCGATATGGTGGAGGACCAATCCCTCACGATCATCGGGCAGACGGTTGAGCAGGCGGCTCTTCATATCGGGTACACCGCCGAGGAGATCCGGTTCCTGGCCGAGACGGTGTATACCAACGTGTCCGTTCAGGAGATCCTCCGGGCGGACGATCGTACCGAGTACGAGTCGGTACAGGATTTTCAAATCCTCGATCAGATCATCATGCGGGTAGAGGATACCCCGCGGGTGTACCGGGCGCGGCTGTTCGTGTCGAATGACAAGTTCTATGCACGCGACCGTGACAGTATCTTCCCGTACGGGGATCTCCCCATACCGTTGCCGCAGACGCCGTTGTGGACATTTTCGTCGGCGACCCCCAGGATATTCGGGTCGGTCACACCGCGGCGCACGGTGGCGTACCTCATGCCGGTGCGTGATTCGGCCGATATCAGCAGTATACTGGGGTGCCTGGTGATCGACGTACTCGAACAGGACCTTATCGACATCCTCGAACGTATCCGTCCCGACGAAGGGTGGACCTACCTCGTCGATATGGACGGCTCCCCCTTCGCCGTCACCGGTTCGGACCTGAACCAGATACCGCTGTTCTCACGTCGGGATCATTCGATGGACGATATCGATGTAACTCGGTTCTTCCGCGTAGAACAAAGGATAGAGGAATTCCCGTGGACCCTCGTGCACGTGATTCCGAGAGATGAGCTCCTGGAGGGAACCGTCCACATGGCGAGAATAATCATCGTGATCGTCGCGGTAATCGCGATACTCGCGACGGTATCTGCCGTCATGGTAGCCGGCAGGATTACCAAGGGTATCCATGAGTTGACCGAACGGATGCGCTCGATTCGCGATCTGTATGAGTCGGAGGAACGGACCGAGCCTGTCTACGGCAAGGATGAGATCGGCATGCTGAACGAGAATTTCGACGGCATGGTGCAGCGGTTTCGGCAGCTGGTGCGCGAAAATTACATCGCCAGGATCGAGCAGCGGGAGGCGGAATTCAAGGCGCTACAGGCTCAGATCAACCCGCACTTTCTCTATAATGTCTTGGAGGCCATAAACTGGCAGGCCGTCAGGGCCGGCGAACGACGGATCAGTCGGATGGTCACGCTCCTCGGGCGTTTCTACAGGATGGGATTGAGCGGCGGGAAGGAGATCGTCACCATCGGAGAGGAGCTCGAGTACGTGCGGACCTACCTCGAGATCCAGAGAATCCGGTTCGGCGAGACCCTTCAGGTCGTATTCGACATTCCCGATGATATCCAACGGTACGCCATCGCCAAACTCACCCTCCAACCGCTGGTGGAGAATGCGATCATGCATGGGATCATGACCAAGCCGGATCAGGACGGTTGTATCAGGATACTCGGCCGCGGAAACGACGGAATCATTCGGCTCCGGATCGAGGATGACGGTGCGGATGTCGATTTCGATAGAATCCGCTATCTGCTGGTTCCGGAAGAGCAAATCTCCGGTGATGACGAAAACAATCGAAGCGGGTCGGGTTTCGGCATCCGGAACGTCGACGAGAGGATAAAGCTATACTTCGGAGATCAGTATGGGTTGTCGGTCAGACGGCAGGCGGGTAAGTGGACGGTGGCCGAGATCAGCCTCCCGGCGACGGAAATTTAACCGCTCACCGGCGGGATCCGGTCGATGCATAAAAAGACCGGCCAACATCGAGCCGGCCGGTAATCGGTTACATCATGCTCCTCGATCCACGACGTACGACGCGGATCAGGCGAAGAGTATTTTCCGAAGTGTCAGTCTTTGAAATCCTGATACCATGCATTGATCGCATCGATACTCGCCTGACCGCCTCGCTTCAAGTATTCTGCTTTGAAGGCGTCGAACTCCGAGAGGGGTCGTTCGCCCATGATGAATTTCAGGAAGTTCTCCTCTACGAAGTCGTTCAGTGGGGCCAGATTCTTGTCGAACACATCGATTGCAGGCCTGAACTCGACCCAGTTATCCAAGACGGTCCACTGCTCGGTGGGGATGAACCAGGGGTTGTATCCCTTCATGCGGACCCGGTGGTTGAAGCTGTACGGCGTGTCGATCCACTGGTATATGATCCTCCACCTGATCTCCTCGGCCTTGGGGGTCGCGATGATGTCCTGGCCCTCTCTGGTATAGTGTACACCCTCGAATCCGAATCCGACCAGGTCCTGCGCCTCCTCGGTAGCCAGGAAATCCATGAGCTTGATGGTGTCTTCCGGATGCGCCGCGTCCCTGGGGATGGCGTACAGGAAGGTAAGTGGCCCGCGCTTGGCTATTCCGTAGCTGCCGTCGGGTCCGACCGGCGGTTCGATATATTCGATCTTGGCATCGGGAGACTTCTCCTCGAGGCTCTCATAGGTGACCTTGGCGTCCCACCAGGCCAGGGGGGCCATGAGTGTCTGTCCGGAGATGAGTTTCTCCTTCAGGTTCTGTCCCTTGTTGATGGCGAACTCCTTGTCCAGGATCCCCTCGTCATAGAGTTTTCTCATGAATGCAAGGTAGTCCTTGGCGGGTTCCTGAATCGCAGACGGCAGGAGTTTGCCGCCGAAGTCTTTCCAGGCGGGTTCGATGCCGAAGGCTCCGGTGAAGCCCAGTATCCACGGGCCGGCGGATGTGAGTCCGAACCTGTTATCGCCGGAAGCGGCAACCGCCTTCATCACCGTGTAGTACTCGTCGATAGTCTTCGGAACGTCGAGGCCCACCGATTCGATCAGATCGAGCCGGGTGAAGAGGCCGTGAACGCCGTGGTAGGTTTGGGGAGCGGGAATCGCGTAGACCTGTCCGTCCACCATGACCGATTTCCACGTCTCATCAGGGATCACCGCGTTGTATCGGGGCGCCATCGGCAGAAGTTCGTCTACCGGGTAGAGTGCGCCCTGGGAGGCCAGGGTGGCGTACTGGGCCTTACCGCCGGGAATCCGGATCAGGTCCGGCACGTCGCCGGATGCCAAGATGATGGCCACCTTCTCGGCCGAGCCGTCCCGTGGCAGGATCTCCACGTCGATATCGTATCCACTGTTCTCCCGGATCCACTCGATGATGTCGTTGTTGTTCGGATCGAGTCCGTCCGCGAAGGTCTCGATGTTGGGATTGTAGTTCGTGAGAACCTCGAGGGTGACTTTTTCCTCTTCGGCTGTGCCCCCCGCCTGCTGTCCGGCCGAGAACGCGACGCTCCCACATAGAAACAGTACCGCAATTACCGATATTGTTCGTTTCATACTCTCTCTCCTTTCTTTCATTGTTTACTAGATGTCTCTTGATTCTCCGACAATTCGATCTTTGTTCGAATTATCCGCAGCGAAACTGAAACATACACCTTTCTTATCGTACCTATCTTCCCTACGGTTCACTCACCTCCTTTAGTTGTATTCCGTTATCCTTTCACCGCACCGATCATGATCCCCTTCACGAAATACTTCTGCACGAACGGATAGACTAAGAGAATCGGGACCGTCGCGGCGACGATGGTAGCCCCTCTCACCGAGATCGGAGCAACATCCATGAGGGCCTCGGCATCGACGAGTTGAGCCCCATCCTCGATGATGATCTCTCTCAGGTACAGTTGGAGCGGGTAGAGGGCCCGGTCGGAAAGGTAAATCAACGCGTTGAAATACTGGTTCCAGTGGCCGACGGCGTAGAACAAGCCGACGGTGGCCATCGCAGGCAGGGAGAGGGGTACGATGATCGTGAACAGGATCCTGAGCTGAGTGGCGCCGTCGATCACCGCGGATTCCTCCAGGCTGTCGGGTATGGACATGAAGAAATTCTTGAGGATGATCATGTTGAACGGTATGACGGCTGCGGGCAAGATCAACGCCCACAGGCGATTGATGAGGCCGAGGTTTCTCACTAAGAGATATGTGGGGATCAGGCCGCCGTTGAACATCATGGTGAACACGTACATGAACATGATGATGCTCTTTCCGGGCATGCGCTTCTTGGAGAGCGGGTAGGCCGTGATTGTGGTCAGAAGCATGTTCAGAGCGGTTCCCACGGTAGTGACATAGACGGATACGCCGAATGCCCGGATGAATCGCGGATTCCCGAGTACATAGCTGTAGGAACTCGTCGTGAACCCGACCGGCCAGAGCACAACATCTTTAGCGAGAACATAGGCCTCTGCCGAAAACGATTTCGCCACGATATGCAAAAAGGGGAAGAGGGTTAGGAAACTCACGAAGATCAGGATGATGGTGTTGAAGTATGCGAATATCCGCTCGCTGCTCGCTCTCTTGATTGCCATACGCTACCGTCCTACTACCACACGCTGGCCTGCTGCATGCGCTTCGCTAAATTGTTCGTGATGATGATGAGAACACATGCGATCAGCGACCGGAACAGCCCCGCGGCCGCCGTGAGGCTGAACTCCATCCGTCCGAGACCCACCCTGTAGATGTAGGTGGTAATGACGTCGCCGACCTCGTAGACGGCGGGATTGTACATCATGAGTACCTGTTCATGCCCGACCTCGAGGATATGTCCCATTCTGAGTATCAGGATCACGATGATGGTCGAAGCGATTCCCGGCAGGGTGATATATACCGTCTGTTTCCATCGACTTGCACCGTCGATGATGGCGGCTTCGTAGAGTTGCGGATCGATGCCTGAGATCGCCGCCAGGTAGATGATCGCGCCGAACCCGGCATCCTTCCAGATATCGGTGATTACCAGGACGCTTCGGAACCAGTTCTTGTCCCCCATGAAGAATATCGGTTCGATCCCGAAGACGCCTAATACTTCGTTGACGATCCCCGCATTTGGAGACAAGATATCCATGAAGAATCCCGAGATGATGACCCATGAGATGAAGTGCGGAATGTAGGTGATCGTCTGCACGCTGCGTTTGAACAGAGAGTTCCGGACTTCGTTTAGCAGAAGGGCCAGAATAATCGGAGCCGGGACCCTGAAGAACAACTTGTAGAAGCTGATGAGAATCGTGTTACGAAAAACCCGTGGGAAGTCCGAGTACACAAAGAGCTCTCTGAAGAATCTGAATCCCACCCACGGGCTGTCGAAGAAGCCCGCGTAGAGATTATAGTCCTTGAAGGCGATGAGAGCGCCGTACATCGGGATGTATCTGAACGTAATCAAGAACACCAGCCCGGGTATAGAGAGAAGATAGAGCTCTTTATACCTGAGGATCTCTCTCCATCTCCTGCTCCCGTGGCTGGCTATGTCGGTGTGCTTGAGGGTGGAGTCTGTCAACCAAGGCCTCCATCAGCAGTTGGATACGAAATCGAGCCGCTCTGTTGCGGTAAGAATAGGTCTATTGTACAACAGCTATGGGAGGTGTGAACCGGAGGATACTATCAAAATCCGGTCATATATATCCTTCTGAATCCTGTTATCTCCGAGGCATATCGGTTGGCTACCACCTCCCCCTCTTCTCGAAGTGAACAGTGAGTACCCCGCCGTTCTCGGCGAACATCACGTATGAGAGGGGATACTCGATTAGGTAGTTGTGGGGGAACTCCTGGACCGGTACCTCGAACTCCTGTTCGTCCACGGTGAGGACGACACGCTCAATTTCAGGCAGGTTCGTTTTCTCGAGGATCAGCGTGTGTCTCGCGGTCGAGAAGAACGCCATGGCCATCTCATCAAACTCTCCCTCCGACGATCCCATCTCT
>CAZAKE010000099.1:10416-17950 GCA_964485495.1 uncultured Spirochaetales bacterium
CGAGAAGAACGCCATGGCCATCTCATCAAACTCTCCCTCCGACGATCCCATCTCTTATGTGGTGGAAGAGGTTGACGCATCCTGGGAGCATAAAAACCGTGAATACGCAGATACCGAGTAACGGGAGTTTTTCTTTCATCGTATCCTCCGTGTGGCGTGTATAGTTTTAGTATATGGATCGTGTGTGGAATATCCACTATGGTTCATCGTTTTGACGCTATTTATAAATGAATGATATGGTAGTGTAATTCAGTATTCATTCGAATATTCCTGGTTAATTTCTTTAATATCTCCAATTAAGAATTGTCATTACCGAATGAAGAATGCTGTTGACTCGTTTTTGCGCTTGCGCTACAGTTATGGTAGCAATACATGGAGGTAGTGTCATGGGACTGTCGGAGAAGCCGTGGTTTAGGAAATTCTTGGTCGGCATGAGTGCCGGACCGTTATTGAAGAAATTCGAGCGGGAAGCCGAGGACTGTACCGGTACGCAGGATGCCCTGCTCAAGTCGATGATCGAGTATTCACGTGACACGGCGTTCGGGCGAGATCATAATTTCGACCGGATCACGACGTATGAGGAGTTCGTCCGTAGTGTCCCCATCGGGGACTTCGAATCCCATCGGCCGTATATCGAGCGTATGATGAAGGGAGAACAGGACGTACTCTTCCCGGGCAAACCGGTGATCTTATAACACCTCCAGCGGCACCACGAGCAAACCGAAGATGATCCCTATCTCCAAGGAGTATTTCGACACCAATCAGGTGAAATGCAACAAGCTGTGGCTCTACTCATGTGTACTCGAGAACCCGCATATCTACGATGGAAAGAGCATCTCGGCGGTCTCCGCGGCAGTGGAGGGGCACGTCGAGGACGGCACCCCCTACGGATCGGTCTCCGGCCGAAGCACTACTGGCCTAACCTGGCGCTGGCCAACATCTGGGTGCAGGGGAACTTTTCGCTGTTGGTGCCGAAACTGAACGGATACTTTCCGGAATCCTGCAAGATCCGCGCCTTCGGATACCAGGCCAGCGAGGGGAGAGCCGGGCTCGTGCTGAAGAATGACTGGGACTATTCGGTCTTGGCCATCGGTTGGTACTTCTTCGAGTTCATCGAAGAAGAGAGACGTGAGGATCCGAACCCCCCGGTACTCCGTGCCCACGAACTGGAGGTGGGAAAGCGATATTTCATCTTCTTCACCAACGGCAGCGGCCTTTTTCGGTACGACATCAACGATATCGTGGAGATCGTCGGGTACTATAAACAGGTTCCGCTGTTCCGGTTTATCCAGAAGGGTGAGGGGGTCACGAGCATCACCGGGGAGAAACTTACCGAAGTGCAGGTCATCGACGCCGTCAAGACGGTGTCGGCGGAGACCGGCACACACCTCGAAAACTATCTGATGTATGCCGATAAGAAGGCCTTTCACTACCACTTCTTCGCGGAGTTCGGTCCGGATGCGTCCACGAGTGATAAAGAGGCCTATGCGAAGGCTCTCGACGAGAAGCTGCGGGAGTACAACCCGGAGTACGAGGTCAAGCGAGGTTCCGGAAGGCTCGAACCTCCGGTGTTGCACGTCTTACCCGCCGGCTCTCACGATCTCATGAAGTCAAAACTCGTGCAGCGTGGTGCGGCTAGGGAGGGACAGTACAAGAACATGTATCTGTCCAAGAAGGAGCTAATCCAGGAAGTCCTGGAGGAACTCACCCGCAGCGCGTAGTACTACATGACACTGGTGATCAGGGCCGCCGGGGTAGGGTAGACCGGCCGCATCCCGGGGATTTTTCGCTTACTCTTCATGCTGTGCGACATCCGATATCAGGCCTCTCCCGCCGAGTAGGGTCTGCTGCCGGGTGCCGGGTACCCCTTGGATGCGTCGTCGATGACAATGACCCAATCGGGGCCGGAGTCCGGGCAGGGGGCCGTGTAGGTGCCCGTGTTTTCCGTCCGCTCGATGAACCTGGCGGTTCCCTCTCGGGGATCGAAGAGCCACACGTCGATGGTTTTACCGGCGATTACGCCGGTGTCGTAGGTCGCTCCCTTGGAGAGCAGGGGCTGATACGCCATCAGGTACGTGGCATCCCGCCACTCCGGGGTGCCGTCCCGACCGGCCTGGATGTGTGACACGGAGTCTGCGGACCCTCTGAGTACGACGGAGTTGTCCGGGAAGCGTTCGAAGTAGGGTCGTGACAACACGAGGTTCTTGATGTGTCGCACATCGAAGGCCCCGGGCAGGTCCAATACCTCACGCCAACTGTCGTTCCGAGGCGGATATTTGCACTCCCTTCCCGTATCGTAGAACTGCCAGATCTCCTGACACCCGTAGGTGTGGCCGCAGGCTCCGGCGAGTACGGCCCAGTACCCCGTGAGGCGTACATCATGGTCGTCGAAGTACCCGTTTCCATCCACGAAGTTGATACAGTGGTTCTCGTAACACGGTTCGGCGTCCATACTCGGTTTTACCGGGTCCAGACCGTAGTCATTGCCGACGAATCGCCAGTTCGGCGCGTACCGGGTGTGATGGCCCGACTGGATCATGTTGAAATCCAGCCACGCCTCGCCATGTACGTATTCCGATGAGCTGTGATACCCGGAGGGATGGAATGTCATGAGGTGGCTCCCTCCGTCGCCTTCGCGGATGCCCTCGGCCATGGCCCGGATGATTTGCAGGTGTGCGTCGGTTTCCACCGGGCGATCGCCTCCCATGATCCAGATGATACCGCGCTCCTTGTAGCGGGTGCCGAGAAACCGGCCGAATGTACGGGCGTTTTCCGGAGTGAAGATCTCCTGCTCCTCTCCCCATCTCAGGTTCCACTTGTCGCCCCACGTCGGCAGCATGCCGATGAACACCCCCAGGCTCTCCGCCTTCTCTACGATGTAATCCACATGTTGAAAGTACTTCTCATTCGGTTGTGCCGGATCACTCCCGGAGATGGGGAGGTCGCCGTACGGGTTAGGCACGGTAAGCCCCTTCATCTCGGCCAGGACAACCGCTTGAATTGCGGTGAATCCCTTGGCCGCCCGGTCGGAGAGGTAGAAGCCGGCCTCCTCACGGGTCAGCCTGTGGAACAGCTCCCACGCCGTATCGCCGAGGTAGAAGAACGGGACCCCGTCCTCATATTGCAGATATCGCCTGTTATCGCTGACTCGTAAACTAGTCATGCCACTCTCCTTCTATCGGTATTCCTTTCTCTGCCTTTCGATCTATTCCTTCAGATTCCGTTGCGCTAATCGCTCTTGCCGTATACTATGCCGGTATGGAACAGGAATCAAGACGTTATCCGGTAAGGCGGCCATCAGATAACAGATAATTGAAGGAGCAGTATCATGAACGACACCAACGAAACATTCTTTTCCCACATGCGCCAGGTGCATATGGATTTTCACATGCCCGAGTTTCCGCTGAATGCCATCAACAACTTCGACGCCAAGAGTTTCGTCGACCACCTGGAGAGGGGTAGGATCAACATGGTAGCCCTCTTTTCCAAGTGCCATTTCGGCAACAGCTTCTATACTACCGTGGCCGGGCACAAGCACGCGGGGCTGGAGCAGGACTTCCTCATGGAAACGGCGAGTGAATGCCGCCGGCGGGGGATCTTCACCTACGCCTACTACTCCCTGTGTACCGACGTCCGGGCCTACATCGAACACGAGAACTGGCGGTACCGGGACCGGGAGGGGAAAGACAGCGGTATCCGCGGCCCCTGGGCGCGGCTCTGTCTCAACACCCCCTATAAGGAGGAGCTGGTCCTCCCTCAGCTCGAGGAGATAATCAAGGACTATCCGGTGGACGCCCTGTGGCTGGACATCCCCCTGGCCCACAATTCCGACGGGTGTTTCTGCGAGAGCTGCCGGGCCAAGTATCGCGGTCTCTACGGGAGGGAGATGATCGACTCGATCACCCCGCAGGAGGGGGTTACCTGGAATTTCGACGCCACCATCAACCTGATTCGGGAGATCCGGCACCTCAACGAAGTTCACGGAAAGGATATCCTGATCTGTTCCAACCGGTCGGGGCATCTGAACACGCCCCTCTCCTTCTCCGAGGCCAATGACATCCTCTGTTGGGAGAGCCAGCCCCGGAGCAACTACCTCTCCCACAGCTTCTCGGCCCGATACGTGCGGACGTTGGACCGGCCGTGTCAGGTGATGTCGGTGCGGTTCTACCAGGGGTGGGGTGATCTAACTCTCAAGCCTGCCGCCCAGATGACCACCGAGTTCGCCGCCATGATCGGCAACGGCGTCTCCGCGGTGAGCGGCGATCAGGTTAACGTGGACGGCTCCCTGACCCCGGCGGTGTACGAGATGTTCGACCAGGCCTTTGGGTTCGTCCAGGAGCGGGAGCAGATCCTGCGGGGGGCACAGTCGGTAAAGGAAGCCGCGGTGCTGGCGCCGGTGTTGTCACACGACGCTGTGCCGGTTCATGCGGAGGGCGACCCGATCCACGGCGCCCACAAGATGATGGTGGAGAGCCATTTTCAGCACGATATCGTCAACGGTATACAACTCGACAAGCTGGATGAGTACTCCGTAGTGATTCTTCCCGAACCGTGCGAGTATGATCCGTCGGTTTGGGAGATACTCCGGGGCTGGGTCAAGGCCGGCGGCACCCTGATCGCCTGCGGCACGGCGACGGTCGCCGAGGGCCGGTTCAATCTGGAGGACGTCTTCGGAGTCGAGTATATCGAACCGTCGGTGTTCAGCGTCAGTCACTTCAAGCCCAGGCTCGAGGTTCGAGGCACCACTGACGACCTGGTGCTCCAGTGCCGGGCAGCCACTCAGAAGATCGTGCCCCGGGGAGCGACTATTCTAGCGGATTACTACTTCCCCCAGGGCGAGTCAACCGACACCCGTGCCTTCCGGAACCATCTGGCCGCCCCACCGGCGGACAAGCCCTCCCCCTATCCCTTCGCGGTGATGAACTCTTTCGGCAAGGGCACGGCGGTATACATCGCCGGATCGATCTTCCAGGCCTACTGGTCCTACAACCACCACTGGCTCCGGCAGTTCTTCGACGCGGTGTACTCTCATGCCGTCTCGCGTCCGGCGTTTGTCGTAGACGTGCCGTCTACCGTCGAGGCCAATCTCATGAGGACCCGCGGCGACGCAGCCGATGGCGACCTGCTCCTCAATCTGATCGATTATCAGGTCGGACACCAGGCGAGTGCCGACGCCATCCCGTCCATCGAGCGAGTGGTCCCCTTTCACAATGCCAAATGCCGGGTGAGGGCCGAAGGGGTCGCGGAAGTGGTCCTGGAACCGGAGGGTACGGCTATCGATTTCTCATCGAAGGACGGTTACGTGGAGTTCACCGTGCCTGAGTTCACCTATATGGCCATGGTCAGGCTGCGTGGATAGTTTTCGATCCGCCTGTGTGGCTTTTCCGTAACCGAAAGACTATATTGAGTAATGGCTCTTTTAAAAAAAATTTTTGGAAGTGCCTCGGTACGGAGAAATAAAACATTGGGGAGGCTCCTATGAAGCGTGTTCGTCTACTGACTCGAGCCGATGATGCCGGCATGAATCGTACGATCAACCGGGCGATTTTTGCCGCCGCGGAGAAGGGAATCGTTCGGAATATCAGTGTGATGGCGTCTACGCCGGAGATCGAGGACGCCGCGGCTATACTCCTGAAACTGAAGGATACGGTGGACTTCGGGCTCCATGTCACGCTAACCGCGGAATGGTACAACCTTCGCTGGGGACCGATATCAGACGTCGATGCCGCAGGCTCTCTCGTCCTGGAGGACGGGACATTTCCGGTGGAATGCGACGGACTCGCCGAACTCTCCCCGGATGTCGACGAGATGATGCGTGAGGTCGAGGCGCAGTACACGGTACTCGCCGATCTCGGATTTCCCATCAAGTATATGGATGAGCATATGGGCGTGGGACAGGTGGCCGGCTTACACGAACGGCTCGTGGAATTTGCCGCCGAAAAGAAGTTGCTATATGATCGGGCCCTGCGTGAGTGCGGAAAGTATACCCGGCTACCCGGCTGGAGCGGGCCGGGAGAGCATCCGGGCACCGAATTGGCCGACCACCTCGCCGGTGTCGAACCGGGAACTTATCTCATCGTCGGGCATCCCGGGAACAAGACCGACGAGATGGAGTATGTCCGCAAGGACGGACAGCCCAAAGGCGAGGTGATGATGCAGCGTAACCGCCAGCGCCGCATGTTCATGGACATCGAGATCGTCGACTACTGTGAGAACGTGCACATCGAGCTGCTCAGGTATTCCGCACTGCAATAGCACGAGTACGCGGGCGTTGTGAGTGTGTGCTTCTCTATATCTTCAGCAGCGTACTCTCGCTGTCGGGCCGGCACGACGGGCACTCCGAGACCGACTCGTCCAGAATGATGCGGCCGCAGCCGGTGCACACCGCGATGTATCGGGCTTCGGCGTCTTCTTTATGGCTCAGTGCCGTCACAATCTGCTCGAGGAGCGTTTCGATCGCCCCGACGTCACCATGTCTCTTTTTATATATCTGCTGAAGCAGATCGGAGGAAGCGAGCCGTTCGAACGCCTCGGTCCGGGGCACCAGGAAACCGGCTTCGCGCACGCAGTCTTCCGCGAGTACTTTGTTTGAGGCCGCAAGAGCCTTGATGAGCGAACTCAGTACCGGAGAATCGGGAACCTCCTGCACGGATTCCGCGGAGACGTGCATTGCCGCCTTCTCCGCGAGTAGGTCCGTGAGAAGATCGGCCGGGGTCCCTTCGAGGGCCGGTCGATTCGGGTATCGTTCCTGCACCAGATAGATTGCGTGGGAGGGACAGGTGTCTACGCACAGCCTGCATCCGTCCAGGCACTTCGTCGGATCGATGGTTCCGTCTTCGGTATCGGTAGCGCCGGTAGGACAGACGAACAGGCAGAGGCAGTCTTTACTGCAGAGTCGTATATTTCTCGCTGCATACATTGGAATCCTCCCTATCTGATCTTGTTGAATCGAAACGACGGAGCCTTGCATGCCGGGCAGATCTCAGGCGGCTCCGATCCCAAAAAGATGAATCCGCAGGCGTCACATACGTAGAAGTCATCTCCCGCCTTTCGTAGCTCTTCGCCCTGCTTTTTATACCGGTTGATGAGGGATCTCTGTATGGCCGTCACCTTCTTTCCCCAGGTGAAGCACCGCATCGCCCCCCGCTCTCCGGCTTCTCTCGCGACCTCGAGTGCCGTATCGTATTTTTGTTCCGCCAATTCAGACTCAATCGTAGCTTTCATCGAATCGAGAAGGCCAACCGCGTCGGAGCGTGTTCCTTCGGCAACCTTGAACGATTCGGCCAGGGCGGTGAATATCCTCTGCCTGTTCGGATGGAGTGTCTTGCCGCTCCCCACCGCGAAGTTACCGAAGAGGGCCGTCGGGACCGCCGGGTTCTGCCCCTTTTCGATCTCAAATTGTCGTAACCATTTGTCCATAGTACCCTCCAATAATAGTTCTCATTATTATACCCTGCCGTCCACCTCCTGTCATCCTAAACAGGAATTCGAAATGTGAGAAAACACAAGAAGGCGATATCTCCAATATCTCCAG
>CAZAKE010000100.1:0-17831 GCA_964485495.1 uncultured Spirochaetales bacterium
ATTGATCGGCTTGGCCCTCGCCGGCGGCAACGGATTGAAACTTGCTAAAGAGGTATACCGATCCGCATACGACCGCTCCGACGAGTTGTGTGGCCCCTATGCGTCCGTCATCGATATCGACCCGGCGGTGCTGCCGTCTCCGGATGAAGTCGACACCTATACCGGAGACACATTCGCTTCCGCCCTGCGCCATGATCAGGCGTGTTCCGAGTATAACCGGAGCTTCAGGCAGCTCCTGCATGTGGGGTATAAGGTGGCGGCTGAGATGGGAGAACGGTATTATGCGGCCCTCGAGGATTACGCGGATGTAATCGCCGAGAACGTCACGGAAAACATCTTCGAACGGCACATCTCCCGATTATTTCTGTTCGACGAGTGAGATCTATGCCGCTATTCAGGCAGTGAACTGGTATGGGTACTCAACTACGCAACTTGCCTTTTTCGTAGATTGTGTATACATTGTTGCCATCAACTACGATTGGAGGATGCCAAATGGCGTATAAGATTACTGATGAATGCACCAACTGTGGTGCCTGTGAGCCTGAGTGCCCGGTAGAAGCCATAAGCGAGAAGGATGACGCTCGCTGGATCGATCCGGATGCCTGCACGAGTTGCGGTGCCTGTGCGGACGTCTGCCCCGTCGACGCTATCGAAGCCGGTTGACGTATCAGTCCTGTATCTACCGCTACCGCCTGAGGGGTAGTGCGCGTACAAGATCGAGGGAACCCGATGTGGTTTCCTTTTTTGTGTACATTCCGCCCCGACAATTTCCTGGTTGGTAATACGGGGTCGAAATCTTGGCATTTTTACTATACCTGCTTTTGAAAATTCCTCGCACGTTCTGTTTTTTTCGTCGAATAGAACGATTCGCCGGGGTTCCCTCGTCGTGTCAGCCCGTGAGATCGGATACCGGAATGGGCTCCCAACGGCCGTCGATCTGCCGAAGTCCGTACTCACCCTCGAGTTTTCTCTTCAGCCCCTCGTGCAGCTTGCCTCCGATATCCAGCAGCTCAGATTCGGTATTCTCCGAGTCCGGCTCAAGGCCGCTCGTGAGAAAGTTTTCGAGCAGCAGCTTAGCCGCTAGAAAACGATCGAATTTGTCCACACCGAAGACGAGGAAATCGTCGAGTAGTCCGAGAACCTCCCAGGTCACCTGTTCCGCCTGGGAATAGGAACCGGCGTCTTTCTCTTGATCGCTAAACCGCATCGGCAGATTTTCGATAATCTCGTCGATATGCGTGGAGAGATAGGCGAGATCGAATATGCCGGTGGCACAATTGAAGAGGATCTCCTTGCCATCGGCTTCCGCCTGTTTCACCTCTCCGGGTGACACCGCGGGACCGATGTCCGCGCAGTTTAGGGATCCCGTCTCATCTATCACTAGAATGCCGCCCTTCACGTCGACTCGGGTTCGAAAGGAAAACTCGAACGCCGCCTGTTTACCGGTCAACGCGAGCATGGCGATCTCTACGGGATCGAAGGTGCTTCCGAGGTTGTCGACGTTGGTGAGATATACATACCGTTTTCCCTCCTCGAAGAGCCGGAGATAGATATCCTTGAGCACCATAAAATTTTGGCCGTGTCCGCCGGGGAGCGGTAAACCCTCCCCCTGTTTCCCATAGGCGTTGGAAAAGATCTTTTTCGGACACCCCTGCGTGAATGCGGCGATCAGCGGTTGAACAGCGGTATAGGCGTTTGTGATGTCGAGTCCGGTCGAGTCGATCAGGTCTTCGAGATATTCCGATGTACGATATTCCTCGTAGCGAGCGGCAATCTCCGTATCCGTATGGACACTCGTCATCTGAAAGAGGGGGTACAGTGGGCCTTCTCCGGGTTGTTTCTTCAATCGAAGATGCTTCTCCGCATTGAGCAGGAGGTTGCGCATTTTCAGCTCTATAAAACTCGGTCCATATGAGCCGTCCGGCTGAATGAAAGCGGGAGTAACGCCCTTCGGTTGGCCGCTTACGTGCGGTGCTATTTTGTCGAAGGTTGCCTCGAAACCGTCGAAAATCTGAGGATCCAGCGATCTGTTCTTTTTCCTGTCACCATAGCTGGTCGCCGATCCGCCGTTGAGGATTCCGTATGCCACAGCGCCGGACAGCATGACTCCGAGCCGTTCGAGACCGGACCGTTTAAACAGAACCGTATCTCCCTGACACGACCCGTACTCGCGGAGATCGAGGGTACCATCGATAGACTCGATACGCCGTTCAGCAGTTTCGAGGTCGACGGAGACCGAGATCGATCCTCGGAGATCGCGGATACGGTTATCGTCAATAGAGGGGATGTCGGATACCACGACGGGTCCGAAACGGTCATAGATACCCTCGTTGAAATTTGTAAGAATCTCCTTCGTTAGAGAAACATCCACGCCCGCCGTTTTTAACGATCGAATTACTTCCGTTTCACCCATATCTCATTTATACTATGGTCCCGGCGAAACCACAAGAGAAGGACCGGTAGTCGCCTAGACAACTATCAACGGAGTCGAGTCATGAGTACGAGACCTCTATTTTTTTTGGATTTCGACGGCGTTATCTGTGATTCGGTACTTGAATGTTATGTGAGTTCTTGGATCGCATATCATACGCTGCAATGCGGAGTTCTTCCGGACCGGGTCGGAGTTGAAGAGTTACGAGAGTTTCGTATCCTCAGACCGTTTATCCGCAGGGGGGGTGATTACGTCCTATTGCAAGAACTCGTCTCGCAGAGGATAGCCGTTGAGACACAGACGGAATTCGACCAAAGACTCGATACCCTCGGCGTCGAGAAGGCCGATGCCAACCATGCGGCGTTCTATACCGCAAGGGAGAAGTTGTTGCATGACGACAAGGCATACTGGCTTCGGCTGAACGTCCTCTATCCGGGGATCGAAGATGGAATTCGAAGGGTGGCCGATCGGGAGGAATATTTTATTCTAAGCACGAAACAGGCCCCGTTCATCTCGGAAATACTGGAAGCGCATAGGATATCTTGGCCCATGCGGCGCATCATAGATTCGGGGAAGCGCGGTAAGGGGGACGTCATTCAAGAGATCTTGAGCCGTCACGGTTGCCGTTCTGCGTGTTTCATCGACGATCAGGTGGATCATCTGCTGGCCTGCGGCGCTCCCGAGATACGGACCTTCCTCGCGGAGTGGGGCTATGTACCGCCATCCGGTGTCACCGATGCGGTTACTACGATGACGCTGGATGAGTTTGTCGGATTGCTTCTTGATGAGGAGATCGAGCGGTGTGAGTGATCGAATTGCTGCGATAGAAAGAAGGCCGGTGGGCTTTGGCGTCAGCCGTCGTTATCATTGAGAAGGAATTCGAGCTCAGTTGTTGAGATCTGATCCTCGGGATTCTGCTCGGTGGAGTTCTCTTCTGCGAGTCTGCGTATCTCATCGACACTGGAGCGATGTTCGTCGCGACAATGTTGAAGCCGGTCGGTAACCTGAGAGAAATCGAGCGCCCCCCTGTAGTCTACCGAAAGGATCGTGTCGAGAATATCTAGGAAGTCCTGTTTCGCCCGAAGAGTCTGGCGAAGATGTTCATCTCGAATGATGAGCATCGGATTCTTCTTCAGTGATTCAAAGATCATCTCTAAGACTCTGTCGATAAAGAATAGATCGTCTATCAACTTTTCATTGAAGACGCGTGGTTCGATCTCCAAGGCGAGTCCACAGTGAACCGACCTGATCATCTCGTGGATAAGGTAGATGCTGTCGCCATAATTAATACGTTTCGCCATATAGTATAACCCGATATCCAGATTACTCTGAATTTCGGTCGAATGTCGATCAACCTTGACACCGCAAAGGCGGTATGATAGGGTAACGTTACCTCTTTACCTCTCGCATTAAACGAGTAGGTCACCTATGTCCATAAGGAGGACAAATGAGATCATATGAAGCGGTGGTACTCTACCGCCATGAAGAGGAAAATTGGCTTCGCGGAAAAGAAGCCGTCCAAAAAGAATTTGCCAGGGTCAACGCGGAAATTGAGAGTGAAGAAGACATGAGAGTACGCGATCTGGCATATCCCGTCAAAAAAGAGACCCGGGGCCATTACACCCTCTACAACCTAAAGATCGACCCACAGCAGGTTGCCGAACTAGACAGGACATTCAAGTTGATGGATGAAGTTTTAAAATTTCTATTCGTCAACAAGGAAGCAAAATAACCTTTGTGTTCGTGTAACGCACACGAAACCGAATTGTCGTTTTGGGTAGTGCACGTGGCGTATCAAAATTAACACTTGTGGGGCAATTCGTGCTCCACGACCCACAACCGACACGCCTGTAGCAGAGAGACGGGGAGGAACAGGAAAGATGGCTAGTAATTTGAACGTAGTTGTGTTGATAGGACGCCTCACTCGGGATGCCGAATTAAAATACACCAATTCAGGTACAGCTGTCACGAAGTTTTCCCTGGCAGTCAATCGAAGAAGAAAAACCGGTGATCAATGGATCGAGGAGGCGAATTTCTTCGATATCACCATCTGGGGCCGGATGGCCGAGGGCCTCACGCAATATTTGGTAAAGGGGAAAGAGGTGGCCATCGAAGGTGAACTGCGTCAGAACAGGTGGGAACAGGACGGTCAGCCCCGAAGTAAGGTTGAGATTACGGCCAATAACATCCAACTACTCGGCGGTGGGCGAAACGGAGGAGGCCGACCCGACTCGACTGGTGGTAGCGAGGCGAGTGAAAGCCCACAGGGCGGTGTCGACGATTTCGAGGACGACATACCGTTTTGATTATGGAGTACGGATATCTACAGCGCAGATATATTGAGTACAGATATCGAACAGGGAAATACAACCCAAGGAGCAACATAGATGTCTTCAGGAGATACAACACGAAGTCAAGACGGCGATAGGGGAGATCGTCGAAGTTCGGGATATGACCGGGGTGGCTCGGATTCACGATCTGATCGTGGAAACCGTGGCGGCGGCCGAAGGCCGTTTCGCGGCGGTGGACGCGGCGGCCGGCCGTATTTTAGACGGAAGGTCTGCAAGTTCTGTACACAGAAGGTAAAGGCAGATTACAAGGACATCGACGGACTGCGTCGATTCGTCACCGAACGCGGCAAGATACTGCCTCGTCGAATCACCGGAACCTGTGCCAAGCATCAACGCGCACTCGCCAGGGAGATAAAACGTGCCCGAGCCTTGGCCATGCTTCCATTCGCCAAGACCTGAACACGGACGATTGATGCTTCATGTCGGCGGGATAGTGTATGTCCAACGGCATAGTACAAGCTCAGTTGTTTGTCTGGAATCGCGGGTATGCACGTGAGAATTCCTGAAACGAGACGTGAATGGATTGAGATCGGAATTGCGGCGGGATTGTCGTTCCTGTTTTTTCGCCTCAGTATCTTCTTTTTCCTTTTCTTGATTCCACTTCACATCGTATGGCAGAGAAGGGGCGGTACGGGATATTTCTGGTCCAGCCTCCTGTGTATAGCGTTTATCGGGATCTCATCGTATATTCGCCTCCGCGGGGTCGAGAATCCCGGAGGCATCGTGATGCTCGATTCGTTACTTGGATTCGTTTTCATCATCGGACTTTACATAGCGGATAGTGATTTCTTCCCATCTACCGTCCTTCCGTTTGTGTATGATCTGAAGGGCACCACGGCGGTTCCGGGCAGCGGTTATCCTACAGATGCCGGTACGGGTGACGATGAAGACGTAAGTAGGGGAACCGGAGAAGCAAATCCTATCGCCGGCTCCAATGGTCCACGGCGTACGCTATGGAAATTACTCGCCGCAACCGTATTCGTAGGAATTATCAGTCTGGTGGTGATTCTCTTCATGATGCGGGACGAACGTGTAACAGAAGCGTTTCGTGCGCAGATTGAGCAAGTAATGACTATGTTCCAGCCGGAGGCAGTCGGATCTGAATCTCTGTCTGCTGAAGGTGAGTTACAGGGTATCGACATCGATTCGGTCGTCATATTTGTTCGTAAGACGCTGTTGCGGAATTACCTGGCCGGCTACTTCATGGTACTGTCGGCCGTGTGGTTGCTTGGAAGAAAACTTGGTGAGCGATATTCTATGATACAGTCGAGTGAATATGAAGGCTTGTCCGCCCTCGATACCGCATCGACGTATCCGCCGCATCGCGGACGGTTTGTGGTTGAGCGATTTTCTTTGCCGGATTCGATGATCTGGCCGCTTCTTCTGTCGTGGGCCGGGGTGTTGGCGGATGTGACTGTCGGCCTAGGGTTCATCGGGTATGTCGTCTGGAACATAGGTTTGATTACACTGTTCCTATTCGGCATTCAAGGATTCGGAATTCTGCGATGGTTTCTTGTGAAACGTAGAGTTACGAAGGGTGTCCGCAGACTCATCTATCTGTCGATGGTTATGCTGTTTTTCATACCCGGAGCGAACTTCCTGCTGGTTCTTGGAGTTCCGGGGCTTGGAATATCTGAAGTATGGATAAAATACCGTATTGCTAGTACGAAGGGGAAAGGAGATTGAGATGAGGATTCTACTGAATGAAGATGTATACAATCTGGGTGAGGAAGGAGATGTGCAAGACGTTAAACGCGGATATGCGCGTAATTATCTCTTTCCGAAAGGGTTCGCACTGCCGTATACGAAGGCGAACATCGCCATGATCGAACAGCGACGTGCCACGATTGAGAAACGGAAAGAGGAGAAGCGAAAAACCGCTCTCAGCATGAAGGAAAGAATCGAGGAAACCACCCTGGATCTGGATGTGCCTGCAGGAGAAACCGGTCGTCTGTTCGGTTCCGTTACGAATGCCAACATCGCAGATGCCCTCGAAAAGGCAGGAATCTCTGTTGAACGAAAGAAGGTCGAAGTTCCTGATCATCACATTAAGGAAGCCGGTGTATATACCGTTCGGATCAGGTTGTATGCAAGTGAAGTAGCGGAGTTGACCGTCAAGGTTAATCAGAATACACAGGCTGCTGCTTATGATGAAGCTGCACCGGAATCTTCAGACGACACTATTGATGCCGATATTCAGGCCCAAGAGAGTGTGGAGACTGCTGAGACCGAAGAAATTGATACCCAAGAATCGGCGCTTGCCGAGGAGTCGGTCGAGGAGCAGGAGGAGGAACAGATTGAAGATAGCGCCGACGAAGAGGTTGATGTTTCCGAGGAGGAGTGATTCCGGTTTCCTATCCGGATTCTGAATAAAGATTGTCGGACTCTATTCTGCGGGACAAGGTACCACCTCATAACGACGATGCGGAGAAGGCGACTCTCGGAGCGGTGATACTCGATCCGGAGGCCATCTCCGTAGTTTTGCGGTATCTGCGACCCGATGATTTCTACCGTGCTGCACATAAGAAGATCTATCAAGCTATCATCGATCTCTTCAATCAAGGAGAGACTCTCGATCTGATCTCGCTTACCGATAATCTGCGCACGACGAAACAGCTGCAGTTGTGCGGTGGAACCGCATATATCACGGCGCTTACATCTGAGGTTCCGACCAGCGCGAATGTTGAATATTATGCGAAAATGGTACGGGACGCCAGTGTCCGCAGGACGCTCCTACGTACCGCCCATGAGATGATTTCACACGCGTTTGACGAATCGATGGAGAGCCGCAACGTGATCGAAGAGGCCGAGAAGAGGATCTTCGAAATTACCGATTCCGACCAGCGCTCTTCATATCGAGGCGCCGGAGAAATCGTTACGGAGACTATCGATGCTATCGAGAAGATGTTCCGTACGAAGGATGCATATACCGGCGTCCCCAGCGGATATTCCGATATCGACGACATGACCAGTGGGTTTCAACGGTCTGAGTTCATCATCGTCGGAGCGAGACCTTCGGTCGGAAAAACCGCATTCGCCCTGAGTATGGCGGCCAATATCGCCATCCACCAGAAACGGGCGGTAGGCTTTTTTACCCTCGAAATGTCGGATATGGCTCTTATGCAACGGTTGGTTTCCAGCGAGGCGAGAATCGACTCGAATCGGATTCGGAAGGGGTTGCTTCGTCCCGCCGACTTCCACAGCCTGACGGAGGCCGCAGGCAGGATCTATGAAGCGCCGCTCTTCATCGACGATACCCCGAACATGAAACTCCTTGATCTGCGTGCACAAGCCCGTAGGATGAAGGCGCGGGAGAAGATAGAGATACTCTTCATCGATTATATCACCCTTGTTGAACCTGAAAGCAAGATGCAAGTCCCGAGGCATGAACAAGTTGCCGAAATTTCACGTTCTCTGAAGGCCCTGGCGCGGGAACTCGAGATCCCCATCGTAACGTTGTCGCAGGTCGGACGACAATCGGAGGGGAAGGCACCGACACTCGCAGATCTCAGAGAATCCGGTTCACTCGAACAGGACGCCGATCTCGTTATCTTTCTGCACCGTGATCGCGGCGAACGAGAAGATGGTTCGCAAAGGGTGAATATTGAGACCGAGGTGATTGTCGCGAAACAGCGAAACGGACCCGTCGGAATGGTAAAGCTGGCCTTTCTGCCGGAGTTCACCAAATTCGAAGCATTGTCAAATGAAAACTCTTGATCAGCCTGGAATATTGAACGATAATGGTGTTAGGAGTTTTATCAACCGTAGCGGAAAAACCTTCGTTGTCGACGAAGGCCGGGTGTGGGAAACAGTATCGAGGGAGTGATCGATGGCCTTGACCGAAGAATACAATTTCGAATACTTGGTGAATGAAGCGGAACGGCTGGTGATAGAAATTTTAGAAGAAGAATTACATGAACAAGCGGATTCAGTCTGTAGGTGCCAAGATTGCGTCCTCGATATGGCTGCCCTTGCGTTGAATAATGTCAAGCCCCTCTACCGCGTCTCACTCATCGGTAAACTCTATGCTCACACCCTAGACAACAGCGAGTATGCCGAAGTTGTCAGAGAGTCGGTGAAATCTGCGGTAGAAAAGATATCGAAAAATCCTTCACACGAATAGCGATGAGAGCCTGCATCAAATGGTGTTTCGGTAGTGCGGTAGTTCGACTGTACTCCTTCAAACTAACTACCGGGAAACTCGAGTCGATACCTGTGTTTTTCAAGCTCCCTGCCCGTGGCGGTAGAGTAGATGTTGAGGTTTTTATACCCGGTACTAGAGGTGTAATATGATCCGTCCACGAAGACTGCCAGCCAGCTACCGTCGATAAAAATGTAGAGATCCATCAGTTTCTTACCGGTAAATCGGTTGAGCAGCGTGACCGAGTAATCTTTATTCAAACAATACAAATAATTTCCGAAGATCGACAGGTCTCTCGGGATGTGTCCCGTACGTTCCAACGAGGTGACTCCATTCCAAGAGAGCATCATGACTCCGCCGAATCCGAGTGAGGAGAAGAGGTTCGAATTCTCGGCGTCTATCGCCATCGATGCGGAGTGATCCTCACCCACGAAGGACATGAGCGGATCGGTCCGCTCGTACATGGAGCCGGTATGCGACTTGAGGACGGTTCTCAAGGTATCCCGTCTCTTCTCGACACCGATGGAGTAGAGAGTACTACTCAAGGGATCATACTCGACTTCGAATGTGATAACGTTCTGATCGTGGACCGAAGCCGTCTCTCCGGTACGGAAATTGATGAGTAGAAGTGGAGACTGGATCTGTGAGGTCTTACTTCTGCCTGCCAGAAGAGTCTCCTCTCCGATGTGTACTACATCATGTATGCCATAGGCTCGATAGGTAAACTCGGGAGAAGCGGACCTGACGTCGGTTATAATACACCCCCCACCCGCATCAAGGAGTAAAAGCTTCTCGTCTCCAAATCGTCCTTCAAACGTTTCGACGGAGATGAACGGATGCGGCGAGGCAAAGAGTTCTTCGAAGCGCCCGTTGATGGGGGAAAAAGACGAAAGTGTTCCCCTTTGGCCTTCGGTCGACCATACTCCGAATCTCTTGCCCGAAAGAGGGTTTAGCCCGACCTCCTCACCCAGTGGATTCCGATACGCACGGACGCTGAAAGATTCCGGGATGGAGATATCAGCCGTCATCTTGAATATCTCGGAGATAAACACGATCAGGGTGTCTTTCGTCGCGAGGGTAAGATACTCATCGTTCACAGCTACGCCGGTTACGGCCGCAAGCTCGTTCTTAGAAAAAACATCAGGCTCGGGTGCATACATTCTCGAAGAGAGGATGGCTCCGCTGCGAGTAGCTGCATAGAGCATACCGCTGTAAAATGCGATGTCGTTTATCACGGAATTGGGAGGAACCTCAGGAGCGGTCAATTCGTAAAGAAACCGTGTTCCGAGTCGATACCGTCGAATGTATCGGCCGGTTTCGTTCGTCCCATAACAGAGCATTTCATTCGTATTGTCATCGAAAGAGAGCGAAGCTATGCCTGAGAGTAATGTAGAGTAGGCTTCCTCACCTGTGGTGAGTTCAACGACTGAGAGTCGGGAACCGTTCGATCCGATCATATACTGTCCCTCGGCGGTGAATTGGATCGATTCGAGATCGGCGAGTGTTCGGAATTGTTCCTTTCTGTTACCGCTATTCACGTCCCAGTATTGGAGCTGTCCGGATTGGGTGTATGAAACGAGGGTCCTCTCGGTCTTGGACATGAACGCGGCGGTTACGATACCGAATCCGCGATCTAAATAGGAGAGTCTGTATCCCTTTTCCGCGTCGAGGAAGACCAGGCTCTCCCAGACGGGTCGAGAGTATACGATATAATTCCCGAGAGGCGAATAGAAAAAAACGAGTGGGTTCTCGGTGAGTTTGTGAGTAAAGAGCTTTTCAGCATTGCGCCAATTCCAAACCGAGAGATGGAACGTACTGATTCCATCTGATTCTATAACGGCGATCTTCGGATCCTCCGGATGAATCGCAAACCGGGTAATTGGTAGGTGGGATGCTTGGAGAGAATTAAGAAGTTGGCCGTTGGAAGCATTCCATATCCTGATCGTTCCATCCTCTCCACAAGAGAAGAGCATGTCGCGAGAATTATCGTATTCAATTGAGGTGACTTCGCCGATATGACCCGTGTTTACAACTGCGTGTGCGCGACTCTCTCTGGAGAAAAGGGAGAAACATCCGAAAAGAATTAGAAGTGAAGCGACGATCTCTATCTTCGTAGTCCGATTCATTCTTCAACCTCGAGATCGAATTTGATGTTGCGCAGTGAGACGTATGGGCCTGCCAGAATCGATCTAGCCGGTTCTTCGGTGATGATTGTGGGAATATCTTCTGTGATGTGCCGAATGACTTCGAGGGGAATCCTCGCGACGCCAATCTCATTCTCCTTCAAGCCGTGAATATGAAACACCGCGGCAGGACCTTCGAGACCATAGAAAAACGCATCTGTATCGGTATCCTCCGGTGCCTTTCGTAGGAGTCGCGATTTCGCGATTTCTATGGCTCTGTCATCGAGACCATCTGTAAAAATTTGCACTTTCTCGACTAATTCTCGATAACCGATTACGACTCGATCGACATCAGGCACTTCGATCCTTCCCGAAAGATACGGGTTACGATCGATTTCGGGAATGAAGAAGAGTGCATGGTCTCCGGGAAGATTGTGTATACTAAGTTGGAATTCCGGTTTCAGGATTTTTCCGCATCTCTCACAACTAAAGCTTAGAAAGGTTCCGTCATAAATAGATGGTATGACCTTTGCATCGGTGAGTGCGTCTATCCGTTCCGGGATCTCTACGGTAAACACGTGGTCACACATGCATGTTAGTTTCCGCTTCATCGCTAATACCCGCATCCTGATCTGCCGACTATTCAGAACCGGCAGGTATAGATTGTATTGTCACTTTAGATCCACTTTACATCGTCCATTTTCATCATCATTTTTCATCATCACTGTCGAATCAAAAAGAAAAGGTCGCTGAACGTCGTAAGAAAGAGTATGGTAAGTATGATACCGAACCCGATAATCTGATATCGATAAAACACCTTCGGGTTCACCGTTCGTCTCGATATGCCCTCGTAGGAGAATAATATGATTTGACCACCGTCGAGAGCGGGAATCGGCAAGAGATTTCCGAAACACAGGGCGATGCTAAGAAAACTCAAGAATCTGAATACACTCCGGAGTCCTTCACCGATACCGATTCGAAAGCTGCTGTTGGCAACCTGGCCTACATAATACGTAATCCGCAGGGGGCCCGATACCGCCTCGCTCAGATTTATACCTTTGAACAGAAGACCGAGACTTCGCAATGTGAGAGAAAGGATGCGAATGGATTCGCTAAAACCTTTGGTGAGGGCGATGAATGGTGATCGTACTCTGGAAAACTGTTCAATCATCGCAAATGTCATCCCCAGCCGGGCCTCTCCGGATTCATCATATTCGGGAACCAGGTTCGTCTCAATTGACCGCCCATTTCGCTCGACGGTAAGGGGCAGGACAGAAGGCGAATCGGATACTACCGCATGGAGATCGAGATGGTGACGAATCTCCATGCCGGCTGCGGTGATGATCATGTCGCCAGGTTGCATGCCTGCAATGTCCGCGGGACTACCGTTACGAACGGTATCAATCAATGGTTCCACCCAGGCGGAAACCCCGATGCTTCCCGACCCGTTGGTACGATTCAAAGCAGGACGGATCGGGATTGACAGAATCCGTCCGTCTCGTTCGACCGAAAGGGTGACTTCGGTGTCTCCACGGGGGACGATCGCACCCTGGATGTCTCGGAATGTGGGTGTCGCCTTGTCGTCGATGGCGATGATACGGTCTCCGGTTCGGAGTCCCGCCTTGTCGGCCGGCAGAGCCTCAGCCTCGACTCCGGTTTCAGGATAGTCCGAAATGAGCACAATGCGGTTTCCGTAGGTGTACTCGGTGAATCCGATGAACCAGATTAGCCCCAACACAAGAACGGCAAAGAGGAAATTCGCCGCCGGGCCGGCCGCATAGGTGGCGATACGACGAAGAGGGCCCACCGAGAAGAGCGAGCCTTCAGAATGCTGAATCTTGTCGGCTCCCTCGTCCAATGCCTTTCCGAGGAGCTCCTCTCCTTTCATCTTGCAATATCCACCGACAGGAAAGATAGAGAGTCGGTATTCGGTTTCGCCCCGTCGAAACCATGCTATCTTTCGTCCCCATCCGAGTGAAAACGCCTCGACGGTAATACCCGACGCCTTGGCTACGAGGAAGTGTCCAAGTTCGTGTACGAATACGACGATGCCGAGGCCGACGACGCCGAGAGCGATATTCACGAATACCATCATCGAGTACCCTTCATTCGAAAGATGATCCGGTGTGTGTGATCTCTTGCCATTCTATCCGTTTCCAGTACATGATCGTAAGAATGTAGCAGAATTCCCCAATCTCGTTCAAGAGCGGAGGAAACCGCCCTGTGTATATCGAGGAATCCGATATGTCCGTGAATAAACTCTTCTACGGCGACCTCGTTGGCAGCATTGAATACAAGCGGGTATGCTTTTCCGAGTCGGAGTGTCTCATATGCTATTTCGAGCATTGGGTATCTGGCCGGATCCCACGGCTTGAATTCCATCACCGATCCGGAATAATCGAACAGGGCAAACGCATTAGACCAGGTTTCGGGAAATGAGATTGCATTTTGGATCGGCACACGCATATCAGGTTGGGAGATCTGTGCGTATACGCTTCCGTCGCCGGTCTTCACCATCGAGTGCACCAGGCTCTGCGGATGGAGGGATACCCTGATCGTGTCGGCGGAGTAGCCGAAAAGCCTGTTTGCCTCGATTACTTCGAGCCCCTTGTTGGCCATGGTCGCTGAGTCGATGGTGATCTTACCGCCCATCTTCCAAACGGGATGGTGCAGGGCGTCCTCTGCCGACGCATACTCCAACTCCTCGAGGGGCAGGTCTCTGAAGGCGCCACCGGAGGCGGTGATGATCAACTCGAGTACATCCTCGGAGGGAAACCGTCTGAGGAGCTGGAATAGGGCGGCATGTTCCGAGTCCACCGGCAACACCTGAAGCCCACGAGTACGGGCATCGTTCATGATACACTCTCCCGCCATGACGAGGGTTTCCTTATTTGCAAGCGCCAGGTTTTTCCCGCTCTCCAGTGCTGTGATCGACGGCATCAATCCGTCGGAGCCACTGATACCGTTAACGACCAGATCTGCTTCCGTCTCACGGATGAACGAGAGCAGGCCATCGTGGCCTTGGAAACCGATTCTATCATCGTTCGAAGGGGTTCCTGATAAGCATAGCTCGGAAACCCCCAATAGTTCTGCGGCCTCGAGGAGTCGAATCTCATTTTTGTGAGCGGAGAGACCGACCACCGATATCTTCTCACGAAAATGTCTAACCACAGAAATGGTGTTTTCACCAATCGAGCCTGTGCAGCCTAAGATAATAATCCGTTTCACGATTCACCTAGTATTTCGGGAGATGTACGGGCCGAGAGTCGGAGGCTCAGTACCAGATAACGAGATAACCGACAACATAGTAGAAAAATGGTGCGCAAAATGCGATCGAGTCGATCGAGTCGAGTATTCCTCCGCGTCCGGGCAGGATAGCGCCTGAATCCTTGATGCCGATTCCACGTTTTATGGCAGACTCGGCAAGGTCGCCGAGATCCGCTGCTATCGCCATCGACACTCCGAGTCCGACGGTTTGGTACCAGGTGAGATCGTCATGTAACGGCGAGGCGTACCGGAGGAGCGCTCCGAGCCCGACCGCGGCGAGTAATCCGCCCACATATCCGGCCAGACTCTTTGCCGGACTGATAGGAAAGGGCTTTTTCGTATACCGTCCTACCGTCATTCCGAACACATACGAACCGGTATCGTTTGCAAAGACAAAGACGAGGAACAGGAGGATCCACCAATGGGGATTCGGGAAACTCCCGATCCGCGTAGCGTAGGAGACGAGGAGTGCCGGATAGACGGTCGAGACTACTCCGGCTGAAACCGCTCCGGGAATCGAGGAGAACGACTCCGCGTGTCTGCGAAATCCCTCACGTCCGAGAACAAGGATTAGCAACACCGCCACGGTGGGGAGAACGAGTGAAAAGGGGAGATCAAGGATACTCTCGACGTACGCCGCGGTGGGTATGAGTCCTGCGAGATACGGTAGATAGGACCTCACCCGTATCCCGCAATGACGAAACATCCTGACCATCTCGTGCGCACCGAGTACCGTTACTAGAATTGTGCACAGCGCGAAGGAAAGGTGATTATACTGCGGTAATCCGAGTATCAACAGCCCGAGTAACGGTAAGGCGACGCAAAACAGCAGCAATCTCGATTGAAAACTTGTCATCCGGCACCACCGAATCGGCGCTTTCGAGATTGGTACGCTACAACGGCGTCCCGTAGATCAGCCTCCTGCCAGTCGGGCCAATATTTCGGTGAGAAGTAGAGCTCAGAATACGCCGACTGCCACAAGAGGAAATTACTCAGTCTGATATCACCGGCCGTTCTGATGATTAGGTCAGGATCGGGCACGTCGGGGCAATCGAGATGTGATTGGATGCCGTTCTCGTCGATATTCTCGATGATAGTACGAATAGAGTCCATGGTAACGCCGGTATCCGGCGGATCATCGGCGAGTTCCGCGTAAACGCACCGACGCAAAGCCCTGAGGATCTCGTCTCGCCCCCCGTAGTTGATTGCCAGGAGCACCGAGAGTCCGCCGAATTGCTCGGTATCTGCAATGACCGATGATAGTTCCTTCCTCACAGCCTCAGGGAGGTGAGACGCGTCTCCAACATGGCGGATCCGAATTTTTTGGTTCCTGTAGAAATCCATCTCGCGTTTGAGGTGTTGGGAAATCAGGGCCATCAGAAAGGAAACTTCATGTTCAGACCGTTTCCAGTTCTCGGTTGAGAAGGTATACAGCGTAAGGAAGGAGATGCCGAGGTCGGAAGCGGTTTTCACCACCCGTTTCGCGGCATTCAATCCCTCCCTGTGACCGAAAGACCGGTTCCTACCACGCGATTCGGCCCAGCGTCCGTTTCCATCCATGATGATGCCGATATGCCGCGGGATCCGGTCCGGATCAATCTCCATCGGAGTCTATACTTCCATTATTTCCTTTTCTTTTGCGTCAAAGACATCGTCGATCTCCTTGACATACTTGTCGGTTAGTTTTTGTATCTCATCCGATGCACGCTTGTTTTCGTCTTCCGAGATGTCGCCGGATTTTTCCTTTTTCTTCAGTTGTTCCATCGCGTCGCGCCTGATATTTCTGATGGCAACCTTACTCTGTTCGGCAGTGTTCTTCGCGTGTTTGACCAACTCCTTGCGTCGGTCCTCGGTGAGCGGAGGTATATTGATGCGAATAACCTTACCGTCGTTGTTTGGATTGACCGAGAGCTCCGATTTCTGGATGGCCTTCTCGATTTCGGCGAGGAGACCCGTATCCCATGGCTGTATCACTACCAGTCTAGCCTCGGGAACGGATATGGTAGCGGTCTGGTTCAGCGGAGTCGGGGTGCCATAGTAGTCGACCTTTATCTTTTCGAACAGAGAGGCAGATGCACGACCGGTGCGCAGAGAATTGAAGTCATCCTGAAGTGCTCCAATGCTTTTTTTCATTCGGCTCTCGGCATCTGATTTGATCTCTTTCATCTCTCACCTCCAACTCTGATTGCTCGTATCGTTTCGGTAATCGCATTTCGTACGATTCGGGTGTATCACCCCTTGCTGTGGCCGATTACTCTTCTCCCACTTTATAATACACGTATTCACTGATCGTAAGCGTACCTCCGACCTCTTTGCCGACTTGCTGGAGCATCTTCTCAACGCTGGTCTTGTCTTCTTTGACAAATCCCTGATTCAGGAGACAGATCTCGGAAAGGTGCTTGTTGAGTTTCCCCTTAACGATGCCCTGCATGACCTTTTCGGGTTTATCGAGACTCTCGGCCTGCTTCAGGAAAATCTCTTCCTGCTCCTTCAAATACGCCTCGTCTACATCCTTTCTCGAGAGGAATAACGGATTGAAGGCGGCAATATGAAGGGCACAATCAAACGCGAATTCGCGAACTCGTTCGTTCTTCGTGAGTGCAGAATCGTCAACCGTGAGTTTCACGAGAACACCGATCGCACCCTCGCCATGTATATACTCTACCACCACATCCTTCTCTTCGATACTCATGGTGGTAAAGCGTTTCAGGTTGATGTTTTCCTTGATTCGCCCGATTACCTCACTCACACGCTCTTTGAGTGTGTCGTTTATCGCGGGGTATTCGTTTTCAACTATTTCGGAAAGAAGCGACGCGCCGAAGTCGATGAAGTCTTGATTTCTGGCGACGAAGTCGGTTTCACAAGAGAGTTCCATGATACCGGCCTTGGATTCTTTTACCAGGGAAAAAATACGACCCTCGTCGGTAGCCCGTGCGCTCCGTTTGGCCGCGGCTGCCAGACCGAGTTCTTTCAGAATCTTAACGGCACGGTCGTAATCTCCGTTGGCTTCAGCCAGCGCCTTCTTGCAGTCGAGTATGCCGGCACCGGTCTGTTCTCGTAGTTTCTTGATGTCACTCGCCTTTATTTCCACAAAAATCTCCTAACGTAAAATCTGTATTTCGGTATGAGGATCCCAAGTCGTTCTTTTCACCCGTATGTAGATCCGGTACCGTATTATATACCGGGTCATATATCGATTTCTCGAGAAGGGGTTTTACTCGGTGTAGAGCGTTTCCTCGTCAACTATGTCGGCGACACTGTCAGACACCGCCGCCGCAGACTCATTCGGTTTCTCTTCCTTATCGGAGTTGGGATCGTATTCGGAGTAATCTTGGTCGGTGAAATTCTCCGCTTCGCCGTTGGTATTTCCGGCACCGATGGTCTCTCCGAGGCTGACGGTTTCAACATCATCGCCGTAGGAAACCTCTTCCTCTTCTTGCTCTTCGGTTTCAGCTTCGGAGTCTTTATCGACGACCGTTTCGTCTTCGTCATCATCCTGAAGCGTCTCGATGACCTCG
>CAZAKE010000101.1:0-2621 GCA_964485495.1 uncultured Spirochaetales bacterium
GCTCCTCACCATGCTCGGAAACCGAGACCCCTTCCGGGACGGTGAGGAGTACGGGCCGGTCCTGTCGCTCCTGGAGACCAGGAGTTACGACGTCGTCCGCCATACGCGGGGCCGTGGAGAAGGTGCGGGAGCGTGAGGATTCAGGAAATCCGGACTATTTCGTACTCCTGGATCCCGGTAGGAGGAATGACTATCATGTATCCTGACGAAATACTCTATGTCGGCGCACTCAACATCGCCGGTGTACTCTTCTGGCTGAGGATACTCCGGGTCTTCGACCGACATAAGAGATGGAAGATCGTGAGGCCGTCGGTGTACAAAGCCTTCTTCTTCGGGATGTTCTCCGTGCTCCCGGCATTACTCCTGTACGAAGTCACACTCCCCGCTTCAGATTTTATCCTGGAAGATTTCTCGGTCGTCAGTCTCCTCGTATATGAGACCCTTTTCGTCGGTCCTATCGAGGAGTTGAGTAAGTTCTTCGTCTTTTTTCTATTGGTCGTCAAGTCATCACGCATCCGAGCTCCCGAGGACGGATTTCTGCAGGCGGTAGCGGTGGCCTTGGGATTCGCCTTCGTGGAGAATTTCAGATACGCCGGATGGTACGGATCGTATGTCATCTGGGACCGGATCACCTTCAGCATGGGCGGTCACGCCGCCTTAGCGGCAGGATGGGGATATGCGTATTCCCTGGTTCGATTCGAGGCGGACGGCCCCGTGAAACCGTGGAAATCATCGATGACGCTGATCTTCCTCGTCCTTTCGGCGTCTATGCACGGACTCTCCAATTTCGGGCTGCAGATGCACTATGACTCACTCGTGATAGTCGTGGAATCTGCAATGACACTCATCGCCATCGGCTTGCTGTGGAATATCACGGAGCATTCTCCCTTCGCAACCCTCAAGGAAGCGGGACGGCCGTCGGCCGTGCGACTCGTACAGACGGCAACTCGCAAGGATCCCCACAATCTGGCGCTCAATCGCGCCCTCGCATTACACTATCTAAAGAGAGAGGATGACCTTCGCGCAGCCGTATATCTGCAGCGTTGTACCGAACAGTATCCCGATGCACAATTCGTCTCGTTCGCGGAAGCTGTCGTGCAGTTCAAGACGGGACGAATCGGGCCTCTCACCTTCGCCGCCTGGACCAGCGGCACCCTGGGCCGGGAACCCGCGATACGCTATTTCAGGCGCCTGCGCAAGTACATTCCCGATTGGGACTTCAAGCAACGCGTCAAGATGATCCTCGAGACGGGCGAGGACAGACTCCCGCCTCTGCCGCGGTGGGTCAAGGCAGGATTGCAGAATTTCGATTCGCAGATCTGATTCACGGAATAAATTCGAAGGATCTCACATTGTTTCCAGCGGTTTGCTTCCCTGCAAAATCCACTCGTACGCCGGGAGTACTTTTATTTCCTTCGTCATTGTCGTGGGCGGTGCTTGCCGATACATTGTGAGCAAGATTTTCTCGGCAACTTGATAGTGCCTTCCGGCATACAGGAGGGCCCGAGAAGCCAATATCAACGTCGCAGAACGGGAAATATCGGCACACACCTGAATCAGTTGTGCCGTGCCGTCAGGATACCTGGCAAGGAAATCCACCAGGTATCCCTCCTCGGTACGCACATAGGTAATCGTGGCGCCCCTTCGCTCCAATTCCAAGAAGACGACCGTTTCCAATATTCGCTCAATGGACATCCCATCCGATCCGGCAAAAAGTCGGATCAAGCCAGGATCGATTGGATACGCCCTGCGGGGATTCACCTGTCTCCGGTGTTCGGACTCAGACTCAAACCAGACAGTCCGGAGTAGAAAGCAATCTTCGAGACAGAACCATAACTTCCGGATTGTGTCTTTTGATATTGCGATTCCCTGTGCCTTGAAAGATTCGTAGAAGCGTTCGACGCTGATAGGTGTACCGGGATTTCGGAGTAGATATCCCACCATCCGACGCAATCCGATGATATTCGAAACACCATGCCGTTCGACTATATCACGAAGCAATATGATATCCACTGTATCTTTCAGTGCCTGTAATCGATCATGTGTCTCCAGCGTCTGGACTCCCGGTAAGCCACCACATTCGAGATAATCGATGAAGCAATGCTCGACCAGCGATCTGTCGGTGGTAACAATGGTCGAAAGATCATCGGGAATTTGTTCTATCCTATTAATCACGACCTCGGCGAAACCAATGGGAAGGACCTTCCTTTTCACCACGTGCCCACCATGGCCGCATGCGATCTCACGAGCGAGGAGTGAATTCGACGAATCGGTAAAAAATATATCTACATTCTCGATTTCAACCATTTTCTGAAGGAAACGCTCCCAGCCAGGCACACTAGGCATTCCATCGAAACACCACAAGACCTTCTCATCTCCGCGATATCGGGGATAGCGACGATAATACTCCTCCAGAAGGGCAAATAGGTGGTTCGCGTCGATTCCCGCAAGACGCTCATCTTCCAAGTCGATATATGGAAGCTGTTTCAGGTCGAGTCCATTTTCGAGACCGGTCACTCTCTGATGATGAACGAAGGTGGTTCTTCCGGTTCTTCGCATTCCAACTATAGCAGTTACTCTACCAGCAGATACTCTGCCGGAACTCCGTTCAGAACTCCGTT
>CAZAKE010000101.1:2721-17353 GCA_964485495.1 uncultured Spirochaetales bacterium
GCGGATTCGGGAATACCTCGTATGATTGATTCGGTTAACAGATCATGTAGCCCGGAACCTACAATCTCAAGACCATCCATGTCAGGACCCCGTACGGCAGGGCCATACATAGCAGGGCCATACATAGCAGGGTCATGCATATTACGAGAATCATACTTATTTGAAGGTCGAATTTTCAATAATTCATCCTCTTTTGAAGGTCAAATTATCGAAAAAACGTACTTATTTCAAGTATGAATTTCAGTATGCATCGGATCCATGTCCGGTGCAGAGGCGACCACTCGCGTACCTTCGGGCGCCGCAAGGTCGATGCCCCGGTGGGCTTCGAGTTCGAAAGATAGATCGAAGGAGAGAAAACCACCGGTATCACGGTCCGGAGGCCGTCGAAAAAAGAAGGCGGAGGTTACCGGTCCGTCGACCGGGTACCTGAACGGGGGAACAAGGATAATTCGATTATTCAGTTTCCCGGTTCACCGTCAGACCTAATCGCCGTGCCTCCATGGCTAACCCGAGGGAGACCGAGTTGAACCGTTCAGTGTCGTGGCGAATGTCCGCTTCGGGGAACATCATGCCGATACGATTCTGGACCGCCCTGACCGCAGAGGTTCCGCCGGTGAGGAATACCGTACCAACGGAGTCGGCAGTCACTCCGGCGGCTCGAAGTGCATCGATGACGGCTTGCTCGAGAGCGTCGAGTTCCTCTTGTATATATTCTTCGAACTCGTGAGTGAAGATCCGCTCCTTCAGCTCGATGGCCCTCTGAAAGAAGCTCACCGCCGCAGACTCCTCGTCAGAGAGTCGATGTTTCGCCTCCCGGATAGCCTGGAAGAACGCGAAGGCCAGATCGTCCTCGATCAGTGAGATCAACCGTTCTATGGCCGGCTTGTCTGCCGCACCGTTTCTAATATACACAAGGTCTTCATGATATTTCGTGGTCTTGAGGAAGGGAATACGATCCCAGCGACAGATGGTCCTATAGATGTGCACCGGTACGGGCAGCATCTTGTCGTAGGATTCGTATTCAGTTCCATAGCCGAAATACGGTGCCAGCCTGTGCCACATGATCTCGCCGTCCAGGTCATCCCCGCCGACTCGAACGCCGTGAGAGGCAAGGATTTCCATCTCGGAGGAATCGTTCAGATGAATTACCGAGAAATCAGCGGTGCCCCCTCCTAGATCACATACCAGTGCGATGGCGCCGGGTTCGAGACTTGACTGGTAGCGGACGGCGGCGGCCACCGGCTCATACACGAACTCGATGGTACTGAATCCGCACCGTTCGGCGGCAGTCCTGAGTCGTGCCTGAGCGAGTCCATCATTCTCATCGTCCTCGGAGAATCGAACCGGCCTGCCGAAGACGGCGCCGGTAGCCTCCACCGCGATAAACTCCTCGACCCTAGACTTGAATTCGCTCAGGATCATCGACACGAGTTCTTCCGGCATATACTTCTTCTCGTAGATGCGCGTATGGGTGAAGGCCGAATCGGGGAGTACCGACTTAATCGACTGAATGAACCGGCCGTCCATGCCGGAATCAACATACTCGTCGACGGCACGCTGTCCCACGAAGCGCTTCTGTGCGTAGAGACCGCAATCCGGCAGAAACAACACCGATGAGTCGGCGAACACCTTCTGCCCGTTGGTCGAATCGCCGAGAATAGTCACCACCGTGTTACTGGTTCCGAAATCGAAACCGCAATACAACCCCATCGATCCTCCGCCGTGCGTGTTGCACGTTTGTGCTCGTAAGTGTACCATACTATATCGGCAATGACGAATCGGCTATAGTTTTCAAGAGGAATCGTGAAAGAACCCAATGTCCTGTTTATTTTTACGGACGACCAACCGAAATACCGACTCACTCTGTTTATGGCGTTCACACCATTCAACTCTTCGATCTCGAGGACGACCCTAACGAGATGAAAAACCTCGCAGATGATCCGGCATACTCCGACACCGAAGCAAATGGCAGGGGGAGCTGGGAGACACGCGGGAGGGTTTCGGCATGCCGTTCTGGCAAACCGTAGACAGCAGCACCGGACAATTATTTTTGGTTTTTCATATGTCCGGATACTACACAAAGGGAGGCGATAGATGACGAGACCACGATCCGATGAGTTCTACCGTAAACACTGGAAAGTCGACTGGTTTATTCCTGAATTGGAACATCGTAAATACGCCAAGGCGTTTCGCGAGGATTCCGACTATGCCGAAGAGGTGACCCTCTACTTCGGCGACGTCCATACGCACTCAAACTTGAGCCCATGCGGAAACGTCGATCCGTACAATCAGTCGCCGGCGGAGTGTTACTCTCACGCCCGGGATGTGGTCGACACCGACTTCCTAGCCATCTGCGATCATGCCGAGAAGATCGACGAGGCGACATGGCGAGAGTGCATGGAACTGGCCGAAAGCACTACCGAACCAGGTAAATTCATCGCCTGGCCGGCGGTTGAGTGGGCAACCAGTCTCTACGGGCACCGCAACATCTACTTTCGCGGCTACGACGTCCCTCTCATCTCCGGTAAGGATGTCGTCTCTCCGCCGAGGCTGTGGGAGTATATCCGGCAGCACCGACTTGACGCCCTCACCATCCCGCACCACGCCGCCAGGGAACTCTCCGCCGACCTGACGCGCACCGACGACGAGCTGGAACCGGCCTACGAGATCTTCTCAGGCTGGGGAAACGAGGAGTATTACGGCGCACCGCTGCAAGACACCGACCGAAGTTATACCAGGGGCTTCGCCGTGGACACACTGTTGCGGGGTCACCGGATGGGGTTCGTCGGCGGGGGCGACGGCCACCCCGCCCCACCGGCAGACAACGGCATCACCGGAATCTACGCGAAGGACCTGACTCTCGACAGCCTGTGGGAAGCCCTCAGCGCCCGCCGGACCATCGCCACCACCGGAGCCAAGATCAAGGTGGACTTTCACGTCAACGGCTTTCCCATCGGATCGACCATACGCTTCAACCAGGACGAGGCGACCTCCCTCTTCCCCCTTGAGATCGGCGTGGCGGTGCAGGGAACGGGACCGATCGAGAAGGTGGAGATCGTCGAAAACGGCGTGACCATCCACACCAAGACCAAGCCCCGGGCGCGACTCGATCAGTTCGCCTATCTCTGGAGCTATCCCGGCGGACCTACCGACGGTTCCAAACCAATCGGCAACCGCTGCAACGTCTCCCGCTTCATCTACGTGCGTGTCACCCAGCGGGATGGCCACATGGCCTGGACCAGCCCGATCTGGCTGGATTACCAGTTCCCGGAGTAGGAACACTGCTCATGGTACACTCGATGGATGGGCTACTTCACGGAGTAGCGAATTCTGTTTTGGGTGCTGTGGCTGATACAGGATCCTGATACAAGATCCGGAGAACCCATCAGTTGAATAACAAAGATCCGGCCGGAGAAAACCATCATGTATTGAAAAGAACAATGGAGGAGTGGCCGACCGTTACCTCGGCGTTTCTCACCAATGAGCAGGTTCAAATCTACACCAGCCCGAGCCGCACGAACTGTTCCTCCGGAGCCTCACTCTCCCGCATCAGCTTCGCCATCCGGCGGCACATCTCATCGATGAGTTTCGGGTCGTCGATGGGGTTTTCCTGATTTGGATCCTCCCGCCTGTCGAAGAGAAGGTCCCGCTGCTGAAATTCGTTCGCCTTGCGACCGCGAAAGGGGATCGCCGGGACGGGGAGTCCGTCGGTAAAATCAAACCGCTTGAATGAGAACTCTCCTTCGGTATCCACAGAATTCGCCGAGTGGAGCATCCACGTATAGCAGTTGATCGGGGTGTTGTCCTCCGTCTTCGCGGCACGCATGAATATGTATTCATCATCCACCATGCAGGTCATCTGCCCAAAATACCCGAAAAGACCGCTCGAGCGGACCGGAGTGTCATCGCGGATCACCGGTTGCAGCGGTTGGCCCTGCATGTGCTTCGGCATCGGTGCATCGAAGAACTCCATCAACGTGGCGGGGATGTCGATGGTCTGCACCAGTGAACTCCGCACCTCCCCTTTGACAGGGTTCTGCGGATCCCAGATAAAGAGGGGGGTATTGGCGATCTCATTATACACCGGCATGTAATTCTTGGCCCAGAAGCCTTTCTCGGAGAGAAAGTGCCCGTGATCGGTACACACGATCAGCATGGTATCCTTCCACATGTCGGCTTGGTCCATGTAATCGAGGATCCGTCCAAGCTGTTCGTCACAATATGTGACCAGGGCCTTGTAACACGCACGCAGGTGCTTGATGTCATCCTCGGTCTCCGCCTCCGAGACGGGAGCGTACTTGTCCCAGTCGAATACCGGGCCGTCGTAATCGTCCTCATAGAGTTCCCTGAGCCGCGGTGGGGCATCGAAGGGCTCGTGGGGGTCGAAGGTCTCGATGGTAAGGAACCATCTGTCGGCGTCCCGGTTCTCCCGGAGAAATTCGAGCCCCTTCTCGAATGTACGGTGCATAGGGCGCATGGTTTCGTCATCCTGCCAGAGAGTACGGTTTACCATGTCCTGCCCGGAAAGGTCTGTGAACGGCCCGAGTTTACGGTTGTTCCTGGTGGGGGTATCCACACCGTTTACCTTGGCGATCCACGGATCACCCTCCTGGCCGCGGACGGCGTCCCAGGTGGAGTACTGACAGTGATAGTTGCCACCGGCGTTCTCCCAGTAATGGTAGTGGTCGGACACCAGGTGGGTGTGTACCCCCTCCGGCCGCAGCAACTTGGGAACCGATTCATCGAAGGGCTCGACGTATCCCCAGGGGGCGTGCAGGAAGTTGTATCGTCCCGTATGGAGTTCTCTCCTGGCCGGCATACACGGCAGTGACCCGACATAGCAACTATCGAACCGGATCGTCTTCTCCTGCAGCCGTTTAAAATTCGGGGTCCTCGTGTCGGTATCGGTACCGTATGATTCGAGAAACCTCCGGTTCAGGCTGTCGTACATCACCATAATCGCTCGCATCCTTACTCTCCTTGTTGTTGCATTGGCCATATTGCTATGGCCTATCATATCCGGCCCGACCAGACTTTGCAATCTACAACTGTTGCAACAACAACTTGGCCGCTTGATGCTCCTGCTTCAGCGACAGAACCGCGCACCTGGCAGGTGGATCACGAAGCCTGCTTCGAGGGATGGAAAAAGCTCGGTACCGACTGCGGCGTGGAGTTCGAGCTACTGCATATCGGTCACGGACTATCGTTCATTTAGAGATTTGAGTACGGCCGGTTCCGGTACCTCTTCTCTTACTGAACAGGAAATAGATACACGACACGACACAGATTCCGAAATATACCGCCATCATGAACTTACCGGAGTAGGCGGATTCCATGGTGATGCCGTTGGACCGGATACCCAGTATACCGACGAGATATGCCACCGGTATCATACCAAGCACATACCCGGCTATCTCCCTGACCTTCAAACCTACGAGGATGAATATGAAACCGGTGAGGAAGTTAGAGTTGCCGAACACCCCGAGCAGGAACAACGCATCCGGATGATGGTCGATTTGCGCTATGTTCTCTGCAGCCCATGAGAGCAGGAATGTGTGCATGAAGCCTCTAATGATGTCCACGACGCCCAAGGCGACGAGAATATAGCCGCTAATCAATTCTGCTCGGATTTTGTGATCCATACATGAACCTCCATAGTATCTTCTACCGGTATGTCAATCGTCCCGCTCGAGGTTAAGAGTCGGTTCACCCTTCAGGTACCCCAGTGAGGTGAAAAAGCGGTCCATCTCGACCACAGTTCGATCGTAGTATTCTCGATTTCTAAAGTTGAAAAAACCATGGGGCTGGTCTCGATAGAGATGGAGGTCACAGCGCCGGTCGTTGGCTTCCATGAGTTCCCGGTATCTCTCGGCCGTCGCCACCGGGATAAGGCCGTCACCCGTTCCGAGGAACACGATTGTAGGGGGGGTCTCATCGGAGAGGTTGTGCATCGGAGAGAACTCCCTCCAGTACTCCTTCACCCGCTCGTGTCCCCACCCACCGGGTCCGTTATCGAATACCGGATTGAAAAGCACCAATGCGTTCGGCCGTGAACTGACGGTGATATCCTCCCCGGGCTCCTCGAATCCGCTGACGGTACCTGCCGCAGCGGCCACGTGTCCGCCGGCCGATCCTCCGCCGGCAGCGATCCTGTCCGAATCGATCCCGAACTCGGCGGCGTGCATACGGACCCACCGCACCGCGGACTTCCCGTCCATCACGCACTCCCGCGGACTCGTTCCATCCCTCGACTCGACCCTGTATTCGGCCGACATGGCCACCATCCCCCGTGAGGCCAGATACGCACAGTGAGGATAGAACTGTGCTGGATTCCCGGACTTCCAGCCACCTCCGAAGAAGAATACGACTGCAGGTCGGGTGTCCGATGCAGAGTGACCGGCAGGGAGAAAGAGATGGAGCAAGAGTTCCTTCGTGCCCACCGTTTTATATCCGATCTTTCTGTCTGGTTCGAACTCCGGCGCGGTGCCGGGTTCCGCCTGCCCCTCCGCGGAGAGTAGATACGGAAGTAAATTCATCGGTAGTGTGATTCGAGACATTATTTTACTCCTTCTATATCATCGGGATTCAAGTGGAGTCATTCGTCGTCAAGTGTTTCGAATTCCTATGCTTGCATTTTCACTGGATGTGAAACGGCCGCCCCCACAGTGCGGGGCGGCCTCGATTTCAATCTGAATCCTGTCTTTTTTACATCAGAGCGTACATCAGGTCAATGGTTCGTAATCTGCTTGAATCATTTCCACCGGAACCATTACTGTCCGCGCTTGGCCATCTCGGCATTGATCTCGGCCAGCAGCTCTTCGCCGCCGCGGTCGTACCATTCCTGAATGTAGGCATCGAACTCTTCGATCGGCCGTTGCCCGGTGATGAAGGCGGTGATCTGCTCGTCGCAGAAGGAACCGAGGTCCGACATGAGCTCGATAATCGTCTCGTTGGTGGGCACGATCTGCAGGAAGTCGTTGTATACCGATTGCCTGGCAGCCTGGATGCCCTTCTGGGCTTCAGGATCGAAGGGATTGCCTGCGGCCTCGCCGTAGAGGGGCTCCCCGGTGAGGAAGTTCACGTACATGGGCAGGCCGAGTTTCTCACGCTCTTCCAGGTCGATGAGCCATTCATACTTGGTTTCGGGGCTACGCTTGAACTCGACACCTTCCCTGCCCCAGAAACCCAACTCGGTGCCTTCGTCGCTGACCATGAAGTCCATGACCTTCATCGCCGCCTCGGGATTTTTGGAAGTGTGACAGATAGAGGCACACATCCAGTATCCAATACCTTGCTCGTCTACGGGTGATCCGTACCAGTAGCCACCCTCGCCGTCTTCAGATTTCGGCGGCGGATAGGCGACCACGAATGCGTCGGAGCCGGCCTTCTGGAAAGTTTCGTTGGCACGATCCAGGTCATCCAACCGCATACCCGCCATGGCGAACTTGCCCTGGTAGAACTTCTCGCGGCCCTCCGAGGCCTTCAACACCATGATCTCAGGGTCCATCAGGCCTTCATCATACAGTTTCTTGATGAAGAGAACCCATTCCTTGGCTTCCGGCACGGTGTCGCAGTACTTCCACTCGCCGTCGATCTTCTTGAATTTTGTGCGCGGCAGTCCGAACGAAGTGGAGACCCAGCGAGTCCAGAAGAGGAATCCGAATCCGCCGTAGGCGTAGGTGTCGTCAACGCCGTTGCCGTCGTAATCCTGAGAGAAGACTTTTGCGGCTTCGATGAATTCGTCACGTGTCTTCGGCGCGGTCATGTTGTACTTGTCCAGCAGGTCCTGCCGGATCAGGAAGACGTGGGGGGCCTGCCAGAGGCGGGGAATCCAGTAGCTCTTGCCGTCGGGCATCCTGATCGACTCCATCAGGTCAGCCGGGATGTTCTTCTTGATGTTGGGCGCATTTTCGATGTATTCGTCCAACGCCATGAAAATCCCTTCGTCCGCCCATTGATAGGGGGTGTTGTTGGTCGGACCCTGGTTCATCATGATATCGGGCATATCACCCGAGGCCACCGCCAGATTCATCTTCTCAGCATACCCGTTCCACGGGACGCTCAGATAGTTGATCTTCACCCCGGTCTGCTTCACGATCTCCTGTACGATCGGGTTGGTCTCGTCGATGGCGTACTGCCCGACCCGCCAGAACAGCGACACCTCGGGCATCTCGCCTTCACCGTCGCCCGCTCCCTGGCCGGCGCCGAACGTGATGGCTGAAACAGACAGAACGATTACCAGTAACAGTAGTTTCCTCATTTCTCTTCTCCTCCTAAAATGATTTATTACCCTTTAACCGCTCCAATCAATATTCCCTTTGTGAAATGTTTCTGAAGGAACGGATAAACACTGATGATAGGTACGATGGCGACCACGATGGTGGCCATCTTGATGTTATGGGCCATGCTGTCGGCGTAGCTGCCGACATCGCCCATTTCGGACATGTCCGCCTGGATCAGGATGTCACGCAGAAGAAGCTGCAACGGCCACTTGTCGCGGTCGGTGAGGTAGAGCACACCCAGGAAGAACGAGTTCCAATAGTTGACTCCGTAGAAGAGTCCGATGGTTACCATGGCAGGCAGCGACAGCGGGATGAAGATCTTGAACAGGATATACACCTCGTTGGCGCCGTCCATGTAGGCAGATTCTTCTAGGCTATCCGGCAGATTCGCGAAGAAACTCTTCAGGATTATCATGAAGTAGGTGTTGATGGTCACCGGCAGGATGAGGGCCCACAGCCTGTTGATGAGTCCGAGGGACTTGACCACCAGGTAGTGAGGAACGATGCCGCCGTTCACCAGCATCGTCAGGATGAAGATGAAGGTGATGACCGAGCGGCCCTTCAACTGGCGCCGGGAGAGGACATAGCCGGTGATGGTGGTGAAGAAGAGGCTGATCGCCGTACCGCCGACAGCGAGCTGCAGCGTGTTCCAGTAACTGGTATAGATGGCAGGATTCTTGAACAGGCTGTTGTACGCCGAGAAGGTGATGCCGTCCAAGGGAATCAGCTTTAATCCCGGCTTGATGTACTCCTGTACCGTGATGAGCGAGTTTCCTACGACGTAGACGAAGGGAATGATCATGGCCACACCGACCAGGATCAAGATAAGATAGAGTACGGATTCGATTGCGAAATCTTCAAATGTTCGTTTAATCATCAGTAGATCCCTCGCTCACCCATCCGTTTAGCGATGGAGTTGGACGTGATGATGAACAGCAGACTTATCACACTCCGAAAGAGACCTGCGGCGGTGGCCAGGGAGTACTGCATGCCGATGATCCCTGCCCGGTACACAAAGGTCTGAATGATGTCGGCCACCTCGTATACCGATAGGCTATAGAGGATGAAAATCTGTTCGAAGCCGACGTTCATCACCCGCCCGAGGGTTAGAATCAGCATTATGATGATGGTGCTCTTTATCTGTGGAATGGTAATATGAAAAAGGAGATGCACTCTCCGGGCTCCATCTACTATTGCCGCCTCATACAATGTTGGATCAACTCCGGCAAGGGCGGCGAGATAGATGATAGCCCCCCATCCTATATTCTTCCAGATATGCGAGATGACAAGGACGGCCCTGAAGTAGTTCGGGTCGGTCATATATTGGCGGGACGGAACTCCAAACAAACCGAGAAAGACGTTGATGATTCCCTCGTTTGCCCGTAGCATGGCGATCATAATACCGCCGATGACCACCCAGGAGATGAAGTGCGGCAGGTACATCACCGTCTGGGTGAACTTCCTGAACTTCATCGACGGAATCTCGTTCAATGCCAGCGCCAGGATAATCGGCGCGGGAAAGGCGAACACGATCTTGTAGAAGCTGATGATGAAGGTGTTCCGCACGGCCCGGAAGAAATCGGGATTCGTGAACAACCGCTCGAAGTACCGGAAGAGCGGGTCGGCCCAGGGACTGGCCAAAATCCCCTGCATCACCTTGAATTTCTTGAACGCGAGCGTGACCCCGTAAATGGGTACGTAATGGAAAATCAAGTAGTAAGCGAATGCGGGTACCAGCAAAAGGTAGAGGTACTTATATCGTCGGAGACTCGTCCTCCATCCCTGGAGCTGATAGGCCAGCCAATTCCTGTCCAAACTCTTGCCCGCAGGCAATATCTTGATGGTACTGGATAACTGTCTCATTGAGATAATTATCTCACGGAATTGTCAGATCGCAAGTGACAGATATACCCGAACATGTACTCAATTCTGAGTACAGCCGTACTCATCTTGTACTATTCACTGAATGCGGATGAATCAGAACCCGATCTTGCTCAAGATACGGACGATCTCCGCTCGATTGGAGATACCCAGCTTGGAGTAGATGGCATGGATATAATTGCGTGCAGTCTGTTCGGCCACGTTCATCCGATGTGCGATCTGCTTGTTGTCAAACGCCTGGGCGAGAAGGTGCAGCACCTCCTTCTCCCGCCTGGTCAGCGAATCGATCTGACGGGCAACTTCCTCTTCCGAATGGGTGGCCGGCCGCAGATCTTTATTGAACAGGTGTTCCGCTACCGTAGGATCGAGTTGCATGATGCCCTTCTGCAAGGCCCGCAGGGAGTATATCAGCTCCATGGGAGGACGGTTCTTTAAGAGATATCCGATAGCACCATTGCGCAACGCCGCCTCGACATATTCATCGTCATCGAAAGTCGTAAACATGACGATCTTCGCATCGAGGTCACGCTTCTTGATTTCGGCGGTTGCGTGTACACCGTCCATCTCCGGCATCCGTACATCCATCAGAATGATGTCCGGGTTCTCACGGACGGCCAACTCTACGGCCTCCCTGCCGTTCAGCCCGATTCCCACAACCTCGATATCGGAAGCCCTTGACTCCAGTACGTATTTGAGGCCCTCGGCGAATATCTTCTGATCGTCAACGAGGATGATTCGTATCGTCTCCGACATCGTATCACTATCCAGAGAATCATTGTCCATCGCTTCGTTTTTCTCCGTTCACCGAATTTTCCCCGAGTGGAATCGCTGCAACTACCTCGAACCCATACGGCACATTGCCGGCCTTCAGCGTACCGTGTACCTTCTGGATGCGTTCGCCCATGCCGCTGATGCCTATGCCACTCTTCATGGACACGGCTCCCTGTCCATTGTCGTGGATGCGAACCGTTAACGTGCCACGATTAATACTCATGAGTACCCGCACTCGTCCCGCCTTGCCATGACGAAAGGAGTTCATCAGACTCTCCTGAATGAGATGATACACGATCGAGTCGAGTTCGTCCCCCAGGGTCCAGGGCATATTCCCATACTCCGTCACAACCTCGACGGAGGTTGCTATCTGGAAGATGTTGACCATCTTCGATATAGCCTGCAGGCCGTTCGGCGGATGAGATTTCTGAGACCGAAACTTATATAACGTTTCGCGTATTCTCGACAACCCTTCTTGAGCGTTCTCACGGGCCAGGTTGATCAAACCGGTTACTCCCAAGGGATCCTTCGTCATCATATCGGTGGCGGCTTCCATCAACATGATGTTGTTGGTCAGAGTGTATCCCACCGTATCATGGATATCTCGGGTGATACGCTTTCTCTCGTTCTCGGTCGACTCCTTTTCCACCCTCAACAGATAGCTGTGGTACTCCTGGTTGGCCCGGTTCATCCGGACCATCGCCTGGTCCAATCTCTCATTGTCTTTCTGTGTGCGAATCAACAACTCCCGGTACAGGATCAGAACACCGACCGCCAGAGCCTGGATGAACAGCACCAGCAGCACATCCAGTTGCCGGATCGAATCGAGGAGACTGCTGGAATTCCCGGAAGGCAGAAACGTCCGACGCAGCACGAAAAACAACGCCAAGACGACCGCACATATCAGCAAATTCCATGGGAACGGATGGTATATGTCGATCTCGAGCAGGAGGGAGGAAAACAAGAGCACCAGCACGAGGTCTTCCCCGGCAAAGGGCCATACCAGTGCCAAGACCAGCACAGTTTTCAACAACAACGCGATCTCGAACATGATCGGAGTCTTGGCGCCATACATCGCCACCGTCGCGATGGCGCCGGCAACCGGTATGCAAACCAGCAGCCAGAAGAGCGGGGTGAATCCAATTCGGATTGGAACGAGTCCAAACGGCACCATGAGACCGGCTGGAACCAAGGCCAGCAACGAATAGCAGAGAGAAACGATCTCCAACAAGCTCTTCTTCAAACCGCAACCCCAGAATACTCTTTCCTGTGCGGGTAGAATTGTCAATAGTGGATAACACAGACACCAACTCAGGCGTTCTCTTCACACACCTGCACCGCCAGGTCACACCAGCGGCGGAACTTTTCGACATCTCCCTCGATCGTCTCCACCTCCTGAAGCACGATGTATCTGCGGAGTCCCTCGGTGACTTCGAGCCCCTTTCGGAGGTGCCGCTCCCATGCATCGAAATCCGGCTCCCCCATCATGTCCGTCGCCAGCTGCCGCCACTCGATGCAGAGGCTTCTCTCTGCGCACTTCGGTGTCACAACCTCGAGATCGGTCCAGTGGGAGCTCACGAAGATCTTCAAGGAAGGGATGGTGACGATGTGATCGATCTTACGGGTCAGGTCTTCGCAGCATCCGTACGAGACTGCCCCGAAATGTCGGAATATCGGCTTCTGGTATTCCAGCAGGAACTCGTTGAAGTGATCGGGGCCCACAGCTCCGAACACCTGGGAGTTGCTCCAGATCCAGAGGTCCTTGGCGGTGACCGGAGACTCCGGGTCTCTCTTGATACTGTAGCTGTTGTGCTTATGACCGTCATTGTTCTCCGTCAGGATCTCCATCTCCTCGAGCTGCTCGAGGGTACTGAGGGCGTAGTCACGGAGGAATCCCATGACACTATGGATCATGGACGGATTCAACGAGAGCCCCAGGAGAAGTTCGTTCATGCCCAGGAGAGTCTCGGCGATTTGGTCGAAGGCGACATTGACGCCGAACCCTCCGACCGGACGAATCTCCAGGATGTCGCCGAGGATCTCCTCCAGCAGAGCACGCCGACGGTCGGTCGCCTCCTCATCGTACCGCCATACGGGAAGAGCGAGTTTCTCGAGATCCGACTCATCCCGGATCGGCGGAACCGTCTTCCAGGCTCCGCCGTGGAGTCCGGTGTCTTCTCTCTCAAGTTCCACGCCGAACCGCGGCGGATTCTCGAGAGTCACCACCTTCTGACACGGATAGTATGGGAAGACACAGTGGTCGTCTCCGAGACCGGCCGTGAAGATCCCCCATCGAAGGTCCTCCTCGATCTTCCGCAGGAACGGATCATTGCACACGTAGGAGCTGTCGGGATGGATCTCCTTGGTAGCCCGATTCACACGGCACAAGACCATAGCCCGGTCGGCGCGTTTCCCGGATACCAAGTCCTTCCATCGCGAGATGGTCGTCTGCATCCGGTCGCTTCGGGCGATCTCCAGGTATTGCCGGGCGAGGGTACGCAGATAGGTAATCTCCCGTACGCTCATAGGCGCTGCGATCCGGCTGACTCGGATCCGAGGAGGGCGGCACGCACGTTCTCTACCTCCGGCAATGGGTCGGCTCCTTTGAAATCGGCGATCCGGTCGTAGACCGCACGGACGGCATGGTGGAATCCGCCGGGGAGCCCCGCCGACTTCAGGACCGTCGTGCCCTTGGTCTCGGCGGCGAAGCACATCTTCAGCGCCGAGGACGCCAGAGAAACGCCCATCGCCCCAGGATTCAAGAAACCTATATCATCGTTATTTGCCATCGACTGCTCCTCCATATCTTGAATATGACTTCATTCGAGTATTCACGACCTAAATAGTCTCGAACAGGATAGGCGAATTATCGGCGACAGACAAGGCTGGTACAACAGGCATGGATGACGTAACGTAAGGGTCACATCACAACTTTGCAAAGGCTTGACAGCCCACGATAATCCTATCATATTAGACTAACTAAGCCTGACTAGGAGTAGCCGATGCTGACTGAAAACATCTATGCGGCGAAGACCCATCTGTCCCGGTTGATACAAAAGGCACTGGAGGGGGAAGACGTGGTTATCGCCAAAGCGGGTAAGCCCCTAGTCCGATTAATACCCTACCAAGAGAAAAACAAACCTGTAATCTTCGGCACCTTTAAAGGACAGATAGAAATCTCGGAAGATTTCGATGAATATTCAGAAGAAGTCGCCGAAAGGACACGTTGATTGTTTGGTTGAATTGAAAACAACGACGTTTTATCCCTACCCCCTTCCAGACGGGTCATCGTGAACATTCTCCTCATCCGCAGCGGTTTCTCGTGGAAACCTTACGGTGAAAAGCAGGTGGGGATATCTGGCCAACTGGGCGAATCCGTCCAGTTGACGGGCCAGCGCTGAGACGAGTCTCAAGCCGAGGGTATTCGGATGATCGAAGTCGATATCCTCGGTAAAGGGTTCGCCGCTGTTACCGAGGGCCAGAACATACTCATCGGTTGTTGGGTCCTCATGCAGGTCGACCATGAACGCCGTCTCCGCCACTCCCTCTTTACCGTATCTATCCTGTAATGTCCTCACGAACCTCACAGATTTTTCAAAACATTCAAGCGCATCCTCGTCCTTTCCCTTGAAGAGTTCGAACAGCATCACCAGACGCTCCTTGAAATGGGTACCCAGCGTGTACAGAGCCGCGTCACG
>CAZAKE010000102.1:0-16876 GCA_964485495.1 uncultured Spirochaetales bacterium
TCGATCTCGCCGCCGAAGCAGCCGATGTCCGAATACCCCATGTCGTCGCAGAGAATCAGTAATATGTTTGGTTTCGTGTTCATGCGGCATAGTATCACGATCTATGCCGTGTGTCTCGATAGACAGGCAACGATAGACAGGCATTGACCGTCATCCGAAGATCTGTTTGTCGTAGGACCGGAGCCGTGATGCGGCATCCGAGACGGCCTGCTCGAGAGGTATGCGATCCTCGCCGCTGCCGTTCCGTTCCATCGCCGGATCAATACCGGGAGGGTCGGCGCCCACCAATTCGAGAAGCAGTTCCCCCTCCCGCCGGCAGAGCGCGTCGTGTATGGGGAAATACTCCCGGAAGAGGAAGGCTGTGAGACGCACGAGACGGAACGGCCCGTACGGCCTGGGGTCGGATCCGGGGACGGCGTCGACCGCCACCGACATATTGCCCTTCACCGCGGGTATGAGCTCCGACGCATTCCGGGCAAACACGACGGTGTAATACCATCCGAAGAGTTCGCCGGTCTCCACCCCGTGGGCGTCGCTGGAGCCGACCACCGGCATGGCCCCCCCTGCAACCGACTCCTGCACATACCTGGCGATCTGCAGCGCGTTCGATTCCACCTCCCGTAGCGGATACCCGCCGACCAGTTCGAGTGCGTCGAAGGGCCGACCGGCGAACATCAGCGACGTCGCCGCCTCGGGCACGTCGTAACGGTTTCTCGTCACCCAGGAGGGGTGGCAGAAGATCGCGAGCCCGCCGGACTCACGAATCTTGCCGCAAGCCCACGCCGCCCGGGCGTAGATCGATTCGGCCTCACGTCGCTCCTCCGGCAGTCCCTCGAGTTCCGTCTCTATCCGTCGCACCTCCGTTGCATAGGCTTCGGAGTCGAACAGCGCATTCACGCTCTCGGTTGCGCCGAAGTTGACGATGTGGATGGGGGAACCCGGCGGGTGCACCTCCTCTCCGGGGAAGAGCGTCAGTCCGGTATCGAGTCCCGAAAACGCTTCGATAGCCCGAATCGAGGGTTCGTACCGGTGATGGTCGGTGATGGCCATGAAGTCGAAGCCCATCCTCCTGCCTGCAGCCGCGACGTATTCCGGCGGTTCCAGCCCGTCCGAGAACGAAGAGTGGGCGTGCAGGTCTCCTTTGTATGGACGAAGGGAGTAGAGATCCGGTGCCAGGGCGAATAGGCGGAACTCGGCGAACCGTTTCGTGGTTCCAGTGGAGGTATCATCCACCAGAATCGTAACCTCCTGTTCCTCCTCCACGGTCAGGGTAAGGATCATCTCCCCGTCCACCATCTCCCAGTGCGGAATTTCATGACGTTGGGATTGGGCCGGTTCTGCCGTCGCCTGCCTTCGGGCCTCGCGAACCTTCCGGGGACCTTCCTCCATGGGAAAGACGGTGACGGTCAGACTCCCGGGCTCCGGAAATGCGACATGCCGGAAACGCGGTGTTATTTTAATTGTTGCGGGGGTTCGAATCGGTATAATCTTCGGCGACACCGTATATTTCCGGAAGCCGGTATTGCAGGAAGTATTCATGATCGCTCCCTGTCGGCTTCCAGCCATCGGTGCAGGATCTCATATGCGTCTCGCACCTCCGCAAAATCGGCGTGCGGACCCGGTTCGGCGGAATCTTCGGATCGTGCTACTCCTGAAATGTCCGGGTGCCGGTGTTTCGCCAGGAAACGAAATCGTGTCCTCAGTCGCTCCGGAGATACGTCGTGGCCTACTCCCATGATTTTAAGGCTGCGCTCGATCTCCTCGAAGGATCCGATGTAGTGGTAGACGCCTCTACTCATGGAGTCGAGATCGGCCTCCGTCATCCTTTCCAGGTTGTTGCAGTCCATGTAATAGCTCCGCATGTTGGTGAAGCCGGCCGTGCCGTCACGGAGCCGCCGTGCATGGAGCTCCCCGTGGGCCGGACAAAAGTCGAGTCCGGATTGTACCGGCAGTCGGCAGTAGTCACACGCGTCGTCATCAAACCAGCCGCATTCACCGGGTTCGGGCCGCCGGCGAAGATACACGGTAGCCAACCGGATATGCAGGTGCCATTCGGTGTCTTCGAGTTCGTCCGCCAGGAGATACAGTTGCCGATACAGGTGAAAGTGGCGTGTAAAGAACTCCATGGAGTCTGTGTCGATAGCGCATGCCGGAAAGAACCGACGAAACAGGGCTGCCTCCGAGACCTCGGGTCCATTTTCCATGAGAAATTCCTTCAAGTGCCGTGGGTCCGGGATCTTCACGGACCTACCTTACCGAAGATCGGCGAACATGCATACCGTATGCCTCACGTTCCTAACCATGAGAAAAAAAGTACACTGATTAGGTCATGAAAAGCTCTGTTCATATCGGGCGGCGCGCACCTACAGGTGGCGTGATTTCTCGTCGATCTTGGCGATCCACTCCGACGGCGCGTCCAACTCCCGCATCCTGGCTACTAGTTGCCGGTGGAGTTCCTTGGCGATCTGCGGCTGCGCAGAGAGGACGTCACGGCTCTGAGCAGGGTCGGTCTCCCGGTCGAAGAGGCGGGGCGGATTATCGTAGGCCCACGTGCCGTAGAGCCATCGCTTGTCGGTGATCTGGGCGAAGTGATTGTGCTGGGCGGTGACCGCGGCATTCCTCCAGGGGTTCGACGCCGGTGGGTCTTCACCCCGCATCAGGGGCAGCATCGAGCGTGACTGGACGCTCGCCGGACGCGTAAGACCGAAGTACTCCAGTATGGTCGGCATGATGTCCGCCGGCTGGGCAATCTCCGGTCGCGAGGCGGGTGCCGACTGCCCCGGCAGCCGGGCCAAGAACACCGCGTTGCTCACCGAATCCAGCAGCGGCATGTAGACGTCCGCATCCGCGTCGGCCATCTTGCCGTCGGAGGTTCTGTACCCGGTGTGCTTTCCCACCTGGCCACCATCCTCGGGATGTCCGAGATAGTGGCCGTGGTCGCTCATGAAGATCACCATGGTATTCTCTCGCAGTTCCAGGAGATCCAGTGTTTCCATGAGCCGTCCGAACCAGCGATCAACCATGGTGCATTCGCCGGCGTAGAGGCTCTGCAGCCGTTTGAGCTCCTTTTCCCCGTACTGCTTCACCGATCCGTATTCGGCCCAGGCGTAGGGTTCCCCTTCGTAGTCCGGATCGTAGAGATCGCTGACCCACCGCGGCGGATCCCATGGCTCGTGGGGATCGAAGGTGTCTATATATAGGAAGAAGTTTTCCCGACGGTAGTTACGGGTCAGCCACTCGATGGCCGCATCGAAGGTCTGCGGAGTGGTCCAGTCCAGCTCTTTGACTCTCCTCCGTCCCTGCGCCCACAAAGGTTTGTAGCGGTCCTCGCCGAACCGTACCCGGCCCTTACCGGTAGGGGAGGTGTAGGCCGCTTCCTCGTAGTAGTCGGTCCACCAGATGTCTCCCTCGGATCCACGGCTCCAGTGGTATCCGTCAAACCCGCGCATGAAGGTCAATCCCATCCGGAAGATGTGCGGCGTGTCGCCGGCGAGATAGGTGGAGACTCCCGCCTCGGAGAGGATTTCGGCCAGTACCACGTCGTCCGGCTCGAGGGGTTGCCACGGTCTCTCCGCCCATGAGGACCGCCCGGTAAACATATCGGTCCGCTGAGGGATGGTGGCATAGGAGCCCATCCGGAAGTTGGGAAAATCTACGGCCTCCGCGGCGAATTTATCCAGCGCGGGGGTCTTTATCCCCTTGTCGCCGATTACTCCGATATGGTCGCGTCTGAGACTGTCGGACATCACGAAGATCACATTCATGCATACTCCTCCTTCGATTCGTCATTGTACCTCCTCTACGTTCCTTGTGCTATCCCGACACTCGCGTTCTCTGTTCACGGAATACAACTATCGACTTTTTGAAGAAATCCGGATTGCCGGATATCAGGGAATGTACGCCATGTCGAAAATTGTACCTTGCGCACTCACGAGTCCGGGGGTACCATAGCGGGACCGAATATTGTACGCATGGAGTAGATCGAGTCATATGAAGATCGCAGGCGAACCGACGGACACGCGGATCCATCAATACCACCAGACACCATCCAACAACTTCCGGCTGAATTTCCTCCGGCACTGGCAACTGTATGCCATCATGTTGATACCGTTCGCGTATCTGATCATCTTCAGATACATTCCCATGGGCGGAATCATCATCGCCTTCAAGAAATACCGAGTCACCAAGGGTATCTTCGGCAGCGACTGGGATGCGTATGTCGATCAGTTGAACGGGATCGGCCTGAACGAGTGGATTGAGTTGTATCAGACGGCCTACGACCGACAGTATAATTAAACCGTATCGATTCATAGAAAGACGGCCAGATCGGCGGTATGGAGTCCTCCTGCCGATGATCCGAATGTCTTCATGAATCGCAAGGACCAACCGTCGCCGGGAATCCATCCCGGCGACTTTTTGTTTGAAACCTGGTATACTGACATATTCGGATGGTTCATCCGATTCGCAAGCACAAGAACCTGCTGGAATGAGTTAACCGACCGAATATGCGTACGATTACGTCAGATATTTTCGATCGAATTAGTCGGAACGGACGGACCGACGGGTGGCGCCTGCTTCGTCGTTTCCTGATCTCCTATCTCATCGTCTTCATCATACCCATCGGGGTGAGTACCCGTGTCTATTACGCGTGGATTCAGAGTGCCAAGCGGGAGGTAATCAAGGAGAGTATCGACGACCTACACCAGATAGCCTCGGTTTTCGACGGCCGGTTGAGCGAGGTGTGGAGTCTCAACCAGGTGATCTCCGTGAGCCCCGATGTAACCGCGTTGTTCGATCTCCGCGAAAGCCTTCAGGGGTCTCCCAACGTATACAAGGTGTATGCCGCGAATGAATACTTGAACAGCCCATTTCTGTACAACACGTTCATCCAGGAGTACTTCGTCTTCTTTGTCGATTCGGACATCGTGATATCCCGAAAGGGTACCTCCGTGAACGCACGATTTTATTATGGGGATTCGTTTCAGTTCGAGGAATACACGTTATCGGAGTGGAATCGATTTCTCTTCCAAGAATACCATAACAGGATGATCCTCCCCGAAAGGGACCTGCGTATCGACGACACGTGGAGGAGGGTGGTGACCTGTGTGCAATCCATCCCCATCGCCTATCCGCACAGGCCCCGGGGAGTCATCCTGACCCTATTGGAACCGCGGTTTCTGGAGGTACTGCTGCACCGCGCCTATGCCGGCGATGCGAGTTACGTCTACATCACCGATGAAAACGGCGAAGTCATGTACACATATCCCGATGAGATCCCAACGTCTCTCGAATCCGTGCCTTTTGACGGAAATCCGGACGGATATACGCAGGTCTCCACGGACCGTGGCAAATTGACGCTGACCTGGGCGGTCTCCGCGGAGAATGGGTGGCACTTTGTCGCGGCCCTCCCCGAACGACACATGATTACGGCGACGGCGAGGGCAAGAAACGATATCATCATAGTACTCTCTCTCTCGTTTGGCCTTGCGGCCCTGGTGGCGTATCTGTTCTCCTATCGAAACGTCGGTCCGTTGCGGCATATGTTCGCCATGGTGCAGGAGATGTTCACCGATTCCGGACGGGACCGCGGCGGTGACGATCTCGTTTTCATCGAGAGAAGCATCGAACGGCTCCTCCGAGAACACCAATCGCTGAATTCGAAGAACATGGATCTGAGAGAGCAGGTCAGGAAGCAGTACGGGTTTCTGCATGAGGCCTTCATGGACCGGCTGCTATCGGAGGGGTTTCCGACTCTCGCGGACGCCGAAGAATTCTCCCGGCAACTGAATCTTACTATAGCGGCCTTCCGGTTCGTTGCCGGTATTCTCGTTGTGGAAGGATTTTCGGACAACCTGGACGTCCAACAGGTCGTCGAGATGGACCTGGTAAGGGATCTTGCCGTCGGTACGCTTCGCCGGATTTTTCGAAACAACGTACTGATCCGCCCTGATGAGCGTGGCTTTTCGTTCGTCGTGCTGATCGACAGCGATCATATCAATGAATATAGAACGTGGATTGACCTTTGTGTCCACCGTGCCGCGGCGGAGCTGATGGATAAGTACCAGGTACGGATATTTTGTACTACCGGCAGCCTGCGAAGCGATGTTCTCACCGTGAACCGATCGTGGATCGAAGCGGCGCGGATCATGGAGTATAGACACGCATTACGGGACAAGACCCATGTCTCCGTCGATACATTCCGGCCTGCACCGGCGGATACCTGTGTGTGCCTTCCTCTCAAGGAGGAGGAGCGGATCATCAATCTCGTTCGCGGGGGGAAATGGTCCGACGTCAAGGCACATATCCACGAGATAATCTATCCACGAATCCATGATCCGACGATCTCGCCGGACGTGAAGCGCTTCTTACTCCGGGAACTCTTCGGTACGGCTATTCGGCTCTGTGATATGTCGGGGGACTGCGATCGTGCCGCGACACTCCTCCATGGGTATGAGCGTGTTCCCGAGAACCAGGAACGAATTTCGCTGATCGAGGAGGAGCTCGAACGGCTTTGTATGGTATTTCAGAAGAGTTTGTCTGATAGACACCGATCCATGTGTCGGGAGATACTCTCCTTTATCGAAGAGAATTTCTCCGATCAGAATATACAGATATCGGATCTACAGGGCCTCACGAATTATTCGGTCAGTTATCTGTACCGGTTCTTCAAGGACGAGTTTGGGAGTACCTTCGCCGAATACCTCGAAGATACCCGTATCGCCTACGCCGCCGATCTACTGAAACGCAACGGTCTCCTCATCAAGGAGGTTGCCGTACGATGCGGATACAATTCGACGCATGCATTCAGAAGGGCGTTCAAGAGGGTCAAAGGCGTATCACCGACCGAATATCGCGGTGAGGACGACGATTGAGGAACTATGGGAACAGGCGAAACGCCCCCTGGGAAACTCTTTGCATGATCACCGACAGAAGGAGAAAATATTGAACATCAATCGCTGTGATACCATCGCCGAAAAAGTGATGGCCTCGAGGCGGCCGCACTCCCTGCGTGAGTCCGGATACATCAGGCGTCACGGGAAACGGGTCGCCGCGCTGGTCTTCGATCTCGCGGAGGAGCTGCCTGCCGGGCTGCAGCTGCAGCGAGACATCCTGCAGGTGGCCGCACTGTTTCACGATGTCGGCAAGGGATTTACCCCCCACGCGGAGATCGGAGCTCTCCTGGTGAGGGAGTATCTTCGTGACGAGTGTACCCCTGAGGAACTCGAACGGGTCGCCTTTCTCGTCGGAGCTCACTGCTATCGAAAGACCGGCAGCTACGGCGGTGATAACGAGCTCCATCTGTTGCAGGATGCGGACATACTGGATCACTTCGGTAGCCAGGAGGTGTGGCTGAACTTCGCGTATCAGTTACATTCGGACAAGGGTCCCGAAGGTTCAATCCAATTCTGGCAGAGCAAGGAGTTCAGGAAGCACATCGATACCTGCCGGGGACTCCTGAATTACGGGTTCGCCGCCGCCGAATTCGACAGGCGGTTCGAGTTCCTGGCAGAGTTCATCCGCCGTTTCGGCGTCGAATCCGAGGGGAGAATTTACCGCGGGAGTTGACCCCGGGTCACCCGGTTCACTTCATGATTGCCGTCTTCACCGGACTCGACCGGCCTTCCAGGTCCGGCGGCCTGTTCTCGAGAGCGGCCCGTGATATCTCGATATCCTCGGCTGCCTCTTGCGGCGTCAGACAGCCGACAGTCACCAGGTCCTGTGGACGGATTGTGTGCCAGGAGAAGGTCAACCCCACGAAGGGACTCACCCGTCCCGCGGCCATCGGCTTGATGGTCATCACCGGCTTTTTGGCATTCCAGATTACCCGATGGATATACTCGATCTCCACCTGCATCAGGAACCCCGCGCAGTTGTAGATCTGGATATAGGTTTCGACGTCGTACTCGTTCAGATCCGAATAGACCACCATCTCCGGCATGTGGGCGGACAATCCGGGGATCATCTCGTTGTCCCGGATCATCTTCAGGTAGTCGGGTAACCGGTCGATGGTCTTGGTGTTCTTGTTTACCAACTGTTCCCCGCAGCCGTGGTGGGGGAAGCAGAAGGTGGCCCCCGCCGCCTTCGAGGCCTTGATGGTGTTCTCGGCCTCCTTCCGCGCCGCAGGATTGTCGTCGACGTTGAAGTTGGGAGTATCGATCCGGATGACCTTCCTTCCGGTACGGTCCTCAGCCATGCGGATCCCGTCGCTGAGGTGAGGATTACGGGAGAAGAGCCCCATGATGGTATCCACCCCGGCATTCAGGAACGTCTCGACGATATCCGCCACCGCCTCGGGGTTGCCGTTCCGTGTCTTTATCAAAGTGTCCGCAGCCTTGCTGGTATGGCTGTATCCGAGGATCCAGTTGGACCCGATGATCATCCTCGAGACCGATACACCACCGACCTCGGTTCGTGGGAATGTTGCCGCCATCTATTACTCCTCTCCTATGAAACTAAAGGGGAAGCATATCCATGAACGAGAGGTTGTGCAAGCGGTATCCTCGTGTACTTGACAGTGGTATTTGTTTTATTCACGATTACAATCACTACAGAAGGGAGATTTTGTACACATGAATTACTATACCGAACCAGAAAAGAAACTACCCGTGTTTGAATATGACGTAGTCATAGCCGGAGGAGGTACCGGCGGCGTTGTCGCGGCGGTTGCCGCATCCCGCACCGGTGCTCGAACGGTATTGATCGAATCGAAGGGGTATGTCGGCGGCGTCGCCGTGGAGGGCGGTACGGCGCTGCACAGCTATTACAACCTGTGGAAGGCGTTTCCCGGCGTCGAGAAGCGGCAGGTCGTGAAGGGCATCCCCCTCGAGCTTGCCGACCGGCTGACTGTGCGCGGCGGAGCCACCGGCCACGCCGAGATGACCGAAGGGTTCGACTATGACTCCGTCTGCACCGCCGTAGACACGGAGATATACAAGCTGGTGGCGATGGAGATGCTGGAGGAGGCCGGGGTCGATCTCTGGCTCAACTCCTTTCTCTGCGGGGCGGCGACCGACAACGGCACCGTGAAAGGCGCCGTTGTCGAGAGCCGGTCGGGTCGGCAGTTCGTGGCCGCAAAGAGCTTCGTCGATTGCACCGGCTACGGCGACCTGTGCGCCCATGCCGGAGCCGGGTTCAGCGAACCGAACGACTATCCGGTGGCCAACTCCATCGGGGTAGGCGGGGTCAGTCTGGAGAAGTACTGTGCGTTCATGCGCGAGCACGGTGCACTCTCACAGTACTCCGAGGGCCTCCGGTCGGGTGAACCGGGGAAGATCGTCCGGCTTCAGGCTCATGCCGACAAGCTTCCCCGTGAATTTACGGCACGGGCTCGCGAGATCGGCATGGCGTCGGTGACAACCACAACCCAGGACGACTACTTCATGTTCATCAAGCTCAACTACAAGATGCCCGTGAGTCCGACAGACCGTGACGCGGTAGCATTGGCGGAGTTGGAACTTAGGCGACGGCAGGCGGCGGCGATTCAGCTCTTTCGGGAGTTCGTGCCCGGGTGTGAGAAGGCCTTCATCACCCGGACCAGTCCGTCACTCTGCATCCGAAGGGGCCGCCTCATCGATTGCGACTACGACATCACCAGGGATGACGTGCTCTCGGCCCGGCACTTCGATGACGACATCATGGTCTACGGCTTCCACGATACTGCCCCCAGATTGCAGATCGCCGGCGGCGGCACATACGGCATTCCCTATCGGGCCCTGCTGGTCAAGGGTCTCGAGAACCTGTATGCCACCGGAATGATGATCACGTCGGACCACGACGCCCACATGTCTACCAGGAACACCGTTGCCTGCATGGGCCAGGGGCAGGCGGCCGGCACGGCGGCCGCGCTCTGTGCCCTCAAGGAGCATGTCTCCAGAGCCTTGCCCTATGCGCTGCTCCGCGAAACTCTCGAAGCCGACGGCGTCTACTTCGAAGGGTGAACGCCCGCTACCGCCGGCACCAGAGGGGCAGGATACCCGCGTGCGCCTCCAGTAGATCATCCATCAGGGCGGTGATGCTCTTGGTGGAGAGCACGGCCCCGGCGAGAGGCGAGAGCAGCGCGGCGTGATAGGCGTACTCGATGTTCTGCTCCAGTACCGCCCGGACCGCCAGGTCCTGCACGTTGGTGTTCGTGCGGATCATGGCCGCGCACTGCGGCGGAAGATCGCCCACGACCGTCGGCTGAATCCCGTTCCTATCGGTCAGGCAGGGAACTTCGACGCAGGCATCCTGCGGCAGATTCCCGATGGCGCCGTTGTTCAACACGTTGCCGTTGAATGAGAACCGCTTCCCGGTCCAGAGGGACTCGCAGATGAAGGAGGCGTATTCACTGGATGAGGTGTCCGGGATAGAGAAGGCCTCCACTACCTCGCCGGCTTCGGCGTGGCCCTGCCGCATCCTGGAGCGGGGCTTCAGCGTGATCGGCTCTCCCTCACCGGCCAACAGGTTGCGTCCCTCCTTGAAAGCCGCCTCTACCTTGCGGAAGATCTCGGTGTTCTCCGAGCTACGGGCCAGGTATTCGTCGATGGCGATGTCGTATTCGGCGATGAGTTCGTCTGATTTCACGAACCAGGGCACGTATTCCGACAGGTGGTACGAAGATTCGGTCATGAAGTAGCCGAATCGGCGGAACACCTCCTGTCGTACGAGTTCTTCATTCTTGTGGGTCGTGTCGAACGCCTCCCGGATGAGAGGATAGGCGTCCTTGCCGTCCACCTCGTACTTCAGGAAGAAGGCCATGTGATTGATGCCGGCGCACAGGTAGTTGACCCGGTCGAAATCGACGCCGATGAACCGGGCCAGCTTCATGGCCGTGCCGAATACGCCGTGGCACAGCCCCACGGAAACCACCGAACTCGCGCGCTGCAGTCCGCACATCACCATCCCCATCGGATTCGCGTAGTTGAGCAGGAGTGCCGACGGGCACAGCTCCTCCATGTCGGTGACGATCTCCAGCATCGCCGGAAGGGTCCGGAGTGTACGTGAGACCGCGGGTACCCCCATGGTGTCGCCGATGACCAACTTGAGACCGTGTTTCCTGCAGATATCGAAGTCGACCTTCGTGGCCGCCTCGCCACCCACCTGAATCATGGTGATGACGAAATCGGCGCCGTCCAGGGCCTGCCGCCTGTCTGTGGTAGGGATGAAGGACGGCTGTGCACCCCGCTTCTGCGCCACGAGTTTCATGGTGTGCTCGGCGAAATTCAACCGTTCCGGATCGATGTCCATGAGCCGGAATTCGGCCTCGGCGAAGCCCTCCTTGAAGAGTAGGTCGTTGACGATCTTCCGTGCGAACGAGACGCTGCCTGCTCCGATGATTGCGATTTTGGGGTTCATCTATTCCTCCAATGTTGGTATCAATATGTTTGCCGAAGATGTATTCTTCATCCTATCCAAAGGTATTCTACCGGCGGATTAATCCATCAGGGTTCCGCCGTTTATGTTGAGGGTCTCGCCGGTGATGAAGCCGGACCGCTCGTCGGCGAGGAAGGCCACCGCCCAGGCCACGTCCTTGACCGACCCCAATCGCTTCACCGCACTTTTATCGATGTAGACCTGGTTCTGCTCCGGAGAGACCTGACCGGCCATGTCCGTGGCGATCCGGCCCGGAGCGATGGCGTTGACCGTGATGCCGTAGGAGCCCACCGCTCTGGCCAGGTTCCTGGTGAATGAGAGGATCGCTCCCTTGGATGCCGCGTAGTGGGGCGCGCAGATGGTGCCGCCGTTCTTACCGGCCTCCGAGGCGATGCTGATGATGCGGCCGAATTTCTGATTTCGCATCCCCGGCAACACCGCCCGGCACAGAAGAAAGAGGCTCCTGAGATTCACCGCCAGTACCCTGTCCCACTCATCCAGGGTGATGTCTTCGATCGAGTGCAGCGGGTGTATGGCTGCGTTATTTACGAGGATATCCACCACACCGTTCTTATGTGTCAGGTCCGCGATGAACGCGGTCACCTCCGCCTCCGACGAGATGTCCACCACCTCCGCCGCGGAAACGACTCCGTCGGCCCTTCGGATCATCTCGGCCGTCTCGTTGACGCCGTCACTGTTGATATCGCATATCGCCACGTCGGCGCCGTGGCCGGCCAGTTCCAGGGCGAACGCCCGTCCCATGCCGCGGGCGGCTCCGGTCACGATTGCCGTTCTTCCGGATAACATCATTGTACTCCTCTCTCCTCCAGTCTCGGAAAAGGGAACCGTAGGAATGATCCCCATGTAAGTGGTTAAAATCCGCCCTGCACCTCGGCCAACAATCGGTTCAGATTCCGTAGGGCACTCACCGTAGCGGGCTGCAGCCAGCGGAACCGGTCGGCGAATACACATGTCTCTATCATCGTTAGATGTTCTCGAATATCCTCGCTTATCGGACGTATGACTTGGGCTTACGACAGCGTGACCCACTCGCCGGTATCTGAGCTGTCGTACACCGCCTCGAAGAGGGCGACGGATTTTCGGCCCTCACGTCCGTCACACTGCACCGGTTTTCCGTCCCGCACCGCGCGAACCATGTCCTCCATTATGCCGGCGGGCAGGTCCTCGGGGCACTCGAAGCTCTCGATGTCGAGTTCCACCGGTTCGGCCTTCACCGAAAAGGCTTGGTCATATGACGCTCCGCGTTCGCCGGACGAATCCGGTACCGAGGCCGCCACGAAACGGGTGATGCCCTGGTCCTGCCAGGTGAGGGTGCCCTTGCCGCCGGTGAATTCCACCGTGGTGCCGAGGTTCGGGAAGCTGCAGGTAGTGGTGGCGATGGATCCGAAGGTTCCCGAGGCGAACTGCAGGATCGCCACGCTGGTATCCTCCGTCTCGATCTCGTGAGCGAAGGTCCCCCGTTTGCCGATCACCCTCTCCACCGGGCCCATCCACCATTGGATCAGGTCGAGGAAGTGGACCGCCTGATTGGCCAAGGAACCTCGTTCGGTGGCCATCCTGCACCGCCACCCCTCCGGCTTTCCCGAATCGTAGTAGCCCTGGGTGCGGTACCACTTCATGCGAAGGTCGGCCAGGGCGATCGTCCCGATGGCGCCGCTCTGCAGGGCGTTTCGGATGCGGTGGTTCACCGGCCGGTATCGCGAGTCGAAATCCACCGCCAACACGAGCCCCTTCTCGTCGGCCGTCTCGATGGCCCGGTCGCAGATGCCGGTCTCGATGTCCATCGGCTTGGTCATGCACACGTGCTTGCCGGCCTCGAGAGCCTCGACGGCCATGGATGAGTGCATCCCGCTGGGAGACCAGACGCCGATGACGTCGATATCGGAGCGCGAGAGCATCTCATGGTAGTCGTGTATCCATTCGCAGCCGAACTCCTTTTGTGCCGCCTTCGCCCGTTCCTCCCAGATGTCTGAGACGGCCACGAGTTCGGCGCCTTGCGTCTGCGTGCAACTCCTGGCACGGCCCATTCCCATGCCCAGGCCGATTATCCCAAATCGTACGGAATCCCCCATTCGAACGCCTCCAAACTGGTTTTTTTCAGCATATACGTATCTCGAGATCGGAACAAGAGTATACAAAATGTTGTAACTGAGAGTAGGGTCCTCGACTCACTTCTGCAGGAAATCGAAGTATAGCCGCATGTCTTCCGGAACCGCTATGCCCTCGCGCTCGAACCGTTTCAGCCTGGTCTCCATCTTCAGTACATCCCGGCGCGTGCGGTTTCGGCCTTTCATCTCCAGGTCGGCGTAGAGTCCCTTCTTTCCGAGTTCTTCCCGTTTCTCTGCGTCGAAGGGGCAGTATCGGTAGAGTATCTCTCTGGCAACCGGATTCAACCGGATCTTGCCCTCATATTCGTGCATCACCCAGTCGGTGTAGTCGCTGGTGAAGCGATCCCGGTCGGACCTGGTCTTCCTAATGAGGGCCCTGATCTTCTCCTTGGCTTCGGGGCTCAGTTTCGTGTTCTTCTTGAAGAAGGTGATGTAGTCGTAATACGCTCCGGCGAGCCCTCCTTCCACCGGGTCCATCCACTTGGCCCCGGCCATGGTCTTCTGAAGCTCCCAGCGGAACTGAGAGATAACCGTCAACAGCGCATCGTCGAGTTTTTCGTTGAAACAGAGGGGAAGGAAGATCCTGCCGGGGGTGTCCCGTTTGGCGCCGTCCAGTTCCTGCCACATCATCATGCGCGAACCGGCGGTGGGATAGAGTACGAAGTTAGGCACGATCTCCTTTCGGATGATATCGGTGCCGAACTTGTGATGCAGGACGACTTCACGGTAGAACATCGAGAAGTCACGGCTGCGGAACACGTCTATCTGTTCGGCCAGGGATTCGGGTTCCTGGAATACCCGCTCCATCGTGCCTACCAGGGCCTCCTTGCACAGTATCGGGAAGGCCCGTTTCTTGGAGCCGAAGAGGAGGCCGATGGTGTCTTTGACGATGCCGCGGAGTTCATATCTAACCGTATCTTCCGCGGTGTCCTGGAACAGATAGGCTTCGGCCGTCTCTTTTTTCGTCATCCTTTCCTGGTTTTTCAGGACCTTGTTGAACGGTTCACCCATCTCGGTGATGGACGGCTGAACCTCGGCCTTGTATATCTTCTCGAGAAAGTAAGGAAGAGTCATCACGGGGATGGTCTGATCTACGATGAGACTCTTGGTGTAGGCCTCGTCGATGAAAAGGAGATCTTCCTTGGGAATGAGGGTTTCATCCAACAGTCCGAAGTGGAGCATGATTCCCGGGACGAATCCCTTCAAGTCGGTGTCGATTATCTTGAGGAAGCACTCTTCGTACAACTCCCAGTAAAGGTTCGCGATGTCTGCCTTCAGGTCATTCACCTCGCCTTTCGACTCGAATTTATTCTCCATATTCTTAAAGGCGTTCATCTTGGTGATGAGTGCCCTCTGCTTCTCCTGATCGATCTCGGAGAATTCGAGGATACGCCGCATGAGGTTGTTGTACTTATCGAGTCGGTTTCCCTGCACCGTGATTGCCGGTTTTCCGTTCGACTCATTCGGCTGTACTTCACCTGTCTGATCGAGCTCCGGGATGTCCAGTTTTTCGTATTGTTTCAGATTCGTGTACAGCGGGAACTCCTTGCTGAGGTCCGTTCCCAAGAGGTTGATGGCGTCCTTCCGGCATCTCCAACTGAACTTGGAGAGATAATAGTTGTAGACTTTGGTCTGTCTGTCGTCGGGGGGCTGGGAATCAAGGGTAGTTTGAATCCAGCCGTTCTCTCCGTAAAGGATCTCCATCAACCTGGTTATCTCCAGGACCAGCGCCGCGTTCCGACTCAGCATCTGTTCCAGGGTCCGGCCCAGAAATTGAAACACGTAGAAGTTCGTCGGTTCGTCCTTGTTGAACAGGGCGGTCAGGATCTCGTTCTGCTTTCGCAGGATGCGCTTCAGGAACATGAACTGCTGATTGTCGATGATCGATTCGATGGTGATCGAGTCCTGTGTTTCGTACAGACTCAGGGAGTCCTGAATCCTCCCGAGGAAGAGGTTGTGGTCCCATGCGGGTGGCGGCTGCCGTTCTGCCGAAACGAGTCGATGTCTGAGGTAGGCCGAGTACTCGGGGAGTGATGACGTGCTTCTCGCGGCCTGTTCGATATCGAGTAATTCCGGCCCAAAGTCGTCGGCCAACGCGATGCTGTCGGCGATGGACGCGAATTTATGCCAAAGGTACTTATAGTTCTTGAAGAGGAACACCGAGGACTCGATCCGCTGGACCAGTGCCCGCAGCACCTGGAGGTTGAATGCCAGGTTCGATTGCAGGATGCCGATGAACTTTTCGACCTCAACCGGCGTGTTGGACACGAGGCAATCGGTCATGGTACGGATGGAGAGCGGGTGCGGGACCGAGTTTCGCAGCCCGAGTATGCCGCATACCGACTCACCTTTGATCAGTCCGACGCGGGCACTGCCGCTAATGATCTCCTCCGGTGTCTTGGCGTCGACCCCCTCTCCGGCGGAGAGGAGTTCCGCCATTCCGGAGTGCAGCATGGTTACGGCCTTCTCCTCGGATCCCTGCAGGACGAGGATCGTATCGGCCGGGATCTTCTGTTTTTTTACCGAAGTGGTCAGATCGAATCGTTCCATACAACTAAGTATACGCAATCCGCGGGGTACGACAAGAGTTTGATCGGCCCGTTCAGATCAGTTCGTGTTGTATTCTGGGCTCGATCCTACAATGCATCATCTCCAAAAAGGGCGGTTTTTTCCAATTTTTCCGGTTCCGGCCTTGCGCTCTTCGATTATTTTTCCTACCATTTAGTGTTTGGAAATAGGGGATGAATGAGCAACCTTGTACGTTTTGGTGTATCTATCGATAAAAAACTGCTCCGTAAATTTGACGCGCTTATAGCGGACAAAGGTTATAGCAGCAGGTCAGAAGCTTTTAGAGATATGATACGGGACGTGCTTGTCCGTAACTCATGGGAATCGGAAAAGGACAAGCCACACGTGGCGACAGTCACCCTTGTGTATAATCATGAAACTCACGACATAAGCGATACGCTAACCGAGATACAACACGAAACTCACGAGGCAGTAATATCATCGCTTCACGTACACCTCTCAAGACATAACTGTTTAGAAGTAATAGTCCTTAAAGGGAAGGCGAATGCGATTCGCAGTATTGCAGACAGGCTGATTGCCACAAAAGGGGTGAATCACGGGACCTTTTCCATGGCTACAACCGGGGATGATTTTTGAGGATAGAGGGACTGTTCCCCGCACCTGCAGCTTCCGCACATAGAGCAAACCTACCTATACTACATTCCGTGGACTGACAGGTTGTTTTGTTTTCTCGTGAAAAAGGTAGATTTTTCGGTGTACTCATACCCATGAGATGCAAGCGATTCTGCCGATCACCATCCCCTGTCGTAGCTTTGAAAACATTCTGTACAGACGATTTTGCCGTCCTGCAGGTGCATTTTGTGCTC
>CAZAKE010000103.1:0-16818 GCA_964485495.1 uncultured Spirochaetales bacterium
ATGAACAAGAACGAGCATCGTGCCCAGCATTGTCCCGGTTCGGGTGGCTTCGGGGTGGGCTACTACGACCGCTACGGCAAGATCACCAAACCTCCGTACCCCGAGCACATGATGCTCGAGGAGCAGACCGAGGTGTATCTCGACTACGTACCCGAAGAGAACTGGCCGGCTGCCTTCATCATCCCCACCTCCGAGGAGTCTGACTTCATCAACCAGTTCGAGCAGGAGATGACGGGATACGTATGGGAGACTATGGCACGTTGGATCTTCACCGACGTTGACGTGGATTCAGAATGGGACGCCTTCGTCAGTCAGATAAAGAGGATGAAGAGCGACGAACTGTTGAAGATTCGCCAGGAACAGTACGACAGATATCTGTCGAACTTCTAAGTCTAAGATTGCAGGGATGATCCTCATCTGCGGTGAGGAATCATTCGAATCAACGACGCCCGGCCGAATATCGAGGCCGGGCGTCTCTTCGTCCACAGGTTCCGGATTCACCGATGCCGGATATGCCGAATGATTCCTAGGACGGAGCTCACGGTACCACGAATCGTGCCTGTACCAGTTGGCTCTCCTGGTATCCGATGCGGATGGCCTTGGCCTGTAGAAGATAGCTGCCGGGTTCCAACCGGAGCGGCCGTGAGTACAGGAGCCATCGGGGTTCTCCGCGACCTCGCATGTGCGGCGGCATCGGCGCGCCGTCTTCGGGAGTTTTCTCTATCGTGTATACCATGGACGCGCCCTGGGTGGCACAGTAGAACTGCAGGAGGACTGGCCCTTTGAAGGTTCCTCCGCCGGTGGCCGGCATGACCCCGTCGGCCGTGTCGTCTCCCTGTCCGAGGGGTATGATCTGTGGCGAGGCCGTTGCCGGCTGCTTTCCGCCGGGATACCACCGTTCCACCATCTCGCTCTCCGGGATCCGTCCCATGTCACCGACCTCTGCGATCCATTCGTCCATGGCTCCACGGAGCCGTTGAAGATGCTCCTTGTACGCCGGGTCGCCAGCCAGGTTGTTCAGTTCCCACGGGTCGGTTTCCGTGTCGTAGAGCTCCTCGGCGGGTCGGTCGCGGAACATGGCCAGCTGATCGCCCTCGAGTTCGGCGGAGATATATAGGCGCCACATCTCCTGTAGGATCGGATGGCGGTTCCGGTAGGGGATCCACTGCAAGTAGGGTTGGTCCTGCCGGTAGTGGCGCATGTATTTGAAGCGCGTGTCCCGCGCGGCACGGATCATGTCATACGATTCGTCGTACCTGTCTCTGGCGGCGAAGATATACTCCCGCGGTTCCATCTCCTGCTTTCCGAGGAACGCCTTCCCCTGCAGATGCTGTGGAATGGGGATGTCGGCCAGGGAGAGAACCGTCGGCCCCAGGTCCACCGTACTCACCAGTCTGTCGCTGATATCCCCCGCGGGAATGTGACCCGGCCAGCGCACGATCATCGGAATGTGGATTCCCGAGTCATAGGGCCATCGCTTTCCCCGAGGCAGCGGTCCATGGTCACTCCAGTGGAAGACGATGGTATTGTCGGCCAGGCCGTCCTCCTCGAGCTGTGTGAGGAGTTTCCCCATGTACTGGTCGGCCGTCTCGATATTAGTGTACATCCGCGCCATGGCCTCTCGGACCTTGAATGTGTCCGGGAAGTAGGGCGGAAGCTGCATGTCTTTGGGGTCGAAGGTCGGCTCGGGGCATTTGAAGGGCCACATGCCGCTCTCGTGAGTAACCGTGGGATTGAATACCGCAAAGAAGGGCTGGTCCTGGTCCGGCCGGTTACGCCAATGGGCCTCGGTCGAGAGTTCGTCCCACGCGGAGACCGGTGGTTCGAACTGATAGTCGGTCTTGACGTTGTTGGTGCAGTAGTACCCCTCCGCTCTAAGGTACTCGGTAAAACACTTGACATAGTGGGGCACCACCGCCGAGTAGGGGGTCGGCAACTCCGGAGCGTGGGTGTTGGTGTGGGCGGTGCGCATATGCATCGTTCCGATCGCCGTGGGGTACATTCCGGTGATGACCGCCGATCGGGCCGGCGCACAGACCCCCGCCGTGGAGAAGGCCTTGGGGTAGATGCGTCCTCCTGCCGCGAGTTTGTCCACATTCGGTGTCCTGGCAACCTTGTCGCCATAGCATCCATAGAACGGATTCGTATCCTCGAAGGATATCCACAGTATGTTCGGGCGCTTTGCCTTTCCGCCGCCTGAGCCTTGAATTGTTCCTTGTGCCATCTGTTACGCTCCTTTCGTCTGCCTGAAATTACGGGGTCTCTTAGGTTCAGTCAATGCAACCTGAGACATGTAGCATCAGACATGTATCGGTCGCGATTCATGACCTTCATGGGCCGGAACCTTCATGAGAATAAACCGACGGGAGAAGCCGCCGTTGCAGGAAGTATCGGTCACTCCGGCGAATTCGTCAAGGACCGATAGGCCTTCCTTGATCTATCGCAACGAAAACAGACGGTGCCGTTATACGAGATAGGCGAAGATGATCGCCACGACTGCGCCTACAAGCATGACGATGAAGAAGGCGGAGAGAGTCTTGCCGGCGACGATCTCCTCTCGCACCTGTTGCACGGCTTCTCTTCTGGTGCGCAGCCGCCTGCGTGGGAGGAAGGATGCGAAGAGTAAAAATAGAAATACGCTTAGAACAAGCGGCGCCAACCAGAATGTCCCCAATATTGGAGGACCATAGGCCGGATACCAGAGGCCTCCCGCCCACGGAATGAGGAAAAAAACCAGGAAAAACGGGAGCCAACCGAGAAATCCGTCTCCTGTCTCAACGATCGACCTGATGAGAATGGTGAAGACCACTCCGATCAGCACGGCTACTAGAATATCGATAAAAAACATATAGACTCCTCTGAAGCCATACATGCAAGAACTATGCCGACTGGAAATAGGATTTCTCCGCGACATGCCCGTTTTTCATACCGAATATCCGTCGTAGTACGGTTGGAAACCCCACAATTTTGCATCGATGTGTAATTTCTTTACATCGAGGCATTCCGGTGTGGTGCGCCTGTCAATCTCGTGGGTGCATGAAATCGTGGATGCATGAATATCACAGTAACGACCGCATGTCCGCCACCATCACCCGGCGGGTACCGTCCAGAAACGCGTTGAAGGCGACGAACCGCCAACTGCGGTCCCAGGCGGGATGCGGGTCTACTCGGAGGGTCCCGATCTCCTTCTGGTGCGGCGTCTCCGAGGGGAAGCGCACGATGGTCCGATCCTCTCCGGAATGGATATCGAGCCATCGCAATGGTGTCGTCCCGTCGCCGAAGACCATGGGCTCGTTGGCGTAGGTGTCGGTGAGGATATTCCGGCCGTTGGGGTGCACCGTCGGATGTCCGCTCCCGGACCAGACAGGATTGATCTCCTCGAGGCCGCTCCCGTCGACGTTCACCCACATGAGCCGAAGCTTCTTCGAATGGTTGCCCAGGTTCATGGAGAGCTTGGTCTCGTCCGGGACCCAGTTGGTGTGGTGGCCGCCATGCTCCCATAGCTTGGAGGGGATCGTGAGCCGGATGTTGCCGCCGTCGGCATCCATCACGAACACGTTGAACCTGAGCTTTCTACGGATGTTGTCGAATGCTCGATCGGAATCCGGCGGGATCCAACGGGTGGTAAAGACCAGCCTGCGCCCCGACGGGCTCCACTTGCAGTGAAATCCATAGCATTCGCCGCCCTCGTATAGCGTCGGGTCCTCGGCGGGAACGCTCTCAGTCATCACCTTCTTGATAGAGGCGAGAAGTTTGCGCTTGCCGGTCTCGAGGTCGGTGATGAAGATGCCGGTGTCGTCCGAGAATCCCGGGTACCGCGGAACGAGATCTTCCGGGATGATGACCCCATATCCAAACTGTGTCCGACACATGGCGGTAAGGTCCGAGGCGAGGGCGTACCGACCGTCGGGACTGGCGTGATACAGGCCGCCGGGGAAGGTTCTGCGTTCGCCGGTCTCGTGGTTTAGCTGCACCAGAATCGGCTTCCATGTATCTTGATCCACGTCGTTGAAGAGCACCGTGGCATCGTCGCCGCCCCATTGGACGTTGGCACCCATCTGCGGTTCCCAGCCGGCGGTGTCCGCCACAACCTTCTCCGTTCCCTCCTCGAGATCGACGACGACGATCTCGCCCCGGTCTCCCGGTACGGGAAGCCGGTCCTCGAAGGGCAGCCTGAACAGGGCCATATACCTGTTGGAGGGGCTGAAGGGCGGTGTATCGAAGAACCGATGAATCGTGCGTCCTACCCCCGGGGTAACGCACCAGACCGGCACGGCGGGGCTGAACTCTTCGTATTTCGGAAAGGATGTGTGGATCGTCATTTCTTACTCCTTGTTGTTCTCCGTTGTTCGCTTCTGTTACTCTTTGTTTTCTCTAATGCGCAATACGGTGTTCCATGTGTTGGAAGCGTTGCGAAATCCGCCGGGGCCGTCCGCCGTGGCGGCAAACAGATGGGTGGGCCGTCCCTCGTGGAAGAGGAGTTGCGGCCGTTCGAGGCTGCCCTGCACCGTGCGGGAGCCGCCTTCCCATTCGAGTTCGCGCGAATATGCCTTCGCCGGGTCGCTCAGGTGCCATCGTTTCCCGTCGGAAGAGACCGCGTGGATTCCCGCATGCACCTCGCCGCAGATCTCCCCGGTGATGTCCTTGGCGATCAGCTCGTATTCTGATCCGTTGTACCATACGAAGGGATCCTCGACGTAACCTCTCTCGAACCGGAGGACCGGGTCGTCCGAGACCCGTGTGTAAGGACCTGTCGGATTGTCTGCCGACGCCACACCGATCCTGAGTCCGTCGGGCGTGTTGGACCGGTAGTACAGATAGACTCCGCCTTCGGGTCGTATGCACACCGCCGGATTGGTGACCACCGTCCCGTCCCACTTGCCGGGGCGCGGCAGTAGGATCGGATCGTTTCGCCGTTGCCAGGGCCCCTCCAGGGAGTCGGACGTCGCCACTCCGATTCTGATGGAGTCGTAGGCTCTTTTACGTGTATGTTCCACCCAATCGAGATGTTCCTCAGGAGACGGTTGTCGGCCGGGATAGGTGGCTCCAATGTAAAAGAGGTAATATCGATCATGATATCGTACGATCTGCGGATTGTGGGTCATCTGTCCGTCCCAGAACTCTTCACCCCGGGCCGGCAGCACTACCTCCTGGAATTCGTACGGACCCTCGGGCGTCGGGGAGGTTGCCCGAACGATATGTGAGTGGGAGATGTACCCCTCGAAAAACGGATACGATTTCGGCCAACGGGCTGCGAATAGATGATAGATACCGTCATCGGCCCGGATGGCGGAGCCGCACCACACCCAGTAGCCGTCCATTTGAAAGCCGTGGACCGTATGGGCGGGTTCAAACGAGAAGGTCGTCTTCATGGCGGAACTATACACCGCACCGGCGGTTTCTTCCAGGGCATCGACGGCGACCTGATGATTCCCGTTTCTCAGGATGATTGTCCCTCCTGAGGAATTTTAGGTTCCTTATCAGGATCCCCGCCGTACATGGACGCGTTCCCGTTCAACAGGGTGAACGCCACGAGCATGACTATGGGACGTCCCTCGATGCTGATCTCCAAATCCGCCCGATTCACCGCACCCTTCACCGAATCGGCATAGAGCGTGTACTCCAAATCCACCGGCTTCTCGAAGTTGGAACGGAAGCTCATAACGTACGACTCCTCAGACGGCGCGATCCGCCAGCCTTTCGGTAACCGCCACCTCAGCGTCAGATTACTCTGTGTCTTGTAGGTATTCTCGATATGCAGTTTGATGCGCTTGGCCTCTCCGTCATGAATCAGCGGAGCATCGCCATAATCGGTATACACGGTAAAAAACCTGGACCGGAAGGTGGGGCCCGTCATTCCACGGTAGATGGATGCGCCCCGGTCTTCCGACTTGAGAGAATTCGTATCTATATCGCCGGTGCTCACCGGTCCGCCGGAAGCTGAGCCGGCCGATTGGCAGCCCAACGGCGGTATCTCTCCGGTGAAGGTCGTCCCGGTCTCCCGGAGCAGCACTTCCCGGGTGATCCGCACCGTACGTTCGGTCATCTCGTCCACATCCTGGGGCAGCAGTTTACCGAAGTGGCCCAGTTCCCCTAGATTGAGGCAGGCTGTCTTGATCTTGCGGCCGATGGGGTCGACCCACTTCTGCGGGATGCCCGCGGCGCCGTAGATGATTCCGAAGATTGCCCCGACGGTGGCGCCGGTACAGTCGGTGTCCTCGCCGCAGTTGACGGTGAGGGTCATGGTTGTGTCGAAATCGCCCTCGCCGTAGAGCAGCCCGAGGACCAGGATGGCGATGTTACTCGGTACGTCATACCCGAGCTTGCCGTCGGCGAATCCTTTCTCCTGGTCGGCGGGACTCGTATTCCGCAGCTGCCCTCCGTGGCTCTTGCCGCGGTGGTGCTTCAGGATCTCGTCACGGGCTTTCAGCCAGTCGGTCTTCTTTCGGTAGCACTCCACCGCGGTGCCGACGGCCTGGGCTACCCCGCATTCAGCGGGGATGTATGAGAGTCCTATCTCGATCAACTCGGAGGGATCAGATACCACGAAGGCGGCGCTCTCAAGGGCGGCGCAGAACACCTCGGCGTAGGTCCCTTCGCCGTCGCCATGATCCAGGATGGCGTCCTCGAAGGCGTACCGAGCCGCCACGGCCGGCATCCCCGGAGCGATGCAGGCCCAGATCTCGGAGCGGATGAATGCACCGCAGCTGTCCTTATAGTCGTTCTGAAAACTCCCGCACAGCGGCGGCATCAGCCCGGAGCGCATGTTGATCTTGCCGGTTCCGTACTCCGCCCAGTGGGGCGTCACGTAGAGGCACCAGTATTCGGCCAGCGTGTGGGCATCGATGTCGATGCCCATCTCCTCCAGGGCCACGAGCCAGAGCAACTGGATGTCCAGGTCGTCATTCGGCAGCGGTTCGCCGCCCAAATCCTGAGTATAGAAGCTGACGTCGTTCACCTGTCGCCGCCATTCGAACGGCTCCCCGAGAGTGCCGCCGATATTCTTCCCGAGCCAGCAGCCCAGGACCTTGTCTCTGAATTCTTCCGTGCTCAATCGAGTGGGTCGCATCTCATTCCTCCTGTTGCGATGTGTATACTGGGTGTACGCTATGGTTGAAACCGTTCACCCGACAGATGGTATCTGCACTGACGGGATATATCGGTTTTGCATGAAAGCATAATATCTGACCTGACATTCATTTTCATGCAGGAAATAGCCAAAAATGAGCATGAAATTGCCAAATTGGATATGTTGGGGTAAGATACTGAAGGGAGTATAGACAAGCATGAGTAGTCAAGAGACATGGGAACTGTGGGACGACACGGTCTTTCCCGATCCGGATTTTCCCCTGTCAGTCCAGTTCATCACCCAGGAGGATTTTCCGTCTCACCGGCACACCTTCACGGAACTGGTGATCGTTGTCGAAGGCTCGGGTATTCACACTCTGGGTGGAACCCCGTATCCGATAGAAAGGGGGGACACCTTCGTGATTCCCTCCACCATCTCTCATGGGTATCGGGAGACCCGTTACCTGCGGATCGCCAACGTCCTCTTCCACCGGAGGATTTTATCCGGCGTCGAGGAGGAGCTGACCTCCCTTCCGGGATATCTGGCATTGTTCAGACTGGAACCGCGTTCGCGGTTGGAGCGGATCAACGGTGCGAGACTCAGACTCTCCGAGGCGCACTTGGCGGAATCGCGATCCCTGGCCGCGAACCTCCGGGATGAGTTGGCGTCACGGCCCCTGGGTTTCAGGCTGATGTCGGTCTCCCTCCTGACCGGTCTCGTCGTCTTGGCGTGCCGGGGAGTTGCCGACAGCGAAACCTCTAAAAACGAACCCCTCTTGGGCATAGCCCGTTCCATGACCCGTATACGGAGCAGGTATACCGAGGAGTTGCGCCTCGATGACCTGGCCACGGAGGCGGGGATGTCGGTCCGCAGCTATATCCGGCACTTCCGATGGACGGCAGGAATCCCTCCCATCCGGTACCTCACGGAGGTTCGGATCGAGATCGGCCGCAGGCTCCTCGAGGAAACCTCACTGAATGTCACCGAGATCGCCGGCAGGGTAGGGTTTTCCGACGGGAGTTACTTCGCGCGGCAGTTTCGAAATCATACCGGAATGTCGCCGCTTCAGTACAGGAGGGACGGACGGCGATAGGAGAACGGGCGGATTTCATCGAGGTAGCTTGGATACGATTGCATCTATCCTGGTTTTCAGGATATCTCTGTATTCGGTCGGAACGGTGGTGCTCAATGATCCGACATCTGTAATCGTCACGTATCCGTCCTTGAACAATATTTCGGCGTATTCAAGATCTTTTTCTCTGCCGGCAATCAGTTTCGAGATGACGATGTCCGGCAGGCTAAGGCAGAAACCGGTGATGCCGTTTGTGTTCTCATTTTGTATTGGAACAAGGCGACTTTCCCATCCCTTCGGCAAGATAGCGGTCTCGGGACCGATCCCGTGGGCAAAGTAGCCGAAGGTCTCATGAAACATCGAATCCTCACCGATGGATCCATCGATCAGATCCGCACGATCGGGGCACTCTTGGGGGTATAGATCGACTTCCATCGATACCGTGAGGTGAGCCGGCGGGTCCGGTATGGAACCGAGAATCGCTTGGCTTTCGAAGATGATCACTGCGTCGGCCTCGGCGATGGCTCCGGCTGCACGGATTACATGCTCCAACTGCGTTCTATTCATCGATCTTCCGGAACTCCCGGTAGATCCTCCACCGTTCTCTTGGAGAGAGCACACCGGCAAAGGGATTACACTGGCGCAGTGTTATGCTCTCCTCGGACGGGTCTATCAGCACCTCGCGTACCTCCGGCCATTCCTGCTGAAGTATCGTGTGCCACTCCCGAATGTAGGGATTGTCGTGTCGGATCATCCATCGTGTACATGTGGCTCTGGCCTTCTCCAATCCCCTACGTTCGGGATCAGCATCGATCCTATCCGCGATGGCTCTTGCGAGTGCCAAGCTCCGCCTATCGATGAGCTCGTGGGTGTTCATCCAACTATCCTCAAAACGTATTTACCGTTCACGGCAGGATATTTCCGGCAGCCAGGTAGATCTCGTACCACTCCTCTCGACTGAGAGTGACTTTATCGGACTCGCAGATATCCCGAACACGCTGTGGTTTGGTGGTGCCGACGATGGTCTGGATCGTGATACCTCTCAACCGGCAATAGTCGAGGATTCCGCCGTCGTGGTCCACGGAGTTTTCCACTTTCATGTTGACGGTGAGACCGGCGTCGATCATGCCGGTGTGGGTCACGCTGAACTGCAGCTGGTTGAAGACCAGGTCATGTACCACGTATTTTTTCAGGAGTTCGATCTGCGATACCTTCAGCTTTCCGCCGGCAACGTCTATCATCTTCATATCTCTTCTCCTATGTATCTGTTTTCGTGTCTGAATTGAGGTTCGCAGTGAAACCCGCGTACCTTCCCTCGGCGTTATCATGGCCGGCCTTCCAGCTCCGCTTTGCCGCCGGCTCCAATCCGGATCCGTGCCGACAGGCCTGTTCATCTATGGGAATGCTCGCACGACGAGGTATCAATCGGCCTGGCTCTTAATCCGAGATTCCCTCTCTGTCGGGAATACTCCACGGCACGAACTCCTCCAGGCCGACACGCAGGCGATACTCCTCCCATTTCGCGGCCATGGCTTCGACCCGCTCGGGGTACCGGTCGGCGAGGTCGTTGATCTCCGTCCGGTCCTCATTTAGGTTGTAGAGTTCCCACTGCGGCGGCTGCGGCGTGCGCTTCGAGAACACGATCTTCCAGGGGCCCTCGATCACGGCCCGTGCTTGTTGATGCGAGAAGAAGAGCGTCCTCTCCGGAATCGACTCTCCACTCATCGCCGGAAGAAGGCTGATCCCCTCTTCGGGCGGAATGGGATTGCCTTCGCGCTCCTCCGGATATTCGGCTCCGGCGGCGGCACGCATGGTCGAGAGGAGGTCGGTGGTGTGGGTGGCGCCGCGGATAAACTTCCCCTGTGTTCCTGCAGCCTTCATCTTTTCCGGCCAGTGGGCGACGAACGGAGCGCACACGCCTCCCTCGTAGGTGAAATGCTTGTACATCCTGAAGGGGGTGTTGCACAGATTGGCCCAGGCGCTGCCGTAGGAATGATACGTGCCGGGCTGCCCCATCCTGTCCAGGTCGGCGCCTGTATGCAGATGGGTAACGCCCTTGCGGGAGAACTCGTCGAAACCGAAGGGACCCCACTCGTAGCAGGCACCGTTGTCGCTGGTGATCATGATGAGGGTGTTTTCGAATTGACCCGTGGACTTCAGCCTGTCGACGATTCGTCCGAGTCCGGCATCAACCCGTTCCACCATGGCGGCGAAGGTCGCCATGCGGCGGGCAAGGTCCTTCCGCCGGTCCTCGTCCAAGGAGTCCCAGGCCGGGTTCGTCCTGCCCGAAAATCCGTTACTCACCGCGTCATCGTCCACCGGAACCATGGAGCGTTCGGTGAGGGGGCAGACCTCCGGGTCGACGATCCCCATTTCCACCATGCGGTGGTAGCGTTGCTCCCGCAGCACATCCCACCCCTTCAGGTAGGTCTCGTAGTAGCGATCGATCTCCTCCTTGGGCGCCTGCAGCGGGAAATGCGGCGATGAGTGGGAGAGGTAGAGCATCCAGGGCTTTCCCGCCCGTTGCCCCTGGTTGATAAACTCGAGCGCGTACTCGGTGAACACATCGGTGGCGTAGAACTCGCCCTGAGGCGGATCGATCTCCTTCGCCCGATCTTCCGGGAGCCGTTGATAGTAGCCGGCGTCGTACTGATCGTGAGAGTGATCCATGGTGTAGCCGTAGAACTCATCGAACCCACGCCGGATCGGGTCGGCGGCGGAGTGGAGGTGCCACTTGCCCGAGAAGTAGCAGTTGTATCCGGCCGGCTTCAGCACTTCCGCGAGGGTCACGCAGTCCTCCCGCATCCGGCCGAGATGGGCGGGGCCCATGCCGGGGCGCGGTTCACGGCTGACGAAGTCGGCGATCCCGGCCTGCGGCGGGTAGAGGCCGGTCATCAGCGAGGCCCGGCTGGGACAGCAGCGTGCCGAGTTGTACATCCCCTCGAACCGTACGCCTGCTTCCGCGAGCCTGTCGATGACAGGGGTGTTTATCTCCCCCCCGTAACAGCCGAAGTCGGAGTATCCCAGATCGTCGAATAATACGAACAGGATATTTGGTTTTTTGTCGGTCATATAGTCCTCTCTTCTCTCATCGTGGTTATCCATGATACCGTATATCTGTAATGGGGGGAATATGATCGGTTCGAGAGAGAACGCGCTGCGTATCATTCGATTCGACGCTCCGGTTGGCCATGGTGTCCACAGGTCTGCTCAGTAATTCGAAAAGTAAATAGAAAGGGCGGCGTATATCAGTTCCTTTTCTGCGATATCGACTTCGTACCTCGTCGAATCGCCACGAAAAGGCATAAAACACGGAGTGATCATGTACATTCCAAATGTAGCTACTGCTACATTTGGAATTGCTGAGGTCTGTTTATTGGGATTCCGACACGATCGAGAATCGCCGATGATGCATATCCTTATGTAACCGTCACTCCTTTTCATCCAGCAGCCAGATCGGCGTGCTCCAGGCATACACCGGGCGGTCCCTCACGAAATACTGGCGATCTCTCGTAGTGGTGGTGTATGAGTTCGGAGCGAAGAGCGTCACGCGAAGAATGCCTGCTGGTGAGCATCGCCGGGGAACGGACTCAGGTAAGAGCACTCCCGCTAAAATCCTCGCGAGGGTCCTGGCCGAGATGCGTGGCGCATTACCCCGTCAGGGTGATGCGGATTTCGAGAGTGTGGCCCCGCTGCCGGCCGGGGAGCGCCTATTTTGTCATTTTGTAAGCACCAGATCGCATGCTTCCGGCGGCATCCAGTGGGCGTCCTTCCCCTCCCACTTGACGTTGCACCCGATGGGGTTCGTGAGGGGTACCGACACCGCCTTGCCGGCGGTGAGTTCCGCCAGGGCGTTGTCCAGGTCGTTCGCCGTCATCTTGTCGGTCTCTCTCGGATTGTCCACCCCGCGGCCACAGTACTGCAGCTTACGATCCGCATCGAAAACGTAGAAGTGCGGTGTCCGCAGCGCGCCGTAGGTCAGTGCGATCTCCTGACTTTCGTCATACAGGTAGACCCACGGGAAGTTGTGTTCCTTCATCCGCTTGACCATGCCTTCGAAGTCGTCCTCCGGATGCGTCACCTTGCTGTTGGCGTTGATGCCGACGAATCGCACGCCCTTGTCCTTGTATTTCTCGGCAGTAGCCCGAGTCACCTCGTCCGAACCGATGACGAATGGGCAGTGGTTACAGGTGAAAAAGACGACGAGATAGTCCGAGTCCTCGAAGTCGGATAGCGAGTAGGTCTTTCCGTCGGTGGCGGGGAGGGTGAAATCCGGGGCCTTGGCGCCAATGTCGAGTGTAAATGCCATGAGTGTCTCCTTGTTTGCTTGTCAGTAATTCTTATAGTTCCAGTATGCTATTTTGGATTAGGAAAGTCAATGAAATTGACGGCATGGCTATGACATCGTTGACATGACAACGATGTCATGTTAGGGTGCGGCATGGCTACGATGAGGGATATCGCCGAACGGGCCGGCGTCTCGATCAAGACCGTCAGCAGGGCCCTCAACGACGACGGGTACGTGGAGAAGAACCGGAAGGAGTTGATCCGCAGTATCGCGGAGGAGCTCTACTATACACCCAACCTTCATGCCCGTACCCTCAAGACCAGACAGAGCCATGAAGTGGTGGTGCCTCTCGGTACGACCGATGAGCTGCACATGACCAAACTCGCCGGTCTCGCAGAGAGTCTCCGGGGGGAGGGATACATCGTCTCACTCTCCTTTCTGCAGCAAGATCTGACCGAGCGGGAGCGGTGCCTGCACACGGGACAGCTTTTAGCACGCAACCCCGCCGGTTTCGTGCTCCTGTCGCCATCGGTCGATCTCGTGATTCATTGGGAGCAGGTGTGCAGGTCGGTCGATCTGCCCCTAGTTGTTGTAGATGCGCCCTCACTGCGTGAAACCGACTCTGGAGATGTCACGACGCTCTCGACTCCTCTCGACATGCCGTTCAACATAATCAGGCTTGATCGAGGAAGGGGAGTCCGGGAGGCGATCAAATATCTTGCCGACAGGGGATACGCACGGATTGCCTATGCAGGGCCACGACGTGACATAACCCGACTCACCGGGTATCTGGAAGCGATGGTGGAGTTGGGTCGTGAACCGCTGGTGTTCGAGACCGATGTCCGGGATCGGCGGACTGACTATCGCATGCTAGCCGACATGATGATCGATGCACCTGTATCACCCGACGCAGTGCAGATGTACTCGGATGAGGCGGCCCTCTACTACATCAGCCGGCTCCACGAGCGGCGAGTGCGTATCCCCGAGGATATCGCCGTCGTAGGATTCGACGACCGGTGGGCCGCCGAGAAGGCGAGCCCCGCTCTGACGACGGTGGCTCAGCCCTCCATGGAACTGGGGGAGATGGCCGGGAGGATGATAGTGAAGGCGATCCGTCGAGAGCTGGATCCCGGCGGAGAGTTTTGGAGTACCGCGACGCGACTGGTGGTGAGAGATTCTACCTAGGTATCACTGAAGCGGAATGTAGGACCAGAACCGTCCGGTGCGTTTTATGCAGTGTGACAGTAGTGTCGATATCGACGATAGTGTAGATTCCATTGCAATCACGTGACCTCCGTAAGGAGGTCGCCTGAGAAATAGACTAAATACGATACGGAGGATGAGATGGAGAAGAAGCGATACGCCCTGGTTGGGACCGGGGGACGCTGCGAGATGTATCTGGACGCGATGATCAAGATCTATAAGGACACCATCGACCTGGTGGCGGTGTGCGATCATAACCCGGGCCGAATGAAGTTCCGTCAGGAGTATATAAAGGAAGAGAGCGGATTGGATGTGCCCGGATACCACGCCGACGATTTCGATACCATGGTGAAAGAAACTAGGCCGGACACGGTTATCGTTACGACCGGTCCCGACCGCACCCATGACACGTATATCTGCCGCGCCATGGAACTCGGGTGTGACGTGATCACCGAGAAGCCCATGACCACCGACGCCGAGAAGGCGCGCAGGATCCTCAGGACCCGTGCCGAGACCGGCCGCAACCTACAGGTGACGTTCAATTACCGCTATTCGCCCAGCCGGACTCAGGTCAGGGAGATGATCAAGGAGGGGAAGATCGGCGACATATACTCGGTGGACTTCTCCTGGCAGCTCAACACCCAGCACGGCGCGGACTACTTTCGACGCTGGCACCGGCATCTGGCGAACTCAGGGTCTCTCCTGGTACACAAGGCCACCCACCACTTCGACCTTGTGCAGTGGTGGATCGACGATCACCCGGAGGAGGTCTTCTGCCACGGCTCACGGCGGTACTACGTCCCGGCCACAGCCACCCGCATGGGCTTGGACGATCGTTCCGAGCGCTGCGCAACCTGCCCGGTTAGCCAAAAGTGCCCCTTCTATCTCGATCTGGCGAGCAAGGAGAAGCTCAAGAAGCTCTATCAGGACAACGAGCAGTTCGACGGGTACTACCGTGATCGCTGCGTCTTCTCCTCGGATATCGACATCTGGGATACCATGAGCGTGTCGGTGAAGTACTCCCAGGGTGCCATCATGAGTTACCTGCTGACCGCCTACAATCCTATCGAGGGATTCCAGGTCGTGTTCAACGGCAATAAGGGCAGGATCGAGTTGCGGCAGAACGAGAACTCCTACATCAGCGGCGACGGCACCGTGCCGGGTGTCCTGGAGAAGGGCAAGACCATGTTGGCCTACATCCCCGAGTTCTCGAAGCCCCAGGAGATCGAGCCCCGCATGGGTCAGGGCGGCCACGGCGGCGGTGACCCGGTATTGCTGGCGGACATCTTCGACCCCGACGCCCCCCACGATCCCTTACACCGCAAGGCCAATCAGGTGGACGGCACCTACTCGATCCTGGTCGGGGTTGCGGCCTATACCAGCATCAGGGAGCACCGGCCCGTGAAGATCTCCGAGCTCTTGGGCGATGCCCCGCTGGGGTACCGCTGGATCTGAGCTGCCGGAGTATTAGGACTTCGGTACGAGTTCGAGTGGATGTGGTTGCGCACCGTATGGACCGAGACCCCGAGTTCCGATGAGATCTCCTTGTTGGAGCGGCCCAAGGCCAGTACCCGGATCAGGTCGAGTTCTCTGGAGGTGATCCCATACTCGGTCATCTTCTCCGCAGATGGCTCGGACGGATCGGATACGCGCTACCCTTCGCACATGCCGTAAGAGGATGCCGTACTCTGATGCGGGGAGGTTCACTCGCCGATATGACCGGAGACCTGCTCTGGGTGTGCACCTACGCCGTGGCGCTCTTCGTGTTGGGAGTGGTGGCCTTCGGCTGGAGGACCCGGCGGTAGCGCGGGCCGTCGTTCACTTGTCGACCCAGTAGGTCACTATCGTGAACTCCTGGCCGCCGGCGATGTCGGGATAGGCCATCAGTCCCCACACGAAGGCCTTGTCCGAGTCGTAGTCATCTTCGGGAACGTCCGGCACCTCCCCCTCGATATAGGTGCCCCGGCTTACCGAGGTGGAGTAGGAGTAGCCGTACTGGTATCCCACGCTTCCGCCGGCCAAGACACCCCCTGCCGACACCTCCGCCGCGACGGTGACACCGAGTTCATACTCGTAGGTATCGGTCTCGGTGGTGAGATCCTCCAGCGTGATCACCGAAGTTCCGGTTGTGGAGGTTCCCACAGATACCGAATGGTTCGAGAAGAGACCCCTGCCGCCCGAATCCGACTCGAGTTCGTCTCTTCCCGTTCTGTCATCATAGGAGAACGGCGATCCCAGGGAGTGAGTAAGGACGGTATCGTCGATGGTGATGCCGGTAGTATGTGAGTTGAAATAGCCGACGGTCTGATGGAAATTCCCCGGTTGCCTGGGGACGTTGATGGTGACGGTTTCACCGATCTGGTCGGCTTCGGGAGACGAGAGCACCTCGTAGTAGTACACGTCGAAGGGGATGGCGGTGAAGATAACCTTGTCTTCTCCAACGCCGGTGGTGTACCCCCAGGTCTCCGTCACCTCGTGGGTGGTGGCGGTGCCCCAGTCGAAGGAGTTCTCCACCGTGGTCTTAAGTTCCGCCTCGGCGAGTCCGAAGGGAGCGTTGAAACTCGCTCCGAAGGAGAAACCGGTGGAAAAACCGTGGCTGGATCCCTCCTCTTGGGCATGTCCCTCGATGGAGCCGAACCCGGTACCACCCTTGCCGTCCTGGTTGATACTGCCGAAGTAGGGCGGAGAGGCCAGGACGGCTACGACCACCGGATCGGTAAACAGAAGTTCCTGTTCCTGGAAGAGCAGCACCGCGCTGTCGTCATCCACGTTGGGCAGACATACCGTTCCGCGGGTCGGCTCGGGATCGACGAACAGGTCTTCGTGCAGCCCCAACTCCCCGTCCGACTTGACGCTGAAGATGTAGATCTGGTCGTCATCCCTGGTGAGATACACCACGTCCGCCTTCCTGTCTCCGGTGACGTCCCCCATCGTATCGGGATTCCTACGAAGTAGCTTCGGCGGGTCGCTATTGTAGAGTGGAATTCAACATCGCGAAGCTGAAATATTATAGAGAGAAGCTAACCGACCCGCAGCAAAGCGGCAATCCGTATGCCTCCGTGACCGAGGTGTTGCAGCAGCTGCAGCATGCGGAATAATTTTTCTTGACTACCGGTGCTGAAAAACAGCACGGTGTAGGATGCTGCTGGCCTCTTCGGCAGCAAACCTGCTATAGTATCCCAAGCG